>JAZJYP010000282.1:0-6315 GCA_040390345.1 Pseudomonadota bacterium | reverse complement strand
AGCATGATCGAGATGGTGATCATGCGATGGCGCTGGGCTGTCATCTCCATGGCTACATCGATTCGCAGGCAGCACTCAAGGCTTCGAGCAGGTCGGCGGCCACGCGCAGGTGTTCGTGGTCCACCTTGCGCAGCAGCTGCACGCGGAAGGCGTCGGCTTCCGTCTTGACCTTGGCGTACAGGGCCAGGCCATCGTCGGTGAGCACGATCTGCTTGACGCGGCGGTCGGTCTCGGAGGCGACGCGCCGCACCAGGCCCAGCTTGACCAGGCGGTCGACCATTGCCACCATGGTGGGCGCTTCAACGCCCAGCAGGTTGGCCAGCTCGTTCTGGGCCAGCGCCTGCTTCGACTTGGCCACCATGGCGATGGCCATCCAGCTGGCCTGGCCGACACCGAGGTGCTTCAGGCGCCGGTCCAGCGCCTGGCGCCAGGCACGGGCCGCCGTGTGCAGGCCCATGGAAAAGCGTTCTTCGATAGACAGCATATTATTTTATCGCTAATAGTTAGACCTCGAACTATTAGGATAAACCAAAAGGGACGGTGGGCGCAAGCGCCCACGCCGAAAATCAGGCTTTTGGCAGGGTCACGCCGACCTGGCCCTGGTATTTGCCGCCGCGGTCCTTGTAGGACGTCTCGCAAACTTCGTCGCTCTCGAAGAACAGCACCTGGGCGCAGCCTTCGCCGGCGTAGATCTTGGCCGGCAGCGGCGTCGTATTGGAAAATTCGAGCGTCACGTAGCCTTCCCATTCTGGCTCGAAAGGCGTCACATTGACGATGATGCCGCAGCGCGCATAGGTCGACTTGCCCAGGCAGACGGTGAGCACATTGCGTGGGATGCGGAAGTATTCGATGGTGCGGGCCAGCGCGAACGAGTTCGGCGGGATGATGCAGACATCGCTCTTGATATCGACGAAGGAGTTCGAATCGAAGTTCTTCGGGTCGACGATGGTGCTGTTAATGTTGGTGAACACCTTGAATTCGTCGGCGCAGCGGATATCGTAGCCGTACGAGGAGGTGCCGTAGGAGATGATGCGCTTGCCGTCGGCCTCGCGCACCTGGCCCGGCGAGAAGGGTTCGATCATGCCGGTCGATTCGGCCATGCGCCGGATCCATTTGTCGCTTTTGATTGTCATCGCTGGGGCTTCTTATGAAAATAATTCTGGGACTGCGGATCCCCGGAATTTTACGCTATTTTGCCCCCGCTGAGAGCAAGCGCCCCACCATCGAAGCCAGGGTGCTCGCCGCCAGTGCGGGCGACTCCATCGGGAACAGGTGGCCACCGGGGATTTTCTCGAAGTTCGCCCCGACCAGGCGGCGCGTCGCGTCGAGCCCCGCCTGCGCGCATTCGACCGAGTCGAGGCCGCCGATGAAGCCGATCGGCACGGGGTAGCGGCGCCGCGTCAAGTCGCCCAGGTGGTGCGGCAGCGAACGGTACACCGCCGTCTCCACTTCGCGCGTGAAGCGCAGCTGCATGCCCTCAGGGTGCGGCTTGAGTCCGTGCTCGAGGTAGTCGAGCAGCACGCCCGGCGCCCAGGCCGCGAAAATGGTTTTCTGGGCGAAGTGGGCTTCGGCTGCCTTGGCGTCGGGCCAGACGTTGCGGCGATTGGCCGAAAATTTGGCCGGCGAGAAGCGGTCAGCCAGGCGGCGCCCCTTCATCATGCGCAGGATCAGTGCGCGCCAGCCCGCCACCACGGGCGAATCGAGCAGCACCACGCAGCGCACCAGCTCCGGGCGCCGCTGGGCCGCCATCAGGGCCAGGATGCCGCCCAGCGAATGCCCGACCAGCACCACCGGCTCGGGATAGGCTTCGAGCTGCTCGATCAGCTCCTTCGACAGGGTGCGCCAGCCGTCGTCAACCGGATAGTGCGGATTATGGGCGTGCATGTCGAGGGCACGCACATCGAAGTCCTCGCCCAGGTGGGCAAAGAACTGGCGGTAGGTGCCGGCAGGGTAGCTGTTGGCGTGGGCGAAGTGCAGGATCGGTTTGCTCATCCAACAATTGTAATGCGCCCTGCCCCGGCCCGTTTAGAGGGAAACCCCTACTGTCAGTGTGACAACGTAGCCGCTGGCGACGTCGCCGCTGACGCTGACCATCTGCAGCGAGATGCCGTCGCTGAAGACATTGTCGCTCGCATAGCTGATGCTGGCCAGGTTGCGCACGCTGGCCGCGTAGCCGCTGCTGGCATAGACGTCGTTGAGCGTCGTCATCGGGAAGGTGAACTGCGAGGTCTTGATCCGGTTGGACGCGCTCATGCTCCTGGCCAGCGAGGGATAAACCTCGAAATGCACGTGCGGCATGCGGCCCGCATAGCAGCCCGGGAAAATGGTCTTGAAGGTGACGATGCCGCTGGCGTCGGCCTCCTGCACGCCGCGCAGATAGTTTTCGCCGGTCACGCCGCTCGAATACATCGAGTATTGGCCATCGCGGTCGCAGTGCCACAGGTAGACGGCGGCACCGGCGATATTGGCGCAGCTCGCGCCCACGTTCACCAGTTGCAGTTTGATCGTCAGGGGCACGCCGGCCGCAACGCCGGTGGCGCCGGCGATGCTCGAACGGATATCGCTGCGCACGATGCCGGCCAGGATCAGCGCATTGGCCACGCCATTGACGTTGCTGTTGGTGCCGTCGCCGGGATAGGGACCGCCCGTTTCTTCGGGAATGGCCGAACAGGCCGCTGCGCTGCCGCTGGTGGTCGTCGTCGTCGGTGTGGTGGCCGCATCGGCGCTCGTCGCCGTCGCTGCAGCTGCCGTGCTGCTGCCGCCACCGCCGCAGCCGGCCAGCGGCAGCGCTGCGGCGCCGGCAAACAGCCAGCGCAGCGACTGGCGCCGGTTGGCCGTCATATTGAGCATCGTATCGATATCCTGAACCAGGCTGTGGTCATCCATCTTGTTCTCCTTATCGGGTCGGGTGAGGCATGCGCGCCGCTTGCTGGCGCTGTTCGGGCGAGAGCAAGGCCATGATCTGCGCATCGGTGCGGGCACGCAGCAAGGCGTTCGCTGCCGCCGCCTGGCCCAGCGACTGCGCCGCCGCGCCAGCCTTGGCGTCGTCGAAGCTGTCCGAAGCGGCCAGCGCGCGCAACGCTTCCTGCGCTTTGTGCATGGCCTTGTCGTTCTCATGCTGTTGCGGCGCCCGGGCGTGCATGATGGCGAACACCTTGTCCTGCTGCGCTTCACTCAGCTCCACACCGTGCAGGAAGGGCGCGCCAGGGCCGCCGTGCTGCTGCATATGCTCGGGCGGCGGTGGCATCATCTGGGCCGAGCCGCTCAATGGCACTGCGAGAGAAACGGCGGCGAGCAAATACGAGAGAGTTTTCATGGGCGATTCCGGTTCGTTGAAAGGAGCCTCCATTGTGTCGGCGCTGCCTGTAAAGCGCCGTAAGTGCGATGTAAAAGCGCGTAAAGACGGGCTAATGGGGCCTTCGGTGTTTGCTATCATGGCTGCCTATGAACCATGTACTCCTTATCGACGATGACGTCGAACTGGTCGGCATGTTCCAGGAATACCTGGAGCAGGAAGGCTTTCCCGTCACTTGCGCCCACGATGGCGAGGCCGGCACGCGCGCCGCATTGAGCGGCCAGTTTGCCATTGCCATCCTCGACGTGATGATGCCGCGCCTGAACGGCATCGAAACGCTGCGCCGGATCCGCGCCAAGAGCCGCCTGCCGGTGCTGATGCTGACCGGCCGCGGCGACGACACCGACCGCATCCTCGGCCTCGAACTGGGCGCCGACGACTATGTCACCAAACCGTGCACACCGCGCGAGCTGACGGCGCGCATCCGCGCCATCCTGCGCCGTACCAATGGCCTGCCACATGACGAAGCGGGCGGCATCACGCTCTCGGTGGGCAAGCTGACGATGTCGCCGGAACAGCGCCGCGCCAGTTGGGACGGCGTGCCGCTTGAACTGACCAGCACCGAATTCAACCTGCTCGAAGTCCTGGCCCGCAACGCCGGGCGCCCTGTCAGCAAGAATGAATTGTCGGAACAGGGCCTGGGCCGGCCGATGGCGCGCTTCGACCGCAATATCGACGTGCACTTGTCCAGCCTGCGCCATAAGCTGGGCACCCTGTCCGACGGCCGCTCCTGCCTGCAAACCGTGTACCGGCTCGGCTACCAGCTGATCCGGGACTGAGCCCATGGGCCGCCTGTTCTGGAAGTTCTTCTGCGCGATCCTGCTGGCGCAGCTGGCCGCGACCGTGGGCATCGGCGGCGTGTTCTGGCTGCGCGACCAGGCGCGCGAGCGCGAACACGAGGCCAGCATCGACACCAGTCCGCCGGCCGAAACGCGCATCGACGCGGCAGCGGCCACGCTGCGTTACGGCGGCAGCGCCGCGTTGCGCGAACTGATCACCGAATCGCGCCACCGCAGCGTGTTTGCCGTCGACGAGCGCGGACAGGAGCTATTGAGCCGTCCCTACAAACCCGAAATGACGGCACAGGCCGAACAGGTGCTCGCCACCGAAGGCGCGCGCCACGTGGTGCGCCGGGTCCAGGCCGATGGTCACACCTACCTCATCTTCCTGCCTTCCGCACACCGCGGCCATGGCATCGGCGGCGGGCGTGGCCCGGACGGACCGCCGCCGGACGGGGGCGGGCCGCCGCCCGAAGTGAGCTTTCGCCCGCTCGCACTGATGGCCATTGCCACGCTGGCCAGCCTGTTGTTTGCGGCCCTGCTGGCCTGGTATTTTTCACGCCCCATCCGCGCCTTGCGCAGCGCCTTCGAAGCCGCGGCCGAAGGCGACCTGGCACCGCGCTTTGGCGAAGCGCGCGCCGGCGGCGACGAGCTGTCCGACCTGGGACGGGACTTCGACCGCATGAGCACCCAGCTGCGCATGCTGATGGACGGCCAGCGCCGCCTGCTGCACGACGTCTCGCACGAACTGCGCTCGCCGCTGGCACGCCTGCAAGCGGCCATCGGGCTGGCCCACCAGCAACCGGACAAGATTGCGCCTTCGCTCGAACGGATCGAGCGCGAAAGTGTGCGCATGGACAAACTGGTAGGCGAACTGCTCACGCTCTCGCGCCTCGAGGCCGACGCCCCCATGCCGATGAACGAAGAGATCAATGTCGCTGACATGATTGGCGAGATCGCCGAAGACGCGCAGTTCGAGTCCGGCCGCCAGATCGCCATTACCGGCAAGGTAGTCGCCACCATCAAGGGCGCGCCGGACTTGCTATGGCGCGCCATCGAAAACGTCGTGCGCAACGCCGTCAAGCACGGCATGGAAGGCGACACGGTCGAAGTGAATATGCAGGTCGATGCCGATACGGTGCAGATCCGCATGCTCGACCGCGGACCTGGTGTCTCTGAAAACGATCTGGAAGCCATCTTCGAACCTTTTTTCCGGTCCAACGCGCTGAGTAACAACATCGACGGCCACGGCCTTGGACTGGCCATCGCGCGCCGTGTCATCCTCGCGCACGGTGGCAAGATCACGGCAAGCAACCGCGCCGGCGGTGGCCTATGCATGGAGATCCTGCTGCCGCGCAGCGCCTAACGCCCATACCAGTAGCGCTGGTGCGTGCGCCGGTACTCTTGGGCATCGACGCTGGCGCCAAAGTGCAGCAGTAGCGCTCCGCCTTCGTCGGTGCGCAGGCGCTCGACACCCAGCGCACCATAACGCGCAAAGACACCCGCCTGCGGGTGATGGTAGCGGTTGCGGTAGCCAACCTGGAACAAGGCGATGGTAGGCGCTACCGCCGCCAGAAATGGCGGCGTCGACGAAGTGCCACTGCCGTGATGCGGCGCCAGCAGCACGTCGGCGCGCAACTGGGCCGGCGTAGCGCGCACGAGTTGTGCTTCCTGGGCTGCCTCGATGTCGGCCGCCAGCAAAATCGCATGGGCAGCGGCGCTCACGCGCAGGACACAGCCGCGCGCGTTCGGCTTGAGGGTCGGATCATCGTAGCTGGCAGCGCCGGGGTGCAGCATCTCGAACCGCACACCGTCCCAATTCCACGACTGGCCCGCCACACAAGGGCTATGGTGGGACGCGGCCCTGACGATCGGATGCGACGTTTCCAGCGACGAGCGCACTTCGGCCACCGGCACGCCATTGAGCACCGACAAGGCGCCACCGGAATGGTCACTGTCGCTGTGCGATACGATCAGCATGTCCAGCGCATCAATGCCACGCGCATGCAGGTAGGGCAGGATCACCCGGTTGCCCGCGTTCGATAGCGGTGAATATGCGGGGCCCGTGTCGTACAGCAGCCGGTGCCCTGCCGTCTCCACCAGCACGGCCATACCCTGCCCGATGTCGAGCGCGGCCACGTCCATCTGCCCCGTCAAGGGCTGGCTGGGCGCCGCCGCCAG
>JAZJYP010000281.1:0-10569 GCA_040390345.1 Pseudomonadota bacterium | reverse complement strand
GAGCTTGAAGTCGGCCAGGCCGAGGAAGCCACGCGACCGGCAGAAGCGGATCACGGTCGGCTGGCTCACGTCGGCCAGGCGCGCGATTTCGGCGATCGGTTCGCCCAGCACTTTGCGCGGATGCTCGAGCACCAGCGTGGCCACGCGCTGTTCCGCCGGCGACAACTCGTGCTGCAGGTGCATCACGCGCTCCATCAAGGTGTTGGCGCCACTGCGCCCGCGCAGGTGTTCGGAGAGGATCGTCGCCACGCCATAAAAGGCGGGGTTCGGTGTCATGATCACATACGTCGGAATCGCGGCCAGGTAGTCGGTAAAGCGGCCCTTCGCTTCAAAGCGCGCGCGGAACGGCGACGTCGCAAACCATTCGCCCATGCGCGGCACGATGCCGCCGCCGATGAAGATGCCGCCCACCGCGCCGAGCGTCACCGCCAGGTTCGAGGCCACGCCGCCGAGCATGGCGCAGAAGGTCTCGAGCACCTCAAGGCACAGCGGCTCCTTGTCGTTGAGCGCACCTTCGACAATGTCCTGGGCGCTGCGCTCGGGCGCCGTGACGCCATTGCGCTCGGCCAGCGCGCGGTGGATCAGTTCCATGCCGGGGCCGGAAATGAGGCGCTCGCCGGAGACGTGGGTCCACTGGCGCCACGCCCACTGCAGGATGAAGTATTCGCGTTCGTCGCCTGGCGCGAAGCTGACGTGACCGCCCTCGCTGCCCAGCGTGACGAAACCGTCGGCCGTCGGAATCAGGCCCGACACGCCCAGGCCCGTGCCCGGTCCCAGCACGCCGATGACGGCATTGGCGGTCGCCTCGCCGCCGCCCACTTTCAGCAGGTCCTTGCCTGACAAGCCGGGCAGCGACATGGCCAGTGCAGTGAAGTCGTTGACGATCAACAGAGTATTGAGCCCCAGTTCGCGCCGCACCTCGTCGGTGGAAAACTGCCAGTCGCGATTGGTCATGCGGATCAAGTCGCCGCTGATCGGATTGGCCAGCGCGAAGGCGGCGTGGTTCAGGCGGATGCCGGCGTGGTCGGCCAGGTAGGATTTGAGCAGCGCTACGATGCCCGCGAAGTCGTCGCACTTGAGCACGCGCACCGAACGCAATACGCCAGGGGCGGTTTCGAGGGCAAAGCGCGCATGGGTCGCGCCAATGTCGGCGAGCAGGCGCGGGCCATCAGCATAAGCGGTTCGGCTGAATTTTTGTTCCGGGTCGATGTCTTTGGTCATTGCGGTCAATAGGGCAGCGGATCGCGCGTAGCATACCCTATTGTGCGTCTGACACCAAAAAACCTGCTTACGGCGCGATCAGGACAGTCCCTTCCTGCCCCTCGAACAGCACCTTGCCGCCTTTGACGACGGCGCGCCGTCCGCTGTAGTAGTCCTTGACCGCGGCGCCGTCGGCAAACACGCCGGCGACGGGCACGGCGGCGCCTTTGGGCACGTCCAGCGCGACGACGACCTGGTCGCGGCCCAGCGTGCGCTTGAAGGTGTAGGGGCTGTCAGCCAGCTTCTGGTGCGCGCCGGCGCCGATGGCCGGGTGGGCCTGGCGGAACAGGCCCAGGCGACTCCAGTGGCGCCGCACATCGGCCACATGGTAGCCATTGCGCTCGGCATTGCCAGCCAGTTCGCCCCAGTTCATGAAGCTGCGCAGTTTGGCGTCGCCTTCGGCCGCCGGCGTATCGAGCAGGCGCGCCGTTTCGTCGCCGTAGTATATTTGCGCGGCGCCCGGCGCGAGCAGCAGCTTGGTAGCCGTCTCGAAGGGCTTGCGGCGTGCGGCGTCGAACGGCGCGCCATCGTCGTGGGAGCTCATGTAATTCAACACCGAGCGGCCCTTGAGCGGGCCATGCAGCTGCTGCGCGTAGGCGGCGAACAGCGCTTCATACGGCTTGCCGGCGTCGGACTTCATGGTGAAGTTGATCAGGCTGTCGAAGCCATTGTCGAAGAAGTCGACCTGGGTGCCGCCGCCCATATCGAACAGGCGGGCGTGGCTGACCGAGTAGTTGTACACCTCGGCCGTCATGAAGAATGGCGTGTCGCCAAGCTTCTTCTGCGGATTGGCGCGCTTCCAGTCTTCAAAGGCTGCACTGGCAACCATCTTCAACTCCTTCCACACGCCAGGCTCGGTATGCTTGACGGTGTCGGCGCGGAAGCCATCGAAGCCGTATTTGCGCACCCAGTCGGCGTGCCACTTCATCAGGTAGTAGCGCGGCGCGCGCGGATAGCCGGTGCGCTTGAAGAAGGCATCAAGCTCCTTCACTTCGCGCTCGTAGCGTCCCTGCGCCTTCCATGTTTCCACCAGCGCCGGCGGCAGGGCGACATTGTCGTTGCTGCCCGTGCGGAAGTCCGGCAGGTTCTTCACCAGCGTGCAGTCGACCGTCGTGGGCGCGTCCTTGTAGGTGCATTGCGGACCGGTGCGTACCCACTCTGGCGGCCACACGGGGTCGTCGTCCGTCACCGGACCGGTGTGGTTCATCACCACATCGAGCAGCACGCGGATGCCGTGTGCGTGGGCCGTATCGACCAGCGTGCGCACATCGTCCTCAGTACCAAGGTTGGCGTCCACGCTGGTGAAATCGCGCGCCCAATAGCCATGGAAAGCGTAGGACTTGCCCTGCCCTTCATCGGTGCCGGCATGGATCTGTTCCACCGGTGGCGAGATCCAGATGGCGTCCACGCCCAGGTCCTTGAAATAACCTTCGCGGATTTTGGCGGTAATGCCGGCCAGGTCGCCACCGGCATATCCGCGCTCAGGCGCCGCGTCGGCCTTGCGGCCGTACGCATGGTCGTTGCCGGAATTGGCGTTGTTGAAGCGGTCCGTCAGCACGAAATAAATGGTCGCGTTATCCCACAAAAAAGGCTTGGGGGCGGCGCAAGCGGCGCTGCATGCCAGGGCCAGCGCGGCGGCGAGGACGGAAAACTTCATGCGCAATTCCTTTTCAAGTGATGACGGTGGGTTTGCTTCGGCCAGTGCGGCCGGCGATATCGGTCAGGTTGGCCGCGGTCGCGATCAAGCCGGCCAGCGCCTGTTGCGGCGGCAGGTCAAACTGCGCCACGTCGTAATGTTCGAAGTACATGCGCACTGTGGCGCCCTGCGTCCCCGTGCCGGACAGGCGCACCACGATACGGTCGCCGTTGTCCATCACGATGCGCACGCCCTGGTGCGTGGAGACCGAGCCGTCCACGGGATCGGTGTAGGCAAAATCATCGGCCAGCGCAATGCCCTGCCCCGGCAACGTCGCCAGTTGTGCGCGCAGGGTGACCATCATGGCGCCTGCTGCGGCGGCGTCGACGTCCTCGTAGTCGTGACGCGAATAGTAGTTGCGGCCGAAGTGCCTCCAGTGCTCGCGCACCAGCGCATCGACGCCGACGCCGCGTTTGGCCAGGATGTTGAGCCAGAACAGCACGGCCCAAACGCCGTCCTTTTCGCGGATGTGGTCCGAGCCGGTGCCATAGCTCTCTTCGCCGCACAGGCTGGCCTTGCCTGCATCCATCAGGTTACCGAAGTACTTCCAGCCGGTAGGCGTTTCGAAACAGGGAATGCCGAGCGCCTGGGCCACGCGGTCCACGGCGCAGGAAGTGGGCATCGAACGGGCCACGCCGCTCAAGCCTTTGCTGTACCCGGGCGCGCATTGCGCATTGGCCGCGATGATGGCCAGGCTGTCCGATGGCGACACGGCGATGCCGCGCCCCAGGATCATATTGCGGTCGCCATCGCCATCGGAGGCGGCGCCCAGGTCCGGGGCATCGGCGCCATGCATCAGCGCGACCAGTTCGGCCGCGTTGACCGGATTGGGATCGGGATGGTGGCCGCCAAAGTCTTCCAACGGTTTGGCATTGATGACGGTGCCGGGCGGCGCGCCCAGCATACCTTCGAGGATTGCCTTGGCATAGGGACCGGAGACGGCGTGCATGCCGTCAAAGCGCATCGTGAAGCCGCCCGCGAACAGGGCGCGCATGGCGCCAAAGTCGAACAGGCCTTCCATCAGGCGCGCATAGTCGGCCACGGAATCGATGACTTCCACGTCCGTCTGCTCAACCCGATAGTGGCCGATCGTGTCGATGTCCACGAGGCCTGCGTCGCTGATGCGGTAGCGCGTCAAGGTCTGCGTATTGCTGTAGACCGCCTCGGTGATTTTCTCCGGCGCCGGGCCGCCATTGGCGATGTTGTATTTGATGCCGAAGTCGCCATCGGGCCCGCCCGGATTGTGGCTGGCCGACAGGATGATGCCGCCGCTGGCGCCGCGCTGGCGAATCACGCAGCTGACGGCCGGCGTCGACAGGATGCCGCCGCGCCCCAGCAGCAGGCGCGCGTAGCCGTGCGCCGCTGCCATGCGCACGATCGTGGCGATGGCAGGACGGTTGAAAAATCGTCCGTCGCCGCCCAGCACCAGGGTCTTGCCGCCGGCGTCGCCGACGGTGTCGAAAATCGCCTGGACGAAGTTTTCGAGATAGCCGGGCTGCTCGAATTCGCCCACCTTCTTGCGCAGGCCGGAAGTGCCGGGCCGCTGCCCGGCCATGGCATGTGTTTCGATCGTCTGGATAGTCATCGTCGTGCTCCTTTTTGCTCAGAATACGGCATCGGGATAAAACACGGCGCAACCATCCATCACGCCGCCTTCTGCGCCTGGTCGGTCACGAACAGCGTGGCGGCAGCGGCAATGAGCATGCAAGCGCCGCCGATCAGCAGCGTATTGACGGTATGCCCACCGAAGAAGTGCACGGCGATCGGCCCCATCACCATGCCGGCGACGATTTGCGGAATCACGACGAAGAAGTTAAACACACCCATGTAGTAGCCCATGCGCTCGGCCGGCAGCGCGCCGGCCAGGATCGCGTAGGGCATCGTCAGGATGCTGGCCCAGGCCAGGCCCACACCCACCATCGGCAACAGCAGCATCTGCTTTTGCGTGATCGCGAAAATGCTGATCAGGCTCACGCCGCCGATGGCCAGGCACAGCGCGTGCACCAGCTTGCGGTTGGTGCGGCGCGCCAGCACCGGCAGCACGAAGGCAGCAATGGCGGACACGCCGTTATATACCGCGAACATCACGCCCACCCAGTTGCCCGCACTCTGGTAGTTGGCCGACTGCGCGTCGAGTGTGCCAAACACATTATCGGCCACGGCCGGCGTGGTGTTGACCCACATGACAAACAGCGCCACCCAGGTGAAGAACTGCACCACGGCCAGTTGCACCATGGTGCGCGGCATCCTGGCGAAGCCGGCCAGGATTTCGCCGATCGTGTGGCCCAGGCCGCGCGCGGCGGCGCGTTCGGCGCGGAAGGCTTCCAGGTCCTGCGGCGGAATCTCCTTCGACGTAAACACGGTCCAGGCAACGGCCGTCATGAAGGCCGCCCCGCCCACGTAAAAGGAATAGCGCACCGTCTCGGGAATGGCGCCGTTGACGGGCACATTGGAAAAGCCGAAAACGTCGGTGAACATCGTCGGCAGCAGCGAAGCGATGACCGAGCCGCAACCGATGAAGAAGGTCTGCATCGCAAAGCCGGCCGTCTGCTGCGAAGGATCGAGCTTGTCGCCGACGAAGGCGCGGAACGGCTCCATCGAGATATTGATCGACGCATCCATCATCCACAGCACGAAAATGGCCATCCACAGCGCCGACGAATTAGGCATCAGGAACAGCGCGATCGAGGCCAGGATGGCGCCGGCAAAGAAGAAGGGACGGCGGCGTCCCCAGAACGGGTGCCAGGTATTGTCGCTCAGGTAGCCGATGATCGGCTGCACCAGCAAGCCGGTGACCGGCGCGGCCAGCCAGAACAGGGGCAAGTCGTCGGGGCTGGCGCCGAGCGTGGAAAAAATGCGGCTCGTGTTCGAGTTTTGCAGCGCAAAGCCGAACTGGATCCCGAAGAAGCCGAAGCTCATGTTCCACAACTGCCAGAACGTCAGGCGTGGCTTAGCCAATAAATTTTGCATCCGTGTCCCCATCTGTTTAATAGTTGATCGCGAAACTGCCGCTCTCGTTTTTTATGACTGCACTTCCCTTGAGCTTCGTGTCGCCAAAACCATGCAACACAATCTCGATCTTGCCGAACTTTGACTGGTACTTGCCTTCCACGGCGCCAAAGCGAATGCTGCGCGCGGCAGGATCGTAGCTGATGCTGCGCTGGTAGTAGGCGCCCTTCTGGTAATCGAAGCTGGCGCCGTCGTCTTCGTAATAGCTGATGCTGCTTGCGATGTCGCCCTTGTAGATGTGCAGCGCCAGCGTATCGGCCGGGCGTTCCGACGTCGACTGCACCAGCGACTGCATCGGCACGATACTACTCTCCTTGACATACAGCGGCAGCTTGTCGATCGACAGTTCGGCGACATGTTCTCCCTCACGCAGGGCATCGGTATGGTAGTCATACCATTTCCCGGGCGGCAGGTAGACCTTGCCGAACTCCTTCGTGCTCTCGAAGGGCGCGACGAGGAAGGCTTTGCCGAACAGGTACTGGTTCTGGAAGGCGCCGTCGTAGACCTTGGCATCATGCGTGTAGTCGATAGCCAGCGTGCGCATCACCGGCTCGCCCGTGGCGGCGGCATCGTGGAAGGCCGAATACAGGTAGGGCATGAGGCGGTAGCGCAGGTTGATGTAGTTGCGCACGATCTCCAGCACCGGTTCGCCCTGGGTCCACGGCTCGGCCGACTTGCCGCCATACTCGGCGTGGTTGCGGAAGTAGGGAGTAAACGCACCGATCTGCATCCAGCGCGCATACAGGCTTTGGGACGGTGTACCGGTGAAGCCGGCGACATCCATACCGGTGAACGCGATACCCGAGACGCCCATGCTGTTCAACATGCGCACACCAAGCAGCATATGGCCTTCTTCGGCGCGGTTGTCCCCGGTCCAGATAGCGCTATAGCGCTGCAGTCCAGCGAAGCCGGAACGCGTGAGCATGAAGGGACGCTGTCCGGTCGCCTCCTTCATGCCCTCATAACTGGCGCGAATCATGTTCAGCGCGTAGACGTTGCGAGCCTCTTTGTGCGTGGTGCGCTCGCCGTCGAAATCGAACAGCACATTATTGGGCATGCGCTGGCCCCAGGTGGAAATCTCGTTCATGTCGTTCCACAGGCCCGCCACGCCGGCCTGGGCATAGGTCTTCACTTCACGGCGCCACCACTGGCGCGCCTTGCTGGAGGTGAAGTCGGGGAAGTAGCACCAGCCCGGCCAGACCTGGCCGCCGTAGTTGCTGCCATCGGCGTATTTGATGAAGATGTCGTCCTTCAGGCCACCGTCGTACACGCTGTAGCCCGGCTCCACCTTCACGCCGGGATCGACGATGACGGTGGTCTTGAAGCCCAGCGCCGCCAGCTTGGCCGTCATGCCGGCCGGGTCGGGGAAGCGCGTTTTATCCCAGGTGAACAGCTTGTAGGCATCCATGAAGTGGATGTCGAGCGTGATGCCGTCGGCCGGTATCTTCTTTTCGCGCAGCGTCTGCGCCACGCGCAGCACTTCGGCCTCGGGGTAGTAACTGTAGCGGTTCTGCTGGTAGCCCAGGCTCCACAAGGGCGGCAGCGGCATGCGCCCGGTCAGCGCGGTGTAGGCGCCGATGATGTCGGCCACTTTCGGGTGGTAGATGAAGTAGTAGTTCATCTCGCCGCCCTGGGCGCCGAAGCAAGCGAAGCGGTCGTTGCTGGCGCCGAAATTGAAATCGCTCTGGTAGCTGTTGTCGAAGAAGATGCCGTAGTTCAGGCCGTGGTGGATACCGATGTAAAACGGTACGCTCGCGTACAGCGGGTCGGACCCTTCGTGGTAGCGGAAGGCGTCCGTGTTCCAGTTGGTATAGGACGAACCGCGGCGATCGAGATTCCCCGTCTTTTCGCCCAGGCCGATGAAGCGCTCGCCATCCTGCATTTTCTTATAGGTCGTCACCTCGTCGCCGATCCATGACGTCGTCAAGCCGGCTTCGTCCTGGTTGATCACTTTGCCGTCCGGCGTCGTGAAGGTGACGGCAAAAGGATGCTTGCTCACGTGTGCGACCAAGGCGCCGGTCGCAATGCGCACTGCCTGGTCGTCCTGGCTGATGCGCGCCTGGCCCGCTTGTGGCTTGGCCACCACGGCATAGGAAAAATCGCGCGCAGGCGCCGCGCGCGTCATGCGCACCCGGATCACCGAGGGGCTGAACACCGTCAGCGTTACAAAGGCGTTCTCCGTGCGCAGTTTGACCTCGCCCTGGCCCAGCTGCACCGATTGCACATTGCCCACCGGCGTGATCGGACCGGCATACACTAGATGGGCGACAGACAAGAGGCATGCAAGCAAGGCCATCGGTGCTATTTTCATGGGAAGGGTCGCCGGAAGAGGATTTGTAGGAAAATAACATGACGCTTTCTGAGTGTCAATCTAAACAGTCTCATAGTAGAATAGCCGTGGCGGCCCTCAAAAATCGGTCGTTTTGTAGTCAAATAACAGAATAATGGGGACACCATGCTGGACATGCAGAAGCGCCTGAGCAACCTTTTTTATACCATCATCAGCCTGCCCTCGACGGCGATGGGTTTTGCCCTGTGCATCCAGATTTCGGCCCTGAGCTGGCTGCTGTCGACCAAATACAACCTGGACATCCATGAAATCGGCATCGTCTGGGCGGCCGGCCCCACGGCCGGCATCCTCGGCCAGGTGATCATTGGCCTGATCAGCGACAAGACCTGGTTCTGGGGTGGGCGGCGCCGTCCCTTCATCCTGATCGGCGGCACCCTGGCCGCCCTGATGGTGTTCCTGCTGCCGCGCATCGACGTCGTCAGCGAGCTGCTGGGCATCAGCAACCTGCTGGTGGTCGCCGTCATCGTCGCCCTGACGCTGGACCTGTCGATCAATATCAGCTTCAACCCCACCCGCTCGCTGATCGCCGACGTCACGCCTGACGGCGCCCCGCGCACCAAGGGCTACACCTGGATGCAGACCATTTCCGGCTTCTGGGGCGTGATGGCTTACCTGATCGGCGCCTTCATCGACAACTACACCCTGATCTCGGTGGGCGTGCTGATCATCTTTGCCTTCTCGGTAGTGCCGATGTTCTTCGTCACCGAGCACCAGGACCTGTGCATCAAGGACGAAACGCTCGAAGTGACGCAGACGGACTGGAAGCAGCTGTGGCGCATCTACATCGCGCACGGCTTCTCGTGGCTGGGCGTGCAGTCGATGTTCGTCTACATCATCGCCTTCATCAGCCAGCACATCGTGCCGGCCGGCGTGGCGGCGGCCGAGGCCAACGCCCAGTCGGGCCATGTGATTTCGATCTGTTTCGCCGTCATGAACGTGGTCGGCTTCGTGCTGCCGGCCCTGGTGCTGGCGCCCCTGGCCGAGAAAATCGGCCGCGTGCGCACCCAGGTCGCCTGCGTGGGCATCATGGCGGCCGGCTACTTCCTCATCGCCACCAGCGCGCACACCCCGGCGGCACTGTACGTGCTGATGGGCGTGGTGGGCATCGGCTGGGCCGCCGTGGTCAGCCTGCCGTTTGCCATCATGAGCGAAAAGGTCGACAAGAGCCGCATGGGCTTCTTCATGGGCCTGTTCAACCTGTCGGTGGTGCTGCCGCAGTTGCTGTCGACGGGCGTGGGCTATGTGCTGCGCGACGCCGCCGACAAGAACGTGCTGTTCCTCATCTGCGGAGGCTGCCTGGCCATTTCGGCCCTGCTGTGGACCCTGGTGGCCGACAGCAAGACGGCCGCCGCCGCGTCCGCCACCCTCCAATCGGCCCATTAAGGCCCTCTATTTGCCCAAATTGCATGATTCAGGTGGACGGGCCGGGAGCGTTTCAGTATTCTCACGCTATGAGGGGGCCGCGCGCCGGCCAGAGAATGTAAGAAACGACAGAGGTAGCCTAATGACGAACGCAGAGGAACACGTGGTATACGGAACAGAAGACTTGCTGACAAATTTGTGTAACTCGGTCACGCGCGTCCTGAACGTCGCCACGCAGAGCAAAATTCATTATTCGGCGATGGTGCAACGCATCACCAAGATTGGCCTGAAGCCCGATATCGGCTGCTTCGTGCTGTTTGACGGCGGGTTTACGGGCCTGGTCGTGCTGAACTTCGCGGCCGAGACGGCGATGGAGATTTACGAAAAATACATGATCCACATGGGCATGCCCAAGTCGGAGCTGGCCGGTTCGCACACCTCGGACGAAGTGTCGAACATCCTGGGCGAGCTGATGAACCAGATCGTGGGCGACTTCACCGGCAAGGTGCGGCGCGAACTGCAGACCAATATCACGCAGAACCAGCCGAAAATGCTGGTGCTCAACAAGCAGGTGATGCTCAGCGTCGACACCCCGCTGGACCGTCCGGAAATGCGGCGCGTGTCCTTCTTCACGGAGAAGAACAATATCTTTTACCTGGAGCTGGCGATCGACCGTACCGAGTTCATCAAGCTGCACGATTTCGAGATCAGCGAGCGGCCCGATCCGGATGCCTTGCTGGCCACGGAAGCGGCCGGCCAGGGTAGCAAGAGCGCCCCATCGGCACCGCCGCCGGACGACGACAACGAAGACCTGCTCAAGTCGCTCGGCATGTAAAAACAGCGGGGTCAAACCCGGCAACTTGACAAATCGGGGACAGACCCCAAGCGCCCA
>JAZJYP010000280.1:0-12096 GCA_040390345.1 Pseudomonadota bacterium | reverse complement strand
CGCACCCAGGAAAGCCAGAAGCTGCTCAACTGGGGCTTCCAGAATTTCGACACGGTCAAGCTGTACTCGAAGGGCCAGGCCATCGCCACGCCGGAGATCTGGAAAGGCAGCAAGAGCACCGTGAAGATCGGCTTCGCCAACGACGTGCTGGTGACGGTACCCAAGGGCGTGGCTTCGAAGATGAAGCCCGTCCTCGAACGCAAGGACCCGCTGGTGGCACCGCTGGCCGACAAGGGCCGCGTGGGCACGCTGAAGATGACGGTCGACGGCAAGACCATGCTGGAGTTGCCCGTCGTGGCGCTGGAAGAAGTGCCGCAGGCGTCGATCTTTGGCCGCGCCTGGGACTCGATGCGCCTGTGGATGAAATAAAAATTGGTGGGTAGCGCTGCGCTCACCCACCAAGCGTATGTTGCAAGGACTCCTGGGCCCAGTGGAAGGCATCGGTGCTGGTCTGGGACAAGGTCGCCGGATCAATGCCCAGGCCTGTCGCGATCTGGGCGGCGCGCGCCGCCATGCCTTTTTCCACCATCAGCACCAGCATCAGGTAAGGGCCATACGGCCCGCTTGAACGCAGCAGCACATCGCGCACCGCATCCGACAAATGCATCTTGGCCAGGATGGCCTGCATCGGCATGCCCAGCAGGATGTCGAACAGCGACAACAGCCCCACCAGGAACACTTCATCGCGCTGCGCCTCGCTCAGCGCGGCCTCCCCCACCATTTCGAGGAAGCGCGCGCGCGTGAGCGCCACTTCCAGCAGCGACTCGTCGCGCTCGCGCTGGGCGCCCAGGCGGAACATCGACACGGTCAGCCAGCGGTACAGGGAATTGCGGCCCAGGACCACGATCGCCTGGGCCAGGCTGGTCACCGCGGTGGACTGGCCGGCGGCCGGCGCGTTGGCCCATTTGAGCACCTGGAAGGTGATGCCGGGATCCTGCTTGGCCACCTCCACCAGGGCGGACAGCTCGCTGTCGCTGCGCAGCAGGTTGAGCATCTCGATCGAGGTCAGGCGCCCCTGGTCAATCTTGGCGTCGGGGTCGAGCTTGTCGGTGGTGGTGAGGAAGTCGCCCAGGCAGTAGCGGAAGCCCCAGGCCAGGCACATGCGTTGCTCGTCCCAGGTCTGCACGCCATCGGCGGCCAGCGCCAGCGAAGGATACAGGGCGCGCAGTTCGCGCGTCATGGCCTGGAACTGCGGCAAGGTGGTGTCGCCGGGGCGCAGGAAGGCGATGTCGCAGGCGTCGAACAAGGGCGCCTGGTCCTGCTCCATGGTGGCGCCGCACAGGGCCACCTGGCAGCCGCTTTCCTTCAGGGCCAGCATGCGCCCGGCCAGCTGCTGCACCGGCAGCTTGGCCTGGTTGCGGTCGATCAGGAAGGCGGTATTGGGCGTCATCAAAGGCAGGTGGCGCTTGAAGACGACGGCGTCGAGGGTCAGTGGAATGACGGCCAGGCGGCGCTCGGCGAATTGCGCGATATGCGCCTGTTCCAGCGCGGCGATGAATTCGGTTTCCGGATGCGGAACATGGGGGTCGCTCGATTGCAGCGAAAAACGGTAGCCGCACAGGCGGTTCTTCTCGTCGATGACTTCTTCGCGGCGCAGCATGGTCTGGGGCGGCGCCGCTGGCACCGGGGCGGCGCCGGGCGCACCGACTCCGGCCGTTGGCGCTGCCACGTCCTGGCCAGGCTTCGAACTGAGGAAGGACAAGAAACCCATTTCAGCCTCCGTGGGAAGTCGTCTTGTTGCCGAATAATCATACCCCAATTGCGCACCGCGCCAACAGCTTGTCGCTATAATCTGGGACCTGTTACCACGCCAAGAAAGCCACGATGAGCGACGCCGCCCCCCACGTTTCCTGTCCTGCGGTTACCACCAGTGAGAACGGCCCCACCCTCTCGCGCATCGTCGCCGGCATGTGGCGTATGGGCGAATGGGCCATGCCGGTGGAGCGGCACGTGGCACTGATTGAACAATGCATTGCACTGGGTGTGACCAGTTTCGACCACGCCGATATTTACGGCAACTACGGCGTCGAAGCCCTGTTCGGCGCAGCCCTGCGCGCCCAGCCCTCGCTGCGCGGCCAGATCCAGCTGGTGTCCAAATGCGGCATCAAGCTCATTTCGCCACAGCGCCCGGCGCACACGATCCAGCATTACGACACCAGCGCCGCCCACATCATCGCCTCGGCCGAGCAATCGCTGCGCCAGCTGCACACCGACCACCTGGACCTGCTGCTGATCCACCGCCCCGATCCGCTGATGGACTTCGACGAGGTGGCCGAAGCCTTCACCGCCCTGCGCCGCGACGGCAAGGTGCTGCACTTCGGCGTGTCCAATTTTTCGCGCCACCAGTTCGAGTGCCTGCACAAGCGCGTCGCCCTGGCCACCAACCAGGTCGAGTTCTCGCCGCTATTTACCGCGCCGGCCTTCGATGAAACCTTCGACGGCCTGCAGGACCTGGGCGTGGCGCCGATGATCTGGTCGCCGCTGGGCGGCGGGCGCCTGTTCACCGGCCAGGACGAGCAGGCCGTGCGCCTGCGCACGGTGATCGGGCAGATCGCGCAGGAACTCGAACAACCCTTCGCCAGCGTGGTGTTCGCGTGGATCATGCAGCTGCCCTGCCGCCCCGTGCCGCTGACGGGCAGCGGGCGCATCGAAGCGATCCGCGAGGCCGTCGCCGGCACCCGCATCACGCTGAGCAGCACCCAATGGTTCGCGATCCTGCGCGCCGCGCGCGGGCACGAAGTCGCATAAACACGGGAGAGGCCAGGATGGAGACGATCGTTGAGGGGCAGGCGCTGACGGCGCCGCAAAAGAAGGATTTGCTCAATCGCCTGGCCCGCATCGAGGGCCAGCTGCGCGGCGTCCAGAAGCTCATCGCGCTGGCCGAACAGCCGTCGGACTGCGACGCCGTGGCCCAGCAGATGGCGGCGGCGCGCAAGGCACTGGACCGCTCCTTCGCCCAGCTGCTGTCGGCCTCGATCAGCACCCAGAGCGCGCACGCCCACGACCTGGCCGACGCCCAGGCGCGCGCCGCCCACATCGCGCAGCTGTTCGAGCGCTTCGCCTAGTCGGTATAGACCTCGGGCCGCTTGATGCCGCGCCAGCCGCGCTGCCAGGCGAGGTTGAGGGCAAGCGTGGCGCCGATATAAAACAGGAAGAACCAGGCGAAGAAGCGGTTCTGCAGCCACGCCAGCAAGACCAGGTTCAGCGCCAGCAGGGCCAGGACCTTGGCGTTCTTGGGCTGCTTGGAACTGGGGAAGCGCAGCGACGACACCATCAGGCCACCGACGGCCACCATCAGCAGCATCACACCATAGCCCTGTGGCATGGTGGTGAGCGGGTCGGGCCAGGCCACCACCACCGAGGCGACGCAGGCCGCAGCCGCCGTCGTCGGCATGCCGACGAAATAGCGCGGATCGGTGCGGCCCACATTGATATTGAAGCGCGCCAGGCGCAACGCAGCGCAGGCGACAAACACGAAGCAGGCCAGCCCGCCCATGCGTAGCAGCGTCGGATGGCCCACGCCCTGCAGCGCAAAGCCCCAGCAATAGAGCAGCATGGCCGGCGCGCAGCCGAAGTTCATCACGTCGGCCAGCGAATCGAGCTGCATGCCGAAATTGGAGGAGGTGCCGGTAGCGCGCGCGACGAAGCCATCGAGCGCATCGAACACGCCGGCGAACACCAGCAAGATGGCGGCCAGGCGGTAGTCCTGGGCGCTGCCGATGGCGGCATTGTCGACGGCGATGACGATGCTGCCAAAGCCACAGGCGATCGAGAGCAGTGTCACGAAACTGGGCAAGGCAAACTTGACGCGCGCCAGGCGCTGTTGACGGGGCGTTTTCAATTCGGGCATTCGGCGGGTGGGCAAAGTGTGCGTATTCTACAGCCTCGCGAATTTCACGCGAATGCGAATTGGCCTAGAATGATTCCAGGTCATGGCAGGAAAGGAGCCGCGTGATGCATCGACGATTCGCCACGATCTGGCTATGCGCGGCCTTGCTGTGCGCTTGCGGCGGTGGCGGCAGCAGCTACGACACGCCGGCCGTCGTCCCCACCACGCCGCAGCCTGAAGCGGGCGCGCCCACGGCGAGCGGCAACATCCCCCAGGACGGGCGCAACTGGATCAATTTCCGGCGCGCCCAGCTGGGCATTGCCGTGCTGGCCGACAATGCCCTGGTCGACCTGGCAGCCCAGCACCACGCCGACTACCTGCGCCTGAACGACCTGGTCAGCCATGACGAAATCAGCGGCAAGCCCGGCTTTACCGGCAGCAATTTGCTCGAGCGCCTGCGCAGTGCCGGCTACAGCTTCGGCAATGCCGGCTATGCCTACGGCGAAGTCATCTCGGCCAGCGCCAGCCAGTCCGGCTTTTTCCTGTCGGAAGAACTCATTACGGCCATCTACCACCGCTTCGTCATTTTCGAACCGAAGTTCAAGGAACTGGGGGCCGGGGCTGCCACCAACGGCAGCGGCTATACCTATTTCACGGCCGACTTCACTGCCAATAACGGCACCGGTCCCGGCCTGGGGCGTGGCGCCGTCGTGGTCTGGCCCTTCGCCGGCCAGACCGGCGTGACGCCGAACTTCTTCAGCGACTATGAATCGCCCGATCCCGTGGCCGGCAGCAACGAAGTGGGCTATCCGGTCAGCGTGCATGCCGACATCGACGCCGTGCTCAGTGTGGCCGAATTCGCCCTGCGCCCGCGCGGCGGGGCCGACCTGGCCGTCAAACTGCTCACCCACGCAGGCGATGCCGCCACGCCCGCCGCGGCGGCGGCCATCGTGCCGCTGGCGCCGCTCAAACCGGGCACCGTCTATGAGGCGCGCTTCAGTGGCAAGGCCGACGGCAGCGCCGTGCTGCGCAACTGGTCATTCACGACCAAGTGATGCTGCAAAAGATGCAATTCCGCCAGGAAAATCTGGTATCGTAGCCCTGACGGCGTTCAATATCGACCCGATGACCCCAGGCAGCCACACCATACCGACGATCCTGTTGCGCACCGACGCGGCCGCGCGCGAAATCATTGACGTCAATGACGGCATAGACCGCGTCATGGGCGACCGCGACCTCTACGACCGCATGCTGCGGCGCTTTCGCCAGGACTATATGCTGCGCTCGACCCCGATCGGCAATGCCCTGGCCGCCGGCGACCGTACCCTGGCACACCGCATGGTGCACACACTCAAGGGCGCCTCGGGCATGATCGGCGCGCGCGGCCTGCATGGGCAGACTTGCGCCCTCGAACGCGCGATCCGCACCACCTCGGGGGCCGAAGCGCGCGAACTGGACCGCCTGGAAGTCGAACTGCTCAAGGTCATGACCCTGCTCGAGGACATGCTTGAAGACCATCGCGCCCAGCTTCCCACGCGCGCCTTGCTCGACGACACGAGCATGCTGGCCATGCTCGAGGGCTTGCTCGAGGACGGCGATGGCGCCGCCATCGATTTGCTCGAGGAAGCCGGTCCTAGCTTGCGGATTATTCTGGGGGAGGACGGGTACGCCGACGTACTGGCGTGTGCCGGGGAATTTGATTTCGCGGGGGCGCTGGCCCGGGTCCGCCGCCGCAGCTAAACTTCAGTGATCGTATTCGGCTTCTTCGTCGAAGGCGTCGGCGCATTCCTTGCCACAAAAGCGGCGCACGCTGTCGAGTGGTTTGTCACAATACCAGCAAGCGCCTTTCGGCGGCAAGCTCTGGCGCGAACGCGGGACGGGAGACGACAAGGGGCGTTCGCCCCCGGGCTCCGGTACGGCTTCCTGTTTCGTTTCCAAGATTCACCCCCTTTTCCAGGCAGCACATCAAGTCACACGGCAAGGTTACTTCAGTGGAACAAGTCCGCGCTGAGAATTCTCAAACACGGCTGCGGCGCCCGAAATCGGACACCAGTTTGCTCCCAACAGCGCGCCGGTGCAATGCTGTAAATCTGGACAGTCTTTGCTAGGCGAACGAGGTCATCAGGTACAAATAATAGCAGGGATTTGAAGATGCACGCTTCAAGCTGAGGACGCCGCGCAGGCACGGGCGCGCGCCAGCAACAGCGTGCGCTCGCGCGCGTTGCGCGTGAGCGCCGCGGCCCGCTCGAACTCGGCGCGCGCTTCCGCGCCGCGCCCCAGTTTGGCCAGCAGGTCGCCGCGCACGCTGGGCAGCAAATGGTAGTGGGTCAGCGCCGCTTCCTCGCGCAGCGCGTCCACCAGCGCCAGCCCTGCCTGCGGCCCGAAAGCCATCGCCACGGCCACCGCGCGGTTCAGTTCCACCACGGGCGAAGGCAGCAGGGCGGCGAGCGCATCGTAGAGCGCCGCGATGCGTTCCCAGTCGGTGGCCTCGGGCGTGAGCGCGCGTGCATGGCAGGCCGCGATGGCCGCCTGCAGCGCGTAGGGACCGAAGCCACTATTCAATTGTTCGATGCGTGCCAGCGCGGCCAGGCCGCGCCGGATCAGGAGCTGGTCCCAGCGCGCGCGGTCCTGCTCGAGCAGCAGCACCGGTTCGCCATCGGGGCCGGTGCGCGCGCGGTTGCGCGAAGACTGGATTTCCATCAGCGCCACCAGGCCGTGCACTTCGGCCTCGAAAGGCATCAGGCCGGCCAGCACGCGCCCCAGGCGCAGGGCTTCGTCGCACAGGGCCGGGCGCAGCCAGGCCTCGCCGGCGCTGGCCGAATAGCCTTCATTGAAAATCAGGTAGATCACTTGCAGCACCGAGGCCAGGCGCGGTTTCAGTTCGGCCGGCGCCGGCACGTCGAAGGGGATGCGCGCTTCAGCCAGGGTACGCTTGGCGCGCACGATGCGCTGCGCGACCGTCGCTTCGGAGACGAAGAAGGCGCGCGCGATTTCGTCGGTCGACAGGCCGCCCAGCAGGCGCAAGGTCAGCGCGGTGCGCGCATCGGTAGCCAGCACCGGATGGCAGGCGATGAACATCAGGCGCAGCACATCGTCCTTGACCGGGTCCATCAGGCCGGCGTCGATGTCAGGGGCCGCGTCGGCCAGCTGCTCGTCCATCTCGAAACTGAGTGCGCCTTCGCGTTCACGCTGCAGCTTCAGGTGGCGCAGGTGGTCGAGCGCGCGGTGCTTGGCCACGGCCGTCAGCCAGGCGGCCGGATTGTCCGGCACGCCGGCGTCGGGCCAACGCTCGAGCGCCTGCACCAGCGCGTCCTGGGCCAGTTCTTCGGCCAGGCCCACGTCGCGCAGCATGCGCGCCAGCGCGCCGATGATGCGGGCCGACTCCATGCGCCAGACCGCCTCGACGACGCGATGCACACTCGCCATCGCGCTACTGCCAGGTCGGGCGCGACGCCGCCAGCTGCTCGCGCATGCCCGCTTCGAGCTGCTCGAAGCGCATCAGCTGGTCGGCCGCAGTGGCAGTGTCCTCGACCAGTTCGTCCATCTCGTAGACCTGGCGAATTTCCACCTCCACGTGCGGCCCAACCGGATAGGGAATGCGGCAGGCGAAGGCAATCGCGTCCTCGATGGCCGCGACACGCACCATCCAGTAGCCGGCAATGAGCTCCTTGGTTTCGGCGAAGGGGCCGTCGAGGATGGCCGGCTTGCCGCCGCTGAACTTGACGCGCGCCCCGCGGGCGCTGCTCTGCAGGCCCTCACCGGCGAGCAGCACGCCGGCGTTGACCTGGGCCGCATTGAAGGCGTCGAGCGCATCGAGGGCCGCACGCGGCGGCACGTCGTCGCCCTCCGTGAGTGCACTCGAACGCAGCAGGATGCAAAAGCGCTGGCCCGCCCCCTGAGCGTCCGATGCGACGGCGGCGCAGCCACCGGGACAGCCGGCCTCGCGCAGCTCGAGCGCGACGTTGCCGCCGCCATCGACGGCGGGCCAGGGCAGCAGCGAGGCCAGCGCTTCTTCCCGCGTGGGCAGTT
This sequence comes from Pseudomonadota bacterium, assembly GCA_040390345.1. Lineage (GTDB taxonomy): Bacteria > Pseudomonadota > Gammaproteobacteria > Burkholderiales > Burkholderiaceae_D > Telluria_A. The sequence goes on along the minus strand of JAZJYP010000280.1, from coordinate 4,238 downwards.
CGTAGACCGATACCCCGGCCACCAGTTCCTTCGACTCCGTGAAGGGGCCGTCAGTAATTGACACGGCCTTGCCATGGGCGATGGACACGCGCTTGCCGCCCGCGCTCGGATGCAGGCCGAAGCCGGCCTGCATCACGCCCCGTTCGACCAGCGGCGCCATATAGCTGCCCATCGCCTCGAGCAGCGCTGCGCTGGCCTTGGCACCGGCTTCGGTATCGGCGTCGGCCTTCCTGAGGATCATGTAGCGCATGGCCGCTCCCTACTGGTGCGCGGCCGACTGGGCGCGCAGGCGCTCTTCCTGCTCGCGCAGTTCGGGCGTCAGTTCAGGACCGAAGTCGGCGGCGTCGAAGACCTGGCGCAGCTCGATCTCGGACTCGGGCTCGCCCGGCATCGGGTTGGGGCAGCGCTTGATCCACTCGATCGCCTCTTCCTTCGATTTGACTTGCAGCAGCCAGAAGCCGGCCACCAGCTCCTTGGTTTCGGCGAAAGGGCCGTCGATGACGGTGCGCGCCTTGCCATTGAAGCGCACGCGGGCGCCCTTTGAGCTCGGATGCAAGCCTTCCCCGGCCAGCAGCACGCCGGCCTTGACCAGTTCTTCATTGAACTTGCCCATTTCGGTCAGCAGTTCCGTCGAGGGCATCACGCCCGCTTCCGAATCCTTGCTCGCTTTGACGATGGCCATGAATTTCATTGTGGGCACTCCTGCTTGGCTGGCATATTTTTGAAAAATTCCTCCTGCTCGGCCGCCATTTCCTGCGGCGTCATGTCGCGGATATGGGTGGCGATCGACCATTTGTGGCCGAAGGGATCGACGACCATGCCATAGCGATCGCCCCAGAACATGTCGGCCGGCGGCATGGCGCCGGTGGCGCCGGCGGCGACGGCACGCTCGTAGACGGCATCGACATTTTCCACATACAGGTGGATGGTGACGGCGCTGCCGCCAATGGCCTTGGGCCCGAGCACGCCCCAGTCGGGCGACTCGTCGACCAGCATGACGGCCGAGTCGCCGATGCGCACGCGGGCGTGGATCAGTTTGCCGTTCGGGCCGGGCATGCGCGCTTCCTCGGTGGCGCCGAAGGCGGCCTTGTAGAAGGCGATGGCGTCGGAGGCACCGGCGACGACCAGGTGGGGGGTGACACTGTGCATGTCTTCAGGGATAGGTTTGACGTTGGCATTCATGGTGGTGTCCTTTTCAAAAGTGGGTGCTGCTATCACGACGACGAAACAGCCTGGCGAAAATCGACAAGAAAATGAAAATTATTTTTCCGGCTCCAGCGTGACCTGCACCGCGTTGTCGCTCATGCTGATGCGGGTGGGCACAAACTGGATCCCGGCCCGGCGCAAATCGTCCGGGTTGAAGCTGTAAATGACGACCTCATGGACGACCCGCTCGGCCAGCACATTGGCGACCCTGGCGAACTGGCGCTGGCGCCCCTCGTCGGTGCCGTCGATGGCAAAGCGGTCGAGCTGGACGTCGCGCATGACGACGGCATGACGCACATTATCGAGCGCCAGCTGGCCGGACAGCGCCATGTTGCCCGTCCACGACTGGCGCAGGAAGGGCGGCGCAATGCTCGCGTCGAGCGAGAGCGAGACGCGCTGGCGCTGGGCCGACAGGGCCAGCTGCGGATGGCTCAATTCAACGTCGAGCAGGTCGAGCGCCTTGTTATGCAAGGGGAAGCGCTTGTCGATATTGGCCTGCATCTTGGCCAGCGGCAATTCGACCTGGCGCGGGCCGACCAGGCCGGCGCAGCCGCTCAGCAGGCTGGCCAGGAGCACGGCGCCGGCAGCGCAACGGTGGGGGAAATTCATCATCGCAATCCTTGAGGGAAGAACACGCATGGTACCCCGTTTCCCGGGAATGGCGCTCACCCTGCAGGCTGGGCCAAAGCCCGCTAAGATGGAAAGCCCTCCACCAGAACGGATGCGCCATGAGCCCTTTGACCCTGTATGCCGACCAGTCCTTTGCCAGCCCCTATGCGATGTCGGTGTATGTGACGCTGCTGGAAAAAAAGTTGCCCTTCACGCTGGCGACGATCGACCTCGATCATGGCGCCCATCTGGCAGCGCCCTACCGCGACCTGGGCCTGACGGGGCGCGTACCGACCCTGGTCCATGGCGAGTTCGTGCTGGCCGAATCGTCGGCCATCATCGAATACCTCGACGAACAATTCCCCGATATCAAAGTGCTGCCGCAAGACCTGCAGCAGCGTGCCCGCGCGCGTGAGGTGCAAGCGTGGATCCGCAGCGACCTGATGCCGATCCGCAGCGAGCGCCATACGGGCGGGATCTTCTTCGAGCGCATTGCGACGCCCTTGAGCGAAGCTGGCCAGGCCTGCGCCGAGCGCCTGTTCCGCATCGCCGAGCGCCTCATTGATGGGCCGAACCTGTTCGGGAAATGGTGTATTGCCGATACCGACCTGGCGCTGATGCTCAACCGCCTGGTGATCAATGGCGACGCCGTGCCGCGGAAGCTGAAGGATTACGCGAGCGCCCAGTGGCAGCGCGACAGCGTCCAGCAATGGATGCGCCAGCCGCGCTAGTCCGGCACGGTCTCGCTCTTCTGGATTTTTTCGATGGTTTTTTCGGCCTGCATCTGGCGCAGCACGCGCGTCAGTTCCGGCACCAGCGCGGCGTGCTTCTTGTTGAGGTAGTGATAGACAGGGAAGGATGCCAGCGCCGGTTCCAGCACATGGACATCGTCGAGCTTGAGGCTCTTGACGACGGCCATGCCTGAAGAGCGGTTGCCGACGACGACGTCAGTGCGTCCCATCAGCATTTTCTCGAAGGCCTGCTTCATCGTCGGCACCGCCTCGGTGCGCATGCCCTGGGTGTTCTCCTGCACGATCTTGATGCCGCGCACCAGGCCGATCGTGTAGGGCCGCAGGCTCTCCCAGCCGTTGACGACGAAACTGGTGCCATGGGTGAAGATCACGATCTCATAGGTCAGCAAGGGGACCGGCACGATGATCAGGTTCGGGTATTGCTGGTCCATGCCCAGCTTGCGATAGAGCTCCCCGTCCATCTTTCCTTCGTTGGCATACACGAGGGTGCGCTCGCCCGGCAGCTTGTGCACGACCAGGGTGTAGCCGAGGCGGCGGTAGGCTTCGGCCAGCACCTTTTCGGCGACATTGGTGGCCGGGTCCACTCCCACGCCCACCAGGGTCGACACATTCATCTCTTTGTCCGCCGCTGCTGCCAGCGAAGGCAGCAAGGACAGGAGCGCAAGACCAATCATAGAGCGGCGTAGCATGGCGCGTTACCTCGATCGGGATGGAAGCGGGATTCGACACCAGCATATACCCGGACGGCGCAGTGCTGCAATGCCTATCGGCCTGCTTAGATGAATACGCCGGCTGGTACGCCGAAGCGTAGTGCCAGGGCTTTCGCTTGCCGCACATTGATCATGCGTTTGCCCTTGAGTAGTTCCGAGACGACGCCCTGGGTGCCGAGTTCAGGCAAATCCGCCTGCGACAAGTGGTGTTGCTCCATCAAAAAACGCAAGGACTCAATCGGCGAGGCCTGTGGTAAAGGAATCTTGGCATCCTCATATTCACCGATCAGTGCAGCGAGGGTCGTTGCGAGATTCGCCAAAGGATGCGCCTCATCGGCGGCGCCGGCATCGAGGAGCTGGTTCAATGTCGTCGTCGCACGATCGAGCTCAGCGTCGGATCGAATCGAGTGGAGGGGCACAACCGAGCTGAGTGCCTGGAAATGCCCGGTCAGCTCGCGCAGAGCCTCCTCGCTGATTAAGGCTTCCATTTGTCGTACTCCTGATGCGTGAACACAAATCGAATGTACACGTGCTGCGTGTTGAAATGAATCGCGGTGACGATTCGAAACTTATTTCCGCCTAAATTGAAGACGTAAAACTTGCCTACTTTGTCGACCGAGTTGAATGCTTTCTTGAGCGCGCTGAAATCGGCAAAATTCCCCGCCTCCAGGATCTTCCGCCACGCCTGGAGCGGTGCATTCGCCGAGCCATGTGCTGACGCAAATCGCACCAGGACTGTGTTGGAGATCACTCGCATAACACTAGCATATCTCAAATTGAGATGGCACCGCGTTGCCCAAGAGGAATATTAAGTGATCAGTTCGCAACATCCGATAGCTTTTCCTGCGGCGCGACAATGGATGAATGTGGGCATTGACGTGCAATTACTTTATCGCGCATCACTTGCCCCACATTGAACCTTGTCAGTAGCGTTCAATTGAGATCATTTTCCGATACAGAA
>JAZJYP010000279.1:0-12177 GCA_040390345.1 Pseudomonadota bacterium | reverse complement strand
GGTTCAGGTCCATGTGCCGCAAGGTGTGGGGGTTCGAGTCCCTCCGTGGGCACCATCTACCGGAAGTACTTCCGCAAAACGCCGTGATCTTTGCAAAAGGATCACGGCGTTTTGCGTTTAAGATGCCCGCATGACCATCGACCTCGACCGTATTGACATTGCCATCCTCAACTTGCTGCAGGAAGATGCATCCATCCCCCTGCGCGAACTGGCCGAGCGCGTGCATGCATCGGCCGCCACCTGCCAGCGCCGCATCGCGGCCTTGCGCGCGTCGGGCGTGTTGATCAAGGAAGTGGCGCTGGTGGACCGGGTGCGCGTGGGGCGGCCGCTGACGGCCTTCGTGCAGGTCGAACTGGCCCAGCAAAATACGGCGCTGCTGCAAAAATTCGAGTCACTGATGCGCGCCCAGCCGGCCGTGATGGCTTGCTACGAGGTGGCCGGGGAATTCGACTTCATGCTCGTCGTGACCAGCACTTCGATGGAAGCGTTCCACGAACTGACGCGCGCCTTGTTCACGTCGAATAACAACGTACGCAACTACAAGAGCTTGTTCGCCATGAACTGCGCCAAATTCGAGACCCGCGTGCCGCTGGGCGAGATTGAATAATTATTTCATCCAGGGGCAAAGGATGAAATTTTGTTTCATCGCCCGTGCGTATGATCGAGCCTGTCTCAACGCACAGGAAGCTCCATGATCGACCATCTCTCCATCGGCACGCACCGTCCCAGCGAAGCCGTTTCCTTCTACTCGCGCTGCCTTGGCCTGCTGGGTTACGGCCTGGTCCACCAGGACGCCGCCCAGACCATTTTTGGCGTCGACGGCAAATGGATTTTTTGCCTGTACCCGGCCGAAGCGGGCACGCAGCTGGCGGGCCACCGTTCTCACGTGGCCTTCTCGGCCCCGTCGCAGGACGCCACGCGCGCTTTCCACGACGCGGCCAGCGCGCTCGGCGCGGGCACCATCCGCGCACCGGGCCTGCGCCCCGACATCAACGCCGACTACTTCGGCACCGTCATGACGGACCTCGATGGCCACACTATCGAGGTCGTGCACTGGTCGGCACCCAGCGCTTGAGCAGCAAGGCGTTGCTGACCACGGCGACGCTGGAAAACGCCATCATCGCGCCAGCCAGCATGGGATTGAGCATGCCCAGCGCCGCCAGCGGCACGCCGGCGATATTGAAGATGAAGGCCCAGAACAGGTTCTGGCGGATCTTGTTGTAGGTGCGGCGCGAAATGTCGATCGCATCGACCAGCAGGCGCGGGTCGCCGCGCATCAGGGTCGCACCGGCCGTGTGCATGGCCACGTCGGTGCCGCCGCCCATGGCGATGCCGACGTCGGCCGCCGCCAGCGCGGGCGCGTCGTTGATGCCGTCGCCGGCCATCGCCACCCTCGCCCCTTCCCCGCGTAATTGCGCGACCACTTCGGCCTTGCCGGCCGGCGGCACCTGGGCGCGGAAGTCTGCCATGCCCAGCGCCTGCGCCACCGCGCGCGTGCTGCCCTCGGTGTCGCCGCTGACGAGGATGGTGCGGATGCCCAGTGCATGCAGGCGTTCGATCGCTTCGCGGCTGTGCGGCTTGATGGTGTCGCTGAATTCAAACATCGCCAGCAGGGCCGGCGCTGGCTCGGTGCGGGCCAGCCAGGCACAGGTGCTCAGGGGCGACGCCGGTGCGGGCGCTTCGATCCCGTAACGCGCCATCAGGGCGGCATTGCCCATGGCCAGGCCGCGCGCCGTCATGCCGTAGCCGGGCACGGCGCGCAACTCGTCCAGCTGCGCCGGGGCGCCCTCGCCTGCGGCCACGCGGATCGCGCGCGCCAGCGGATGGTCGCTGCCGCGCTGGATGGCCGCGCCCAGGGCCAGCGCCTCGGTGTCCGCCATGCCGAAGCTGCGCTGCGCCACCAGGCGCGGCGCGCCTTCGGTCAGCGTGCCGGTCTTGTCGAAGGCGACCACGGTCACGCCGTGCAGCAGCTCAAGCGCTTCGGCGTCCTTGATCAGGATGCCGTAACGCGCGGCGGCGCCAGTGCCGGCCATGATGGCCGTCGGCGTGGCCAGGCCCAGGGCACAGGGGCAGGCAATCACCAGCACGGCCACTGCGTTGATCAGTGCCTGCTCCCAGGCGCCACCGCTGCCCCACCACAGCACAAAGGTCAGCACGGCGATGCCCAGGATGACGGGCACAAAAACCGCCGTGACGCGGTCGGCCAGGCGCTGCACGGGGGCCTTGCCCGCCTGCGCGTCTTCCACCGCGCGGATGATGCGCGCCAGCGTGGTCTCGGTGCCGATGGCACTCACGCGCGCGACCAGCATGCCGTCGCCGTTGACGGCGCCACCCGTGACGGCGCTGCCGGGCGCCTTGTGCACTGGCTGGCTCTCGCCCGTGACCATCGATTCGTCCACGTCGGTCTCGCCCTCGACGACGATGGCATCCATCGGGATACGTTCGCCGGGACGCACCAGCACCAGGTCGCCCACGCGCAGCAGGTCGACGCTCACTTCACGTCCATCCGGATGCAGGCGCGCACGCTCGGGCCGCAGCGCCTGCAGCGCGCGGATCGCTTCGGTGGTTTGGCGCTTGGCGCGCGCTTCCAGCCATTTTCCCAGGCGAACCAGCACGATCACCACGGCGCCGGCCTCGAAATACAGCGTTGGCATGCCGGGCCGGCTCAACTCGAAGACCGACAGGCCATACGCGGCCGAGGTCCCCAGCGCCACCAGCAAATCCATATTGCCGCTGCGCGCGCGCAGTGCGCCCCAGGCGCCGCGGTAAAAGCGCGCGCCCAGCCAGAACTGCACCGGGGTGGCCAGGGCAAACTGCAGCGAGCCTGGCAACATGACGCCCATGGCCATGGCCAGCAGCAGCGGCACTGTCAGGGCCGCACCGGCGGCGAGCATCCAGGGCTCTGGCAGGCCGGCCTGCGATGCCTTCGCCTGCTGCAACGGGCCGGCGTCGTAGCCGGCCTTTTGGACCGCGGCCACCAGCGCGTCCAGGTCCGTGCTGGCGGCAATGTGCGCCTGCTCGGTGGCCAGGTTGACGGCGGCGCGCTCGACACCCGGCACGGCCATCAGTGCGCGTTCGACCCGGCCGGCGCAGGCGGCGCAGCTCATGCCGCCGATCGCCAGTGCATACTCTTTAACCATGACTTGCTCCATCGTGCACAGGCAGCTATTGTGCATCAAACAGGTCGTCCCCATATCGGTGGTCCCAGCAAGGAGCGAAACATGATCAACCTGAACATACCGACAATCAGTTGCGGCCACTGCGTACGCGCCATCACCGAAGGCGTGCACGCACTCGACCCTGCGGCGCAGGTCGATGTCAATATAGCAGCGCGCACCGCGCATATCAGCACCACGGCGACCCAGGACGCCGTTATCGCCAAGCTCGCGCAAGAAGGCTATCCCGCCACACCGGCCTGAGGGTTCTTTGCGCCGCCGCGCACTTGTAATACACTGAGTCCATCCACCCGGGCCAGGAAATCACGTGACGGCTGCCAGTCCCCTCGACGTTCAAGCGACGCCTTTGCATGCGCTGGAAGTGAACTACCACGCGCTGCTCGCCAATTCGCCCGATACCGTTGTCCTGTTCGACCTCGACCAGGACCGCCTGGTGGACGCCAACCACAACGCTGAAGTGCTGTTCGGCCTGCCCGAGGCCCAGCTACTGAGCAAAAACCTGGCCGACCTGTGTCCGCCCGTGCAGCCAGGCGGCCAAAGTTCGCACGCGCATTTGCGCGCCCAGGTCGCGCGCGTGGCCGCCGGCGATATCCGGGTCTTCGAAGCGACCTTCATTCATCGCGATGGCCACAGCGCCGATTGCGAAATGCGCCTCGTGATGCTGCCTGTGGCGGGCCGGCGCCTGCTGCATGCGCGCATCGTCGATATCAGCCGGCGCAAATTGGACGACCGCCTGCGCACCGGCCAGGGCAAGCTGCTCGAGATGGTGGCGCGCGGCGCGCCGCTGCGCGATACGCTCGACCAGTTGATGCTGCTGATCGAGAACCAGTCGCGCGGCGTGTTTTGCTCGGTGCTGCTGCTCGACGAAGACGGCATCCACATGCATCCTGGCTCCGGTCCCAGCCTGCCCAGGGAATACATGGATGCGCTCGAAGGCTTCCCGATCGGGCCGGACGTGGGCTCCTGCGGCACCGCCATGTACCGCAAGGAAGCGGTCATCGTCAGCGATATCATGAACGATCCCCTGTGGGCGCCTTACAAGGCCCTGGTGGAGCCGCACGGCCTGCGCGCCTGCTGGTCTACCCCGATCTTCCTCGACCGCGCCCAGGTACTGGGCTCGTTTGCGATGTACTACAAGGAGGTGCGCAGTCCGAAGGAGGACGATATGCGCCTCATCGAGGTGGCCACCCACCTGGCCGGCATCGCCATCGAACGCACGCGGCGCGAGCGCGAACTGGCGCTACACCGCGAGCACCTTGAAGACCTGGTGGCGGCGCGCACGGCCGAACTGACGGCTGAAAAAAACCGCACCGAACTGGCCAACGAAGAACTGGCCGCCACACTGGAGCACCTGTCGCTGGCACAGGAAGAGATTGTCCGGCGCGACAAGCTGGCCGCGCTCGGCTCCCTCGTCACCGGCATCGCCCACGAACTGAACACGCCGATCGGCAACAGCCTCGTCATGGCCAGCACGGTGTCGGACCATGCACGCGAACTGGGAGCGAGCCTGCAGGACGGCCTGCGCCGCTCCACACTCGACGCCTACCTGCACGAGACGGGAGAGATCGGCGACATCCTGGTGCGCAACCTGCAGCGCGCGGCCGACCTGCTGTCGAACTTCAAGCAGATCGCGGTGGACCACACCAGCAGCCAGCGGCGCCGGTTTTCCCTGTCTCAGGTGATGACCGACATGCTGCCGGCCTTGCGCGCCACGGCGCGCGCCTATCCCGTGGCCGTGGACCTGGCCATCGACCACGAGGTCTGGCTGGACAGCTACCCTGGCGCCCTGACCCAGGTGCTGCTCAATATCTTCGACAACTGCCTGGTGCACGCCTTCGAGGGCGGGCGCAGCGGCACCATCCACCTTGGCGTCGAACAGCGGCCCCATGACCTGGTCGCCGTCATGATCGAGGACAATGGCGCCGGCATCGCACCGGGCCTGATCGCGCGCGTGTTCGACCCGTTTTTCACCACCAAACTCGGCTCGGGCGGGTCGGGCCTGGGTTTGCATATCGCGCACAATATCGTCACGGCCATCCTTGGCGGGCGCATCGATGTCAGCAGCAATATTGGCATTGGAACCACATTCACACTGCTTTTGCCCGTCATTGCGCCAGAATTTACGCGCGAAGCGTGAATTAAGCGACTTTCAGTAGTTGGCTTAGTGCAGGAATGCTAATAGAATCGGTCGAAACACAGCAGGGGTGTGGCGTGACCACGTATCCACCGAATCAACCGAAGCTGGACCTGTCGTCACTGCGCAGCGAGTTTGCCAGCCCCGCTGTGGAGACGAGTTTCCTGCAGCATCACCTGGCCGACCTGCACAGCCAGTTGCGCCTGTCGGTGCTGGTCGGCTCCCTGTTCTTCATTGCCTTTGCGCTGACCGACGTGGCCGTCCTGGGCTACGGCGACCAGGCGTTCGAACTGTTCGTCGGGCGCCTCTCTGTGGGCGTGATCGCCATTGCCGGCACCCTGCTCTCGCGCTGGCGCCCGGGCTCCATCGCCATGACGCGCGCCGTCGCCTCCAGCGTCGAAATCGCCAGCCTTGCCGTGTTCATGCTCGTCGTGGCCTATCGACCGCAGCAGATGGCCTGGCATGCCATGTCGCTCTCGATCATCCTCACCGTCGTCTACCTGTATATCCCCAACCGCCTGATCTATGCCGTTGCCATCGCCATCGGCGCGACCTTCATTTTTGTGGCGCTGGCCGCCACCGTGGGACACCTGCCCCTGAACGACACCTTGACCATGACGTTGCTGCTGCTGCTGACGAATATCTTCGGCAGCGTCGCGGCGCGGCGCTACCAGCGCCTGTGGCGCGACGAGTTCCGCGTCCAGTCGGTCCTGTTGAACCTTTCGGTACGCGACCATTTAACCGGCTGTTACAACCGGCGCCACCTGCATGACAAGCTGCTCGAACGCGAAATCACGCGCGCGCAGCGATATGGACTGAGCCTGACCGTCATCATGTGCGACCTGGACCACTTCAAGGAAATCAACGACCACCACGGCCACTATGCGGGCGATGCGGTGCTGTGCGCCTTCGCGCGCCTGTTCCAGTCGATGACGCGCGAGGGTATCGACAGCGTGGTGCGCTATGGCGGCGAGGAGTTCCTGCTGATCCTGCCGGCCACCGATATCGTTGGCGCCACCCTGCTGGCCGAGCGCCTGCGCCATGCCTTTTCGGTGGAGATGATAGAGCACGCGGGCGGCATCCTGCTGCATACGACGGCCAGCTTCGGCGTGGCCACCGTCGATTTTTCCGTCACCACCGGCACCGTGACCGGGCCGGGCCTGATCGCCAGCGCCGACCAGCTGATGTACGCGGCCAAGCGCGGTGGGCGCAACCAGGTCGTTTCCCAGCAACTGGGGGAGGACTGATGCAATAGGCTAAGATAGCCATTGCACTATTCTGGGACGTGTTAAATAATAGGTCAGAGTACCAACGCAGGACATGAACAGGCTTACCGCAGCAACCCATTACCCTGAGGAGAAGTGAATGTTTACGAATCCCGAACAATTTGCCGCCGCCACCAAGACGCTGTTTGAACTCCAGATGATGACCTTCAACACCCTCACCAGCAAAGCCGTGCAGGGCGTGGAACAAGTGGTCGCGCTGAATATGGCCACTGCAAAAAATTCGGTAGAAGGATCGCTCGCCGCCGGACAAGCCATGAGCCAGGTCAAGGATCCGAAGGAAGCCATGGCCACTGCCGCCTCGGCCGCCCAGCCAGGCGTGGCCGGCGCGGTGCAGTACGGTGAGCAGCTCAAGGTCATCATCGATGACATCCACAACGAATTCACCCAGGCGGCCGACGCCCACATCGCCGAAGCCAAGAATACCCTGTCCGCGCTGATCTACGACGTGACCCAGAACGTCAAGCCGGGTTCTGAAAACGCGGTCCAGATCATCAAGACCGCCATCGACAACGCCTTCCAGGGCTACGAGCAGGTCACCCAGGCCACGCGCCAGGCCGTGCAAGTGGTCGAAGCGCAGATCGCCAAAGCAAGCGAACAGGTCAAAAAGCCGAAGTAGCCGTAGGGTGGGCATACGTGCCCACGCGTCCAATCAAGCGATGCCCAGCAACTCCTGCAACTGCGCATAGGACGCCGGATCCTTCACCACCGATTGCAGCCACACATGCAGTGGCTGCTCCCCCCAATGTGCGGCCTTGTCGGCCAGGTAGGCCACCGGGCTGTGCGGCTCGGTGCGCCGGAAAAAGTCGGCCACGCTGCGCAACTGGGCCAGCGCCTGCGCACGCGTTTGCAAGGGCCCCGGCCCGCCAGGGGCCGCCGGCGTAGTGAGCGCAGGCGCGGCTTCAATCACCGCTTCCGGCAAACCTTGTTCCAGCAGTGCCTTTGCGGCCGTGAAGCTGGGGCCGTCGGCGCCGAGGCGTTCGTCGATCTCGCGTTCGAGCTCCTGCAGGGCAGCGAGGCAGTGGGCCATGTCCTCCGGCGCCGCCTCGCGCTCCCGGATCAGGGGCGGCAGGCGCGCGGCGATCCAGCACAGGTTGCCGATGCGCTGCTCGAAGCTGCCATCGTCGGGCAGCGGATGGAGCTGGTCCCACCACTGGCGTACCAGGCCGGCAAGCACCAGCAAGGCGTCGCCGAGGGCGCGCAGGCCGCGTGTGCGGGCGGCCGCGTCGGCCAGCCAGACGGCCAGGCGCAAATCCTTGCTGCGCGTTTCGATCAGCGCGGCGCAGCGCGCGGCCACAAAGTCCCAATCCGCCTCCTTGAGCGTGGCCACCCAGGCGCCCTGCTCGATCGATGGATCATCGGCCTGGCGCGCACGCACGATGGCGTCCACTTCGGCGGAAAAAGCGATGTCCTCGCCGCCTGGCTGGGTGGCGCTGACAGGCTTGAGCAAATCGTCGACCTTGAACATGGCGCCTCCTTTCAGGCTTCTTCCACCGCGTATTTGAATTTGCCCGCCTTGGTCGCACTGACCTTGATGCGGGCAATCGCCGCGCCCTGGGCCATTTTCGCCAGCACCGTCTCGGCGATTTCCGGCAGCACCGTGCCATTGAGGATGGCGTCGACATTGCGCGCACCCGAATCGACTTCGATGCAGCGCGCCAGCACCGCTTCGACCAGCGCGTCGTCATAGGCAAACTGGGCCTGGTGGTTTTCGCCGATGCGCCGGCTGATGCGGTCAAGCTTGAGACGCACGATGCGCGCCAGGACCTCATCGCCGATGGGGAAGTAAGGTACTACCGTCATGCGCCCCAGGAAGGCGGGCTTGAACTGCTTCACCAGGTGCGGGCGCATGATGTCGACCAGTTGTTCGGCGCTGGGCAGGTCGGCCGGCGCCTTGTTCAGGCAGGCCTGCATCACCTGGCTGGAAGCCACGTTCGAGGTGGCGATGATGATCGTGTTACGGAAATCAATCTCGCGCCCTTCGGCGTCGTCCAGCATGCCCTTGTCAAAGACCTGGTAGAACAGTTCGAGCACGTCGGCGTGGGCCTTTTCGATTTCATCGAGCAGCACCACGCTGTAGGGATTGCGCCGTACCGCCTCGCTCAGCACGCCGCCTTCGCCGTAGCCCACGTAGCCGGGCGGCGAACCTTTCAGGCCCGATACGCTGTGCGCTTCCTGGTATTCGCTCATATTGATGGTGATGAGCTTGCGCTCGCCGCCATACAGCAGGTCGGCCAGGGCCAGCGCCGTTTCGGTCTTGCCGATGCCGGAAGGGCCAACAAAGAGGAACACGCCCTTTGGCTTGTTCGGGTCGTCCAGCTTGGCGCGCGCGGTGCGCACGCGCTGGGCGACGGCGCCGCTGGCCTGCTGCTGGCCGAGGATACGTTCGTCCAACAGGCCTTGCAGGTTCATCACGGTCTTGATCTCGTCCTTGACCATGCGCCCGAGCGGAATGCCGGTCCAGCCGGCGACGATGTCAGCCACCACCTGGCCGTCCACCTGCACCGGTACCAGCGGCGCTTCGCCCTGCAGCTCGCGCAGCTCGGCCAGCAAGGCGCGCAAGGCCGGCGGGTCGGCATCGGGCGCACCGGCTTCGAGGTTGGCGCGCATGCGGCGGATCTCGGTGCTGATGGCGCGCTCCTTTTCCCAGCGTTGCTGCTGGCGGCGCTGCTCCGCCGTGGCGGCCACCCGTTCGGCGCGCAGCATGGCGATGCGCGGGCCATGGCTGGCGCCGGCGCTCTCTTCGCGGATCAGGGCGGCCAGCTGGGCGTCGATGCGTTCCATCTGGCGCGCCGCCGCTTCGATGATGGCCGGTGTCGCGCTCTGGCCCAGCGCCACCTTGGCACAGGCAGTATCGAGCACGCTGATGGCCTTGTCCGGCAGCTGGCGTCCGCTGATATAGCGGTGCGACAGGCGCACGGCTTCCGTGATGGCATCGTCGTGCACGCGCACGCCGAAGTGCTTTTCCATCAGCGGCGCCATCGCGCGCAGCATGGCGCAGGCGATGTCTTCGCTCGGTTCCTCGACCTTGACGACCTGGAAGCGGCGTGCCAGCGCGGCGTCCTTTTCGAAGTATTTCTTGTATTCGCTCCAGGTGGTGGCGGCGATGGTGCGCAGTTCGCCCCGCGCCAAGGCCGGCTTGAGCAGGTTGGCCGCGTCGTTCTGGCCGGCCGTGCCGCCGGCGCCGATCATCGTATGCGCTTCATCGATGAAGAGGATGATCGCGCGCGGGCTTTTCTTGACGTCGTCGATGACGTTTTTGAGGCGGCTTTCGAATTCCCCCTTGACGCTGGCGCCTGCCTGCAGCAGGCCCATGTCGAGCACGTGGATTTCCACGCCGCGCAGCAGCTGGGGCACGTCGCCGCTGGCGATGCGCTGGGCCAGGCCTTCCACGACGGCGGTCTTGCCCACGCCAGCCTCGCCGGTCAGGATGGGATTGTTCTGGCGCCGCCGCATCAGGATGTCGATGCATTGGCGGATCTCGGCGTCGCGCCCGATGACGGGATCGAGCTGGCCGGCGCGCGCGCGTTCGGTCAGGCAGGTAGTGAACTGGTCCAGCGCGGGCGACTTGTGCGGCGCTTCCAATTCGGCGATGGGGTCGGCCTGGCAATCGGCTTCGGCGGCCGGCCTGGCCTCGTCGGAACCGTGAGTCAGTTTGTCGAAGTCATGTTTCAGGCGCTCGAGCGGGAAGCGCAAAAACAGTTTGGAGCCGCGGTGGGCCAGTTGCGACAGCTCCGGGTCGGACAATAAAGCCAGCAGCAGGTGCCCGCTGCGGATCTGGTTCGGCGGGGCATTCCCCAGCGAGGCGATCAGCCAGGCATGCTCGAACAGGGCCGGCAAATGGCGCGAGAAGACCGGCGTGCGCGCGCTGCCTGCGTTGAAGCGCCCGATCTCGTTGCGCAAGTCCGTCTCCAGCGCCGTGGCGCTGACGCCGCTCTGGCGCGCCACCAGCGAGAAATCGCAGTTCGGCTGTTCCAGCAAGGCCAGGAACAGGTGCTCGAGATCGACTTCATACTGCCCCAGGCCCACGCAAATATTGGCCGCGCGCGTGGCCGCCGTGCGCGTGGCATCGTTCAGTTTTCCGATCAGGGTCTTCAGATTGATATCCATTTTCGCCTCCGGTTACGCGCATTGATACGTCATCTACACGCTGCCATGATTCCGCCCCTTATCCCTTCAATGGCACAAAACTTGGCGCTATAAGGGATTTCGAGAATTACCTGTTTTTCGCTTCCTTTGTATTGACACACAAGGTAGAAGTGGGTTTTTCGTTCGCGCTGGGCGTGCTGAAATGAGCCGAGGTTCCACACACTATTGCTCAGGTCGGGCATCAATTCGACCAACGCCTCCGGTGGGCCATCAAACAACGATGCATTTACTAGTGGCCGGACTATCCCATCAACTGGAACCTTCTGTGGACAAACCGCTTTCGGCTCGGCGCGCGCCCAGCACATTGCCCACGCCAATGCCAGAAAAAGGGCGCTTTTATTCGACGACATAGTAATTTCTTCCGTCATCGACGGGTACTGGACGGGCGTTAAAAGCGAGCGTTCTCGCGTGTACGGGAACGGCTTTTTTTGTCACGGAACCGTCCGAATTTCGATGCGTGGCGACCCATTGATCGAGTACCTGAATGCCTTTAGCATCCTGCCCCATATAGATCGCGGCATGTGACTTTCCGTGGGTATCGTTGGCGTATCGCCCGTTCTCGTCAAAAGTCGCAATGGCCGTACCAATGGGCAGATTGGCTTTTCGGACCGGATCGCCCCTCTTCCAGGTTCTTGTAATGCCCGCCGCGGTGGCTTGCTGCACAAAGGCGACACATTGACCCGAACCTATCGACTGACCAAGAAATTTCTTTGGATCTGTTGCAATGAACGACATGACAATCTCCAGAAATTTGACGTATCAAGATATACGGCCACGCTTGCAGCAGCGTGGCCGCCCCCCCAATTACACGACGCGATTGGTCGACAGGTCCCAGCCGCCGGAGGTATTGCCGCCGGTGCCGCCGCCGATCTTCTGCTGCGTGTACTTCCACTTCACCTTGGAGAACTTGATGCCCATGTTTTCGGTCAGGATGTCGCCCTCGCCGACGGCGGGACTGACGTCGCCGATGAGGATATTTTCCAGTTCGATCTCGAAGTACTTCACACGCTCGCCCTGGCCGTCGGCGCGCATGAATTCGAACTTGGCGCGCGGGATGGTCTTGCCCGACGAGCAGGTCTGCAGCAGGATCGGCGTCGACAGGTCGGCCAGCTTGGAGATCGTAATTTCGCTGTGCTCGCAGCGTTCGGCCGTGTGGCCGCCGCCGGTCGATGCGGTCGCGGACTTCGGTTGCGCCACGTTCCACGACACCGAACGGCACTCGATCCAGTCCTTGTGGCGGTCGTCGTTCGATTCGCCTTTGATGCCATCGATTTGCAGGTATACGTCAATTGCCATGTCTTACTCCTCGTTGGTGGTGGATGAAAATCAGCCTTTGGTCGATTGGGGAAGCTCCGCGACCAGTCGGAGTGAAACGGAGAGTTCATCGAGCTGGAAATGCGGGCGCAGGAACGACACGGCGCGGTACACGCCCGGA
>JAZJYP010000278.1:9190-13130 GCA_040390345.1 Pseudomonadota bacterium | reverse complement strand
GCCTAAGCGTTATGCCGTTCGCGTCCTGAAAAAGAACCTTAACTGAACGGCATTAGCCCGCGCCAGCCCGATTGGCCCGACACGGTGCAGGTCTGCGGTTTCCTCGACATGCCGAATATGGCGCTCGAAGGCAGCCTGCCGCCAGCGCTGAGCGATTTCCTCGCCGCCGGCGCCGCACCCATCTACATGACCTTGGGCAGCTGGATGCCCAAGGACTTGGAGCAGCAACGCGCCAGCGTGCAGCTGTTTACCGACGCGGCCCGGCAGGCCGGCTGCCGCGCCATCATCCAGAGCAGCTCGGCGGCGCAATGCGGTTTTGAATCCTGCGCCCAGTTCCTGTATATCGCCGCCGCGCCCCACCACGCCATCTTCCCCCATTGCGCGCTGGTGGTGCACCACGGCGGCGCCGGCACGACCCAGGCCGCAGCCTTGGCCGGCAGACCCTCGGTCGTCATCGCCCACATCAGCGAGCAGGAACACTGGGGCGCCGAACTGCAGCGCATCGGCGTGGCCGGCAAGCCTGCCAGGCGCCGCCGCGTCTGCGCCAAGACGCTCGCGCGCCAGATTTGCCAGGTGCGCGACACGCCCGCCATGGCCGCGCGCGCCAGCGCTGTCGCCGCGCCGATGCGGTGTGAAAATGGCGTTATCGAAGCCGTCACCCTGATTGGGCGGCACTTAGCCGGGCTTGACGGGGCCGTCCCGGGGGACTATATTAATGACTCGCAAGTAAGTTAAATTGGATTTCTCCCATGCAATGCCCGCTCGACCCCAAGCCGCGCTGGGAGCGCCGCAAGGATGCGCGCCCCCAGGAATTGCTCTCCGCCGCCCTCGACCTGTTCGTCGAGCGCGGCTACGCGTCCACGCGCCTCGAAGACGTGGCGCGCCGCGCCGGCGTGTCCAAGGGAACGCTGTACCTGTATTTCACCAATAAGGAAGAGCTGTTCAAGGCCGTCGTGCGCGAATCGATCGTGCCGGCCATCGGCGCGGCCGAGGACATCATCGCCGAATACCAGGGCAATAGCGCCGACCTGCTGCGTGAAGTCCTGTCCGGCTGGTGGGAGCGCGTGGGCGAGACGCCGGCCTCGGGCATCGTCAAGCTGGTCATGGCCGAAGCGGGCAATTTCCCGGATATTGCCAAGTTCTACCACGAGGAAGTGATCGCGCGCGGCACCAATATGATCGGCAGCATGCTCGCGCGCGGCATCGCGCGCGGCGAATTGATCCCGATGGACGTGGCCGTCGTGACCCAGGTGCTGGTCGCGCCCGTGCTCATGCTCATGACCTGGAAGCACTCGATCGGGCCCTGCAACCTCAATGACCTCAATCCGCGCGCCTTCCTCGACAGCTTCATCAACATGGCCCTGCACGGCTTGCTGCCGCCAAAAGCGGCGCCTTGACCGGCGTCAAGGCGGCCTTTTCGGGCGTTCATTCCCTGTTTTCTGCAGACTGTCGCAATTTGAGGGGTTCTCAGCAGGCAGATCGTTAAGATGTGCGTTCTGAGGCCGTTCAACGATAAAATATCGGATTCTTCATAGCCCACCGAGTAAATAAAATGAATATCGAACAAGCCCGCTTTAACATGATCGAACAGCAGATTCGCCCCTGGAACGTGCTCGACCAGGATGTGCTCGACCTGCTGGTGGTCGTCAAGCGCGAAGATTTCGTGCCCGCCGCCTACAAGAGCCTGGCCTTTGCCGACACCGAAATCCCGCTGCCGGGCGGCGCGGCGATGTTCACGCCCAAGCTCGAAGCGCGCCTGCTGCAGGAAGTGCAAGTGAAGAAACACGAGAAGGTGCTCGAAATTGGCACCGGTTCGGGCTATATGGCCGCCCTGCTGGCGCACAAGGCGCGCCACGTGACGACCGTGGAAAGCAATCCGGAACTCAAAGCCCTGGCCGAGCAAAACCTGGCCAAGGCCGGTGCGACGAATGTGACGGTGGAGCTGGGCAACGGCGCCGAAGGCTGGGCCAACGGTGCGCCTTTCGACGTGATCGTCATCTCCGGCGCCCTCGAAGTGCTGCCCGACGCCTTCCTCAAGCAAATCAAGGTCGGTGGCCGCATCGCCTGTATCGTCGGCGCAGCGCCGGTCATGACGGCCAACGTCATCACCCGTGTCTCGGACGTCGCTTACGACACGGTCAAGGTATTCGAAACCAATGTCAAAGCGCTGGCTGGCGCGGCGGCGCTGTCGCATTTCGCGTTCTAAGCATGAATCATGTGAGCGCCACGGAATTGGCCGCCTGGCTGGCCGACAGCAGCCGCGCCCAGCCTTTCCTGCTCGACGTGCGCGAGAACTGGGAAGTGGAAACCTGCAAGATCGCCGGTTCCACCCAGATCGCCATGCAGACCGTTCCGGCCCGCATCGATGACCTCGATGACGATGCCGAGATCGTCTGCATCTGCCACCACGGCGCGCGCAGCATGCAGGTGGCCGCTTTCCTGGAGCGCCACGGCTTTGCCAGGGTAACGAATTTGACGGGCGGTATCCACGCCTGGGCAGTACAGGTCGACAACACGATGCCGCAGTATTGAAATTCAACCTATTTTTTGATGACTCCAATGGAGAATGCAATGCAGAGACCCCTTATCGCCGTGCTGATTGCCAGCGCCTTTTTGTCGCTTGACGCCAACGCGGCCGACCTGATCCAGGTGTACCAGCAAGCGCTGGCCAACGATGCGACCTACGCCAGTGCGCGTGCGTCGTTGCTGGCCGGCCAGGAGCGGGTCACCCAGGGGCGTGCATTGCTGATGCCAACCGTGGGCCTGTCGGGCAGTGCCACGCGCACCGATGCCGACTTCTCGCCGTTTAACGAAGGCCAGACCGTCGTCATCGGCGGCGTGCCGACCGTGGTACGCGGCGGCGATGCGACGACGACGACCAAGTCGTACCAGCTGGCGCTGACGCAGCCGCTGTTCCGCTGGGCCAACTGGCAGACCTACCAGCAGAGCAAGCTGCAGCAAGCCCAGTCCGAAGCGGCCTTCGCGCAAGCGCAGCAAGACCTGATCACGCGCGTCTCGCAGGCCTACTTCGATGTGCTGGCAGCGCAAGACACGCTCGAATCGACGCGCGCCCAGAAGACCGCGACGACCGAGCAGCTCGCCTCGGCCAAGCGCAACTTCGAAGTCGGCACCCAGACCATCACCGACACCCACGAAGCCCAGGCCGCGTATGACCTGGTGGTGGCACAGGAATTTGCCGCCATCAACGACCTGGACAACAAGCGCACCGCGCTGCAAGCGATCATCGGCACCGCACCTGCTGGTCTGGCCACGCTCAAGCCGGGCGTCGCCCTGGCCGCACCGGAACCGGCCGTCATTGATCCATGGGTGTCGTCGGCTGAAAACCAGAACTATGGCGTCGTCAGCGCCCAGCTCAACTTCGAGCTGGCCAAGCGCGACATCCAGAAGAGCCGTTCGGGCCACTACCCGACGCTCGACCTGGTGGCCAGCCAGAGCCACAGCAATACTGACGGATCGACGTCCAGCTCGGGCACTGGCACCAACCGTGCCATCGGTGTGCAGTGGAATATTCCGCTGTTCTCCGGCTTCTCGGTGACCAGCAAGGTGCGTGAATCGATCGCGCTCGAAGACAAGGCGCGCAACGACCTCGAAGCGACGCGCCGCAGCGCCGCCCAGGGTGCGCGCTTGTCCTTCCTCGGTGTGAACAGTGGCTTGGCCCAGGTCAAGGCGCTGGAAGCGGCCGAGATCTCCAGCCAGTCGGCACTGGACTCGAACAAGCTGGGCTACCAGGTGGGCGTGCGGATCAATATCGACGTGCTCAACGCGCAGCGCCAGCTGTATTCGACCCGCCGCGACCTGTCGCGTGCGCGTTACGACACCATCATGAATGGCCTGCGCCTGAAGGCAGCCGCCGGCTCGCTGAAAGAAGCGGACTTGGTGCCGGTCAATAACCTGCTGCAGAAGTAAGCCCGTGGTGGGG
>JAZJYP010000278.1:0-9180 GCA_040390345.1 Pseudomonadota bacterium | reverse complement strand
ACCCACCACAAGCGCGTCACATCGCTCGTTCGATCAATTCAATTTTGTAGCCGTCCGGATCCGTCACGAAAGCGATGACGGTGCTGCCGCCCTTGACCGGGCCCGGTTCGCGCGTCACGTTGCCGCCATTGGCTTTCACGTCTTCGCAGGCCCTCACGATATCGCTGGCCGAAATGGCGATATGCCCGTAGGCCGTGCCCATTTCGTATTTCTCCACGCCGTAGTTGTACGTCAGCTCCAGTTCCGCATGCTCGGGATTGCTGCCGTAGCCGAGAAAGGCCAGCGTGTACTGGTAGGCGGGGTTGTCGCTGGTGCGCAGCAGCTTCATGCCGAGCACCTTGGTGTAAAAGTCGATCGAACGCTGCAGGTCGCCGACCCGCAGCATGGTATGCAAGATGCGCATCACAGTCCTTCATCAAAATAGGGATGAAGGGATTCTACGTCAGGCGGACTCCAGCCGCGCGTCGAGTGTGATGGGGGCGTTGAGCAGCTTCGACACCGGGCAGCCTTGCTTGGCCTTGAGGGCCGCCGCTTCAAACGCTTCCTGGTTGGCGCCGGGGATGGCCGCAACCAGGTTCAGGTGGACGCCGGTGATGCTGAACGCGTCGTCGTGCTTGTCGAGCGTGACGGTGGCCGTCGTCTGTAGCGACTTGGCTGTCATGCCCGCTTCACCCAACTGGGCCGCCAGCGCCATCGTGAAGCAGCCGGCATGGGCCGCCGCGATCAATTCTTCCGGGTTGGTGCCCGGCGCATCTTCAAAGCGCGTGTGGAAGCCGTAGGGCTGGTTGTCGAACACGCCGCTCTGGGTCGACAGATTGCCGCGCCCGTCCTTCAGGCCGCCGTTCCAGATGGCCGTTGCATTACGTTTGATCATGATGTCCTCCTGTGGTCGATGCGCCATTGTCCGCGCCAAGGCTGGGCGTTTCTGTACGCCTGCGCACTTAGCGTGCCGGACTGATCCGCCACACCGTGTTGCCCACATCGTCAGCGAGCAGGATGGCGCCGGCCTTGTCGACCGCCACGCCCACGGGACGGCCGTGGGCCTTGCCGTCGGCACCAAGGAAACCGCTCAGGATGTCTTGTGGCGGTCCGTTCGGCTTGCCATCGGCGAAGGGGATGAAGACCAGCTTATAGCCGCTCGGCGGCTTGCGGTTCCACGAGCCGTGCTGGCCGACCAATGCGCCATTGCGCAGCGCCGGCATCAGTGCCGCGTCGTAGAAGGCCAGGCCCAGCGAGGCCGTGTGCGCACCGAGCGCATAATCGGGCTCGACCGCGCCCGCCACCAGGGCAGGCGAGGGCGCCTTGATGCGCGAATCGACATGCTGGCCAAAATAGCTGTAGGGCCAGCCGTAGAAGGCGCCGTCGCGCACCGCGGTCATGTAGTCAGGGACCAGGTCCTTGCCCAGTTCGTCGCGTTCGTTCACGGCGGCCCACAGCGCACCCGTTTGCGGCTGGAAGGCCATGCCGACCGGATTGCGCAAGCCCGAAGCGTACACGCGCGAGTGCCCGCTGGCCCGGTCGATGACCCAGATCGCAGCGCGTCCGTCTTCCTTGTCCATGCCGTTTTCGCCGACATTGCTGTTCGAGCCCACCGAGACGAACAGGCGCTTGCCGTCCGCGCTGGCGACGATATTCTTGGTCCAGTGGTGGTTCAGTGTGCCGGCCGGCAGGTCCAGCAGCTTGGTGGGCGCCGCGCGGATCATGGTGTCGCCTTCGTGGTAGGGGAAGCGCAGCACCGCATCGGTGCCGGCGACGTAGAAATCGTTGCCGACCAGGACCATGCCAAACGGCGCATTGAGGCCGTCGAGGAAGACGGTGCGCTGCTGGGCGGCGCCGTGCGCGTCCAGGCCGCGCAGCAAGGTGATGCGGTTGGCCGACGCCGATCCGGCGCCCGCCTTCTTCAATTGGTGCTTCATGATGGCGCCCTTGATGCCGGTACCATCGTCGGGCTTGGGCGGCGCATTCGTTTCAGCGACCAGCACATCGCCATTGGGCAGCACATACAGCCAGCGCGGATGCTGCAACGAGCCGGCATAGGCGCTCACCACATAGCCGGGCGCCGGTATCGGCTTGGCGCCGCCGGTCCACGGCTCGGCCGCTGCCACGTTGATCGTCGGGAGGAGCGTATGTTCGGGCTCGGGCAAAACCGGGTGCGGGCCCCAGCCTGGCGGCATGCCCTGGCCCCGCGCGGCGGCGCAGGCGGCCAGCACCAGCGCGCCGACGAGCACCCTCATGGCTGCGGCCCCTTGGCCTTGTTGCCCTGCTGTCCGCGCATGCCCTGGCCGGCGTTGCCGCGCGGGTGGGCCTGCCCGGATGGATCGCTCGGTGTATTCGCTTCTTCGATGCCGCGGATGCCGTGCAAGTCGGTATCGACCAGGCCCTGGTCCAGGTCGTCCTGGGCCTGCTGCATGACGCCGCGCGGCAGCGGCGCCTTGCCGGCGGTGCTTTCATCGCGCTCGTGCGGGAGCGGCGGGTTCTTTTCGGTCGCCATGGCATGCCTCCTTGTTGCCGATGGTAGCGCGCCGACTTGGGCCCGGTCGCGCGATTGCTGGATGTAAATTCTTGCCGAACTCGGCTACCATGAGGGTCTTGCCCGTTTCACCTATGAAAGTGCCGCTTTGAAGCCAGACCTGACGCATGACGACCTGACCCACTGCCTCAATTGCGGGGCCGCCGTCCAGTACCATTTCTGTCCCGTTTGCGGTCAGGAGACGCGCCTGCATGTGCCCAGTGCCACCGAATTCCTGCACGAATTCGTCGGCCATTACGTGGCCCTGGAAGGGCGCCTGTGGCAGACCATGAAGCTGCTGCTGTTCAAGCCGGGCCAATTGACGGCCGACTATATCGCGGGGCGGCGCCAGCGCTATGTGGTGCCGCTGCGCCTGTACCTGACGCTGTCGATCGTGTTCTTTGCCCTGCTCAAGATGTTCGGCCCCGAGGTCGCCAACTTCGACAGCCCGAAGGTGAACAATGCCGAGATCAGGCGCGACGTCGACAAGGACGTCGCCGCCGCCATGGCGAAGAAAAACGCCGCCGTTGCGGCCAGGACGACCGACGTGCCGGACAATGAAATGGAAGACGCGATCCGCAAATACAGCCCCAAGGTCGCCAACAAGTTCGACAATTTCGAAAAGCTCGACCAGGGTGAGAAGGTCAAGGTCATTTCGGAAGGCTTCTTCGCCTACGCGCCGTATGCGATGTTCTGCCTGATGCCGCTGTTCGCCCTGTTCCTCAAGATCCTCTACCTGGGGTCGGGCAAACGCTATGGCGAACACCTGCTGTTCGCCCTGCATACCAACGCCTTCGCCTACCTGCAGATTGGCCTGATCATGCTCGCGCCCTGGGGTTTGCTCAAGTTTGCCCTGTTTTGCTGGCTGGCTTTCTATTTGCCGGTGGCGATGCGGCGCGTCTACGGCGGCTCGCGCAAGGCCACCGCACTACGCTGGCTGGCGCTGATGCTGCTGCACCTGGTGAGCATGAGCGTGGCCATTGGCGCGGCCTTTGCGCTGGCCGTGGTGCACTGATTATTTGGCGGTGGGCTGCCAGAGTTCGACCTTGTTGCCGTCCGGGTCCATGAACCAGCCGAACAGGCCATAGCCGTAGTCCTCGATGCCGCCCACCTGCATGGCGCCGGCCGCCGTCACCTGGGCGATGGCGCCGGCCACGTCGTCGACCACCAGGTTGAACATGAAGTCGCGCCCGGACGGGGCGAAGTAGTCGGTGCTGGCCTTGAAAGGGCAAAACGTGGTGCTGGCGCCGGCCGGCATCGCGGCCGGGGCGAAGGCGACGTAATCGCTCGATTCGGAGGACAAGCCAAGGTGTTGCTGGTACCAGGCCAGCAGCGCCTGCGGATCCTTGGATTTGAAAAAAATACCGCCGACGCCGAGTGCCTTGGCCATGGATGCTTCCTCCGTTGTATACTGTATGGGCATACAGCCAAGCCGTCGGGCTGGCTGTATGGCAGAAGCGACCATTATGAGTTAATCTCCTGCGTGTCGCTACCCCTGTCAACCTGCCGAGAACCCTATGCCAGCAAGCCCGCAGAAAATCATTGCGCTCGTCGTGCGGCACAACACCGCCGGCATCGAGGAGTCGCTGGCCGGCCTGGTCGGCTTCCTGCAGGGTGAAGGCTATCGGGTAGTGTGCGAGACCGAGACGGCGGCCCACCTGGCCCTGCCCGGCATCGACAGCATGGGCGTGGCCGAGATTGGCGTGGCGGCCGTGGCGGCCATTGTCATGGGCGGCGACGGCACCATGCTCGGTCTTGCGCGCCAGCTCGCGCCCTACCATGTGCCGCTGATCGGCATCAACGCCGGGCGCCTCGGCTTCATGACCGACATCCCCAGCGAGGGCATGATTGCGGTGCTGGCCGATATCCTGCGCGGCAAGTCGAAAGCTGAACAGCGCACCCTGCTTGAAGGGCGCGTCATGCGCGATGGCGTCAAGATCGCCAGCGGCCTGGCCGTCAACGACGTCGTCGTGGCGCGCGGCGCCGGTGCCGGCATGACCGAACTGAAGGTCACGGTGGACGGCCACTTCATGTACAACCAGCGCTCGGACGGTCTGATCATCGCCACGCCGACCGGCTCCACCGCCTATGCCTTGTCGGCCGGCGGCCCGCTGCTCCATCCCAGCCTCGGTGGCATCGTGCTCGTGCCGATCGCGCCGCATGCGCTGTCGAACCGGCCGATCGTGGTGCCCGATTCGAGTTCGATCGTCATCGAGATCGTCGGCGGGCGCGACATCAGCGTCAACTTCGACATGCAAACCTTCGCCAGCCTCGCGCACGGCGACCAGATCGTCATCGAACGATCGCCCCACACCATCACCTTCCTGCACCCCGAGGGCTGGAGCTATTACGACACGCTGCGCGAAAAGCTGCACTGGAACGAATATCCATCGGCCGAAGGCAAGCTCACACTAGGACGTTGAATTTTTCATGCTGCGTACCCTCACCATCCGCGACTTCGTCATTGTCGATGCAATTGAACTCGAATTTTCCAGCGGCTTCTCCGTTTTCACCGGCGAGACCGGGGCCGGCAAGTCGATCCTGATCGATGCCCTGCAACTGGCGCTGGGCGGGCGCGGCGACGCCTCCGTCGTGCGCGAAGGCGCGGCCAAGGCCGATATCACGGCCGATTTTGCCGTCGCCGGCGCGGCCGCCGCCTGGCTCGATGAAAATGAATTCGCGGTCGAGGAGGGCGGGGCCCTGCTGCGCCGCGTGATCGACAATGCCGGCCGCTCGAAAGCCTTCATCAATGGCGTCGCCGCCACCGCCACGCAGCTGCGCGACCTGGGCGAACTGCTGGTCGACATCCATGGCCAGCACGCGCACCAGTCGCTGCTCAAACCCGAAGCGCAGCGCGCCCTGCTCGACGCCCAGGGCGGCTTCGACGTTGGCGCGGTCGCGCAGGCGCACAAGGCCTGGCGCGCGCTGGCCCGCCAGCGCGAAGAATTCGAGACCAATGCAAAGAACGTGCTGATCGAGCGCGAACGCCTCGAGTGGCAAGTCAATGAACTGGACAAGCTGGCCGTCAAGCCGGGCGAATGGGCGGACGTTGGTAATGAACACAGCCGCCTGTCGCACGCGGCCAGTCTGCTCGAAGGCGCCCAGGAAGCGCTGGCCGCGATCAGCGAATCGGAGCACCCGATCCTGTCGCAGCTGTCCTCGCTGAACCAGAAGCTGGGCAAGCTGGTGGTGGTCGACCCGCTGCTGCAGGGTGTGCTTGACTGCATGGAACCGGCCCGCATCCAGCTGCAGGAAGCGGTCTACGCCCTCAACGACTACCTCGACCGCGTCGAACTGGACCCGGCGCGCTTGCGCAGCGTCGAAGCGCGCCTCGAAGCGCTGCACAGCACGGCGCGCAAGTTCCGCGTCGCGCCCGAAGAACTGCCCGACGAACACGCGCGCCTGTCCGAACAATTGCGCCAGCTGGCCGACGCCAGCGACCTCGACGGACTACGCGCCCAGGAAGACAAGCTGCGCGCCGCCTACGACGCCGTGGCCGGCCAGCTGTCCGCTACCCGCGCCAAGGCCGCGAAATTGTTGAGTACTCAAGTATCGACGGCCATGCAGGACCTGAACATGACCGGCGGCAGTTTCGTCGTCGCCCTGAACGGGTGCGAACCTGCCGCGCATGGCGTCGAACAGGTCGAATTCCTCGTCGCCGGCCACGCCGGTGTGGCCCCGCGTCCGCTGGCCAAGGTGGCCTCGGGCGGCGAGCTGGCGCGCATCGCGCTGGCCATTTCCGTCATTACCTCCACCGCCACCACCACGCCGACCCTGATCTTCGACGAGGTCGACAGTGGCATCGGCGGCGGCGTGGCCGAAGTGGTGGGGCGTCTGCTCAAGCGCCTGGGCCAGGAACGCCAGGTGCTGTGCGTGACCCACTTGCCGCAAGTGGCCAGCCAGGCCAATGCCCACTTTCAGGTGGCCAAGGGCACGAGCGCGGCCGGCAAGACCGTCTCGCGCATCGATGTCCTCGACAGCAAGGCCCGCGTCGAAGAGGTCGCGCGCATGCTGGGCGGGCTGGAAATCACCGCGACCACGCGCAAACATGCGCGCGAATTGCTCGCCTCCTGAAGGGAAATGCAAATATCTTTTTATCAATCCCTGAAGAAACTATAATAGGCAGCTCAAGTTGCCAATCCGTCCAAACTACATGTCCTTTCGCAAAGAGCCTTCTTTCAGCCACGGCACCGTGCGCCGCAGCGCCATCGTGCTGGTCAACCTTGGCACGCCGGACGCGCCCACCACGCGCGCCGTGCGCCGCTACCTGAGGGAGTTCTTGTCCGATCCACGCGTGGTCGAAATCCCGCGCCTGGTGTGGTGGTTCATCCTCAACCTGGTGATCCTGCCGTTCCGCTCGTCGAAGTCGGCCGCCAAATACGAGATGATCTGGACCCGCGACGGCTCGCCCCTGAAAGTGCACACCCAGAAGCAGGCGACCCTGCTGCGCGGCGCCCTGGGCGAGCGCGGCCACGACAACGTGAAAGTCGTCATGGCCATGCGCTACGGCTCGCCCTCGCTGCCCGAGGTGCTCGACCAGTTGAAGGCCGAGCATTGCGACCGCATCGCCATCCTGCCGTCCTACCCGCAATATTCCGGCACGACCACCGGTTCGATCTACGACGCCGTCTTCGGCCACTACGCCAAGGTGCGCAACATCCCCGAAGTGCGGCTGGTGAAGAACTACCACGACCACGACAGCTATATCGATGCCCTGCACGAGAGCGTGCTGGCCAGCTGGGAAGCGAACGGCCGCGGCGACAAGCTGGTCATGAGTTTCCACGGCACGCCCAAGCGCACCTTGCTCAAGGGTGATCCCTACTTCTGCGAATGCCAGAAGACGGCGCGCCTGCTGGCGGCCAAGCTGCGCCTCAATGACGACGATTTTGTGGTGACCTTCCAGTCGCGTTTTGGCAAGGCCGAGTGGCTGCAGCCCTACACCATCCCGACGCTGGAAAAACTGGCGCGCGAAGGCATCGAGCGGGTCGACGTCCTGTGCCCGGGCTTTACCAGTGACTGCCTGGAAACGCTGGAAGAAATCGGCATGGAAGCGAAGGAAGCGTTCGAGCAGAACGGCGGATCGCAGTTCCAGTACATCCCCTGCCTGAACGAATCGCCGGCCTGGATCGCGGCGCTGGCGGAAATTGCTGAACAGCATTTAATCGGCTGGCCAACCATGATGACCGTGGCCCAGCGCGAAGCAGAAAAGAAAGACGTCGAATATGGCGCCGAACAGGCGATTTATTTCGGCGCGCCGCAGTAGGTTAAAATAGCGGGCTCAGGGTAGGGCCAGCTCCGCGTAGCAGATCCAGGCCATGGCCAGGACCGTGTAGGCGACGACGGTGGCGGTAATCAGTGGCAGCTTCATCGTGGAACTCCCCATGGCGGTTTCTCTCTGGTGGTTAACACCATGGTAGGGCTTCGGCCGCGCGCATGCCTGCTTGATTTGGTAAATGTTGTAACAAAAGTTACACCTCAACTTACCCCTTGAAAAAATACGGTATAGCCCCATTTGTGAGGCCTTGACAGCTAAGTCTTTGATAGTAGGAGTTTTTTCGATGCAAGACCAAGAAAACCAAGAAGTGTCCCAGGAGCCGGTCGCCCCGGTTGAAGCGGCACCGGCAGCCGAAGCAGCGCCGGCCGATCCTGGCCTGGCCGAACAGCTGGCCGCCACCCAGGTCAAGCTGGCCGAAATGCAGGACGCCTTCATGCGCGCCAAGGCCGAAGGCGAAAACATCCGCCGCCGTGCCGCCGAAGATGTGTCCAAAGCCCACAAATTCGCCATCGAATCGTTCGCCGAAGCGATGGTGCCGGTGCGCGACAGCCTGGAAATGGCCCTGAAGGTGGAAACGCCGTCGATCGAGTCGCTCAAGGAAGGCGTGGAAATGACGCTCAAGCAGCTCACCAGCGCCTTTGAAAAGAACCGCCTGGTCGAAGTGCTGCCCCAGCAGGGCGACAAGCTCGACCCGATGAAGCACCAGGCCGTGGCCGTCGTGCCGGCCGAGCAGGAAGCCAACACGGTCGTCAACGTGCTGCAAAAAGGTTACATGATCGCCGACCGCCTGTTGCGCCCGGCCATCGTCACCGCCGCCGCACCGAAGTAAAAAAGATATGCATGGGCGCTTGAAACGGCGCTACATCGCACCATATTCGAAGCATCTGAAAACAAGCATCTAAAAGGAAAAAATCATGGGCAGAATTATCGGTATCGACCTGGGAACGACCAACTCCTGCGTCGCGATCATGGAAAATGGTCAGCCAAAGGTAATCGAGAATGCGGAAGGCGCGCGTACCACGCCGTCGATTATCGCCTACCAGGATGACGGCGAGATTCTCGTCGGCGCGCCGGCCAAGCGCCAGGCCGTGACCAACCCGAAGAACACCCTGTTCGCGGTCAAGCGCCTGATCGGCCGCAAGTTCGAGGAGAAAGAAGTCCAGAAGGACATCTCCCTGATGCCATACCAGATCATGAAGGCCGACAACGGCGACGCCTGGATCGGCGTGCGCGACAAGAAGCTCGCGCCTCCACAGATCTCCGCTGAAGTGCTGCGCAAGATGAAGAAAACGGCCGAAGACTACCTCGGCGAAGAAGTGACCGAAGCCGTCATCACGGTACCGGCCTACTTCAACGACTCGCAGCGCCAGGCCACCAAGGACGCCGGCCGCATCGC
>JAZJYP010000277.1:0-11808 GCA_040390345.1 Pseudomonadota bacterium | reverse complement strand
TCAGCGCGATCCCCTTGGGCAGGCCGGTGGTGCCGCTGGTGTACATGATGTTGTAAAGGTCATCCGGCGCGATCGAAGCGTTCAATGGCTCGGACGAGCCGGTGGCGGCGAAGGCCTCGTATTCCGCTCCGGTGCGGATGCGCATGCAGGCCAGGCCGTCGCTCGCCGGCAGGGTCGCGGCGGCGGTGGTGTCGGAATAGAACAGGGCCGCAGGCTGGGCGTCGCCCAGCAGCGTGCGCAGGCCGGATGCCATCAGCAGTGGCGACAGCGGCACGGCGACGGCGCCCATGCGCGCGCAGGCCCAGTAGATATCGATCATTTCGAGGCAGTTGGAAAGCACCGTGACGACGCGCGCGCCGTGTCCGACGCCGGCCGCGCGCAGCGCCTGCGCGAGGCGGTTGCTGCGCTCATTGACCTGCTGCCAGTTGTACCATTGGCCAGCAAAACACAGCGCCCGCGCCTGAGGGCGGTAGCGCGCCTGGTAAGCCACGAGTCCGCCGATATTCAGTGTATCCATGCCGCGTCCCTTTTCTGTCGATCTGCCGATTCTATGCCGCGCCGCGCGCGGGGCGTGAGGAAAAAATTGCCAGCAGACTGTGCACTGATGCACAATAGCCCGCATGAAAACCCTGCCTGAATGGACCGACCTGCGTTATTTCCTTGAACTGGCGCGTGCCGGTACCCTGTCGGGCGCCTCGCGCCGGCTGGAGGTGGAACACACGACCGTGGCGCGCCGCATCGACCGGCTCGAAGCCCAGCTGGGCTCCACCTTGTTCGACCGTTCGCGCGAAGGGTATGAATTGACCGAGATGGGCCAGGCCCTGCTGCCGCATGCCGAAGTGATGGAGAGTGCGGCGCTGGCCGCGCAGGACCAGTTAAGCGGGAACCAGGTGGAAGTGCGCGGCGTGGTGCGCCTGGGCGTGCCGGAAGTGCTCGGCGTGCGCGTCATTACACCGCTGCTGGCGCGCTTCCTGCAAGACCATCCGGACCTCTCGATCGACCTGCTGGTGCAGCCGCGCTTTGCCAACCTGGCCAATCGCGAGGCCGACCTGGGCGTCACGCTCGATGCGCCCAATACGGGGCGCTACATGGTCACGCGGCTCGCGTCGTTCCGGCTCTACATGTACGCCTCGCCCGACTACCTGGCGCGCCATCGGCCGATCGTGCGCAAATCCGACCTGGCCAACCACGATTTTGTCGACTATGTGCAGGACCGCCTGGCCAGCAATGAATTGAACTTCCTTGATGAACTGGGCTTCACGCCGCGCCGCCGCCTGTGCTGCACCGGCATGATGGCGCAGGCCGAAGCCGCTGCCGCAGGGCTGGGGCTGATCATGGCGCCGCCGTATGTGATTCCCGATGATGGCCGGTTGGTGCCGGTACTGCAGGATGAAGTGCATGCCGACCGCGCCTATTGGCTGGTGGCGCCGGTGGATTTGTACCGCTTGCCGCGCGTGCGCGCCGTGTGGAACCTGCTGCGGGAATATGCGGACGCCCAGCCTGGGCTGTTTGTCCGCACCTGAACGATGCGTGGGCGCTTGCGCCCACCCTACGTATCGGTAGGATGGGCACATGTGCCCACGCAAACATCAGAACTTCAGGCTCGCCGTCAGCTTGACGGTGCGTGGGTCGCCGTAGAAGGTAGTGATGGTGTTGAAGAAGCCACCAAAACCATAGCCCGCCACTTTATAGCGCTTGTCGAGAAGGTTGCGGCCATGCAGGCCCACTTGCACCTTGCGGTCGCTGCTGGTCCAGACCAGGCCAGCATCCCACACCGAGTAGCCTTCCTGTGCCAGCATCAGGTTTTGCGGCACCGTCGCGTCGAGCGAGGCGATGCCGGTCATGCGCACGATCTCGGACTGGTACACCTTGCTCTTGTACGACACGCTGTTCGACAGCGACAGCGTACCGGTGCGGTCCATCACGGCCAGCGGCCAATCGTAGGTGGCCGACAGGTTGGCCGAGTTCTTCGGCGTGTTCTGGAATTCGGCCATGCCGGCGACGTTGACCAGGGTGGCACCGCTGGCGACCATCCACTCCTTGTACTTCGCATCGATGTAGCTGAACATGCCGCTGACGGAGAAGGCGTCGGTCACGCGCGCCATCGCTTCCAGTTCCAGGCCGCTGATCTTGGCCTTGCCGGCGTTGGTCAGGGTGCCGGCGAAACCGGTCACTACGCCCGCCGCGTTATACGTCGGGATGGAACCGGGAATCTGCACGTTCTTGTAATCCGAGTAGAACACGGCGGCATTGGTCTGCAGGCGGCCACCGTTCATGCTGGACTTCACGCCCAGCTCAAACGTGCTCACTTCTTCCGGGTTCACACCCTGGCGCTTGACCAGCGAGGCGGCCGAAGTCGGGCCGCCCGAGGCCACGAGGTCCATGCGCGGATCGAACATGCCGCCCTTGAAGCCCTTGGACCAGGTGCCGTACATATTGTGTTCCTTCTCCATCTTCCAGCCAAAGCCGAGCTTGGGCGTGAACTTGGTGTCGGTACGGTGCAGGTCGTCCTTGCTCATGTCAGTGTTCGGCGCACCGCCCACGGCTGCCGGATTGCCCAGCGTTGGCGAACCGGTCAAGCCCAGGTAGGTCTTCTTGAAGATGCGTGCGCGCCGGTCATCGTCCGTGTAGCGCCCGCCCATGGTCACGTTGAAGGTGTCGGAGACGCTGTAGCTGGCGTCGGCAAAGGCCGCCCAGGTCTTGGTGTCGATATCGTCTTGCGTGTACAGCGACAGGCCGCCGGCGGCGTTATACAGCACGTCGAATTCGTTGAAGGCGTTGGTCTTCATGTAGAACACGCCGGCCACGCCTTGCAGCTTGGCGCCGGTGTAGGTGACCTGGAATTCCTGGCTGTCCTGCTTGTCCTTGTAGATGGCCGGGGCTTCGAACAGCGGCGTGTCGAGCGAATCGAAGTCGATCGGCGCGATCGAATTGGACGAGCGGTGCGCCGTGATCGACTTGAACGACAGGGTCGGGTCGATCGCATAGTCCACCAGCAGGGAGGTGCCCTTGGTGGTGACTTTCTGCTGCTGGCCCAATACCGTGTACAGGTTGGCGCGCGTGTCATAGTCGCCTGGCAGGACCGGATAGCTGGTCGGCGCCGGGCCGGCCGTCAGGCGGTAGCCTTGCTTGGGCAGCGAATCGTCGACGGTGCGGTCGGCAGCGAGGCGGATGAACAGTTCCGGTACCGGCGTCAGTTCCACGCTGATGCGGCCGGCACCGACGTCCTTGTTGTAGTTGTCCTTGCCGTTGATGACGTTTTTGCCGAAGCCGTCGCGGTTGAACGTGCCGATGGTCGCGCCAATGCGCAGCATGTCGTTGACGGCGATATTGGCCTTGGCGACCAGGTCTTTCTCGCCGTAGTTGCCGATCGTGCCTTTGACTTCAAAGCCTGTCTTGGGCGAGAGCTTGCGCGTGACGTACTTGACGGCGCCACCGATGGTGTTGCGGCCGTACAGCGTACCTTGCGGGCCGCGCAGGACCTCGATGCGTTCGAGGTCGTAGATATCGGTCAGCGCGCCTTGCGGGCGGGCCAGGTAAATGTCGTCGAGGTAGATGCCCACGCCCTGTTCATAGCCTGCCACCGGGTCCTGTTGGCCAATGCCGCGGATGAAGGCCGTCAGCGTGGTATTGGTGCCGCGCGAAGCCTTGAGCGTCGTGTTGGGAATGAAATCGGCCAGGGCCGTGATGTCGGGGAGGGCTTGTTTTTCCAGCTCCGCGCCAGAAATCGCACTGACGGCGCCCGGCACGTCCTGGATCAGTTCAGCGCGGCGGCGTGCCGTCACGATGACTTTCTCGACGTCGGCCGAAGCGCCGGCGCCAGGAGCGGATTGGGCATAGGCCGACTGCACCGCGGCTGCAGCCGGCAGAGCAATCAGTACAGCAACAGAACGCCGCAGCAGGTTTTTCTGGGTCTTGGACAAGCGCATTACAGTCTCCTCAGGTTGTTATGCGCCAGAGTGTGCACCGATTAACACCGGTGTGAAAGATCACAGGCCGCACGGCCTGTGTGCAAAATTGCACACGTTTAGCCTGCGCCCAGATAAATGAACTTGAAGGTAAAGACGGCAGCGATGGCCCAGACGATGGGTTTGACCACGCCCGCCTGCCCGGTGAACAGCTTGAGGGCGGCATAGGTGACGAAGCCGAAGGCCACGCCCTGGGCGATCGAATAGGTGAAGGGCATCATCAGCGCACAGACGGCAGCGGGGATGCTCTCGGTGGTGTCGGCCCAGTCCACGTCGGCCAGGTCGCGCAGCATCAGGCAGGCC
The DNA here is from genome assembly GCA_040390345.1 of Pseudomonadota bacterium. Lineage (GTDB taxonomy): Bacteria > Pseudomonadota > Gammaproteobacteria > Burkholderiales > Burkholderiaceae_D > Telluria_A. The sequence continues at coordinate 7,537 of JAZJYP010000277.1, read as the reverse complement.
ACGTAGAGCAGGGCAGGGGCGGTGGCGTAGCCCGGCACGGCGCCCGCCAGGGGCGCGAGGAACAGGCTGGCCAGGAACAGCAGCGCCACGGCGACGGCGGTCAGGCCGGTGCGCCCGCCCGCCTGCACGCCGGCCGCGCTCTCGATATAGGCCGTGGTGCTCGAGGTGCCCAGGGCGGAACCGGCGATGATGGCTACGCTGTCGGCCAGCAGGGCCTTGTTCAGGCGCGCCATCTTGCCGGCCGTGAGCAGTCCGGCGCGCTGGGCCACGCCCATCAGGGTGCCGGTGGCGTCGAACAGTTCGACCAGGAAGAACACCAGCACCACATTCAAAAAGCCCATCGACAGGGCGCCGGCGATATCGAGCTTGAACAGGGTTGGCTCGATCGACGGTGGCACCGAGACAATGCCATGGAAGCTGTTCCCGCCAAAGAAGAAGGACAATACAGTCACCGTGAGGATGCCGATCAGGATGGCGCCGCGCACCTGCATGCGGTCGAGCGCGACGATCATGAAGAAGCCGATGATGGAGAGGACCGTGGTGGGCTTGTGCAGGTCGCCGATGGCCACCAGCGTGGCCGGGTTGGCCACGACGATGCCGGCGCCCTTGAGCGCGATCAGGCCGAGGAACAGGCCAATGCCCACCGTGATCCCGATGCGCAGCGAGGGCGGAATGCCGTTGACGATCATCTCGCGCAGGCGCAGCACCGACACCAGCACGAACAGGCAGCCCGAAATGAACACTGCGCCCAGCGCCACCGGCCACTTCACGCCCATGCCCAGCACCACGGCGTAGGCGAAGTAGGCGTTCAGGCCCATGCCCGGCGCCATGCCGATCGGGTAGTTGGCGTACAGGCCCATGATCAGCGAGCCGATCGCCGCCGCCAGGCAGGTCGCCACGAACACCGATTCGCGCGGCATGCCCGCGTCGCCCAGGATGGCCGGGTTGACGAAGATGATGTAGGCCATCGTGAGGAAAGTCGTCAGGCCTGCCAGCAGCTCGGTGCGTACGTCACTGCCGTTGTCGGTCAGTTTGAAGTAGTGGTCGAGGGCTGCCACGATGTCTCCTGTTAAAAAGTGTGGGCCATTCTTCCATATTTGATGTCGCTTGCAAAGGTGGCGATTTGGTTCAGGCAGCCTCGCGGGCGAACAAGGTCGCCAATTCCCCCTTGTCGCGCACTCCCAGCTTGGCATAGATGCGCTGGACCATATTGCGAACGGTGGCAGGCGCCAGTGTCATTTGTTGCGCCACCTCTTTGTGCGAGCCGCCCTGGCAATACAAGCGTGCCGCCAGCAGTTCGCGGTTGCTCAGGCAGGTTACACGGCTGGCCTGCAGCGCGCGCACCATCAGCAATTGGTCCACGCGGCGTACCGCCAGGCGGATTCGCGTGCCGTGGAAAGAACAAACGCTGTTCTTCTTTAAGGTTTGAAGTACCGGTTCGGGCAGGCGAGGGCCGTGCCAGTCTGGCACGAGTGCCTGTACGAGTTTGACGAAGCGCGGAGTACAAAATCGCAGCGCACCGTCACTCTGGATGATGGCCAGCGCGATATCGCCTTTTGCCAGCTCGTGGCCGCGCGTCTGGTTCAAGTGCAGGGCCAGGCGCCAGTGGGGCGCCAACTCCTCCAGCAAGGCGGCTTCGTCGCGGTTGAACTGCTGCGCATGGCGGGCCCGGTACAGCGACAGGCCGTCCCAATAGCCGGTGTGGGCATTGCGAGCGGCTACCACGACGCCATTTTCGTGCGCATAACGAGTGGCATAATCGCGCATGATCGACTGCGCTGCACCGGCATACAAATGACGCGCGTTGAAGTTGTAAGCCTTGCCGGGCTGCCTGGTTACTTCCTGGAGTACGCTGTCCTGCCTGCTGATTCGTTCCCAATCGAGCAGGAGCGAGTCCGGCTCATTATGCAGCGTGGCGCAGACTGCCGTCGCAGAAGCGGCCTTGGTGTCGACTGACATGTAGCGGGCCGAGTCGAACTTGAGGATCCGTTTGGTGTGCGCGAAGGCGAATTCGGCAAATTCGTTGGCCGGCAGTTCGCCAGTTGCACCATACAGCCCCAGCAGGTAGTCGCTCAAGACCATCATGGCGTGGCCGCACACTCGGGTAGCCATAGTGCGGGCGCACATTCGAGATGCGGAAAATGCCCGGCCGCCACCGTCCTCAGGCGGGCCGCAGGCAAGTATTGGTGTACCAGCCTGCCGCCCTCCGTGGCGTCGATCAAGGGGTCGGCATCACCGAAGATGGCGGTCACCGGACCGGTGTATTCGAGCAAGCCAGGTGGACGCGGGTGCGCCAGGAAGTCATTGAGGATGGCCTGAAAGCTTGGCGGGTGAAATGTCGCGGCGTCGGCCAGCAGCGTGGCAAATTGCTCGCCTTGTTTTCTCGCCTTTCCGCTCCAGTAGCTGCGGGCGAAATCAGGTACCGTCATCACGGCGCCTGCGAGCGTCCAGAAATTGGGCAAGTCCACTTGTGCCTCGAAACCCTCGATCGCGGCGCGCAATGCCGGCTGTGGGTGCTGCTGGTGCAGGTGCCTGGCAAGGCGCAGGTAGCAGGCCGGAATATCGAGGCTGGGCGCGAGCATGGTCAGGCTGGCCACGCCGGGCCCCGAACGGCGTATCAGGTGCAGCGCGAGGTGGCAACCGAACGAGCTGCTTAGCAGGTGAATTGGGCCGTCCCGCCTGGCGCGCATGGCATCGAACTTCGCTTCGACGGCAGCGTACAACCGGGTCAAGGCGGAAGGGGCAGAGGAAGGGGCAGTAAGGAAGGGCGGGTCCCACCAGTCGACGGTGGCAATATCGCCTAGCTGGCTGCGCTCAAATTGGCTGGACAGGCCGGGGCCGCCCTGAAGAAACAAAACCGAAACGTCGTTGTTTGATGTCGACATCCTTGCTCCTCGTCGGTGTGGAAGGCGAACTGCGGTCCCGCCCCAGAATTATAAGCCTATTAATATTGCCAAGGCTGCACTCCTGGTAAATGTTGCCCAGCGCGTGATGCATTTGCATCCTTCCCGTGCTGGCGAGTTGCTCCCACAATGCTACCGACACGCAGGCTTCGATTTGGACGAAGCCGCGGCATCGACGACGGAGAGATTGCCATGCCAAGTTACGACAAGAGTTCACCGGTCTTGCACCTTGCTGCCTCAAGCGACTTCCGCATTGCGGCACTCGAAGGCAATCCCGATGGCGAGACGATTTGGGCCAGTCACATCATCACCTACAGTTTTCCAGGCAATCAGGCGCATTTTGATGGCGGTCTGAACTATGGACATGGGGAAGTCTCGGCAGGCTGGTTTCCGCTGAGTGCGCAACAACAGTTAGCAGTACGTCACGCGCTCGACGCTTGGTCGGCGGTGGCGCAAGTGACGTTCGTGGAAGTGCCTGACGGGCTCACGGTGGGTGATTTGCGTTTCGCGTTCAGCTCGGCCGTCTCGGGTACGCGCCTGGGGCAGGCTTATCAGCCGTCCGATCAGGCGCTGGCTGGCGACGTCTGGCTCAATGCCACCACGGCGTCCCAGAATTTCGAACGCCAGCGCACCGGTGACGAAACCGGCGCGCGCAATTTCCTTACCCTTTTGCATGAAATTGGCCACGCCATTGGCCTGTCACATCCCTTTGCCAAGGACGGCGAGACGCGCGGCACGGCGCCCTTGCTGGCCACCGACGATACGCTCGAACATTCGATCATGAGCTATGCCATGGACGTTGGCGGCTACAATGCCAATCCCTCGACCCCGATGCCTTACGACATACTGGCGATCCAGTCCTTGTATGGGGCCAATATGGCGACGCATGCACACGATGATGTCTACGCGATTCCCTACGACCTGGACTTGTGGCAACCGGACCGGGCGATGAACGACTTCCATTTCTTGACGCTTTGGGATGCCGGGGGCAATGACACGCTTGCGGCTGTGCGCGAAGCTGCAGATCCCCGCTATGATCCACGTCCACTGCAACCGGTGGCGATCGACCTGCGCGAGGGGCATGGCAGTTCGATCGGCTACATCAATGCATTGGCGGAATTCGCGCCCTGGTTTCAGGACGGCCAGTTGCAAAGGGGACTGTACCCATCGATATTCATTCCCTATGGCACGGTCATTGAAAATGCGATTGGCGGCGACAGCATCTATGGCGACCAGATTATCGGCAACGATGCCAACAATCGCATCGTGGGTGGTGGCGGCGCCGACCATATTGATGGACAGGGCGGGACCGACACCTCGGCCTACGAAGGTTTTTCTTACAATTTCAAGATCCTGCGCACGGCCGGAAATATTACGGTGCAAGACCTACTGCATCCAAACACCAAGCCCAACACGCCACCGAATATGGATACGCTGGTCAACATCGAACGGCTCGAGTTCCAGGACCAGAATCTTGCCTTTGATGTCGACGGGGCCGCCGGCAAGGCTTACCGCCTCTATCAAGCTGCCTTTGACCGTGCCCCGGACGCTGTCGGACTGGGGTTCTGGATTGCCCAACTCGATCATGGCATGGCGCTGCAGACTGTGGCGACTGCCTTTGTCGCCTCCCAGGAATTTCAAGCCATTGAAACGGCGGCGGCGGGAAGCAACGCCAGGCTCGTTACCCAGCTCTATGCCAATATCTTGCACCGTGCGCCTGATCCCGGCGGCTTTGCTTTCTGGACGGGACTGCTCGATGCACAAAAAGTCAATATCGACCTGGTGCTGATGACGTTTAGCGAAAGCCCGGAAAACCAGGGCCAGCTGGCCAGCATCATCGGCAATGGCATGGCTTATATGCCTTACGTGGTATAGGCGTGGAGCTGCTTAGCCGGTGCCAGTGGCCGGCAGTTCGCGCGCGCCGCGCATCTGGCGCTGGTGGGCAAAGGCTTCCTGGACGTTGCGGCGCAGCGTCTGGTCGTGCCAGGGCTTGGTGAAGAAGCGGTAGATGGCGCCGCTGTTGATCGCCTCGATCAGCGTTTCAAGGTTGGCGTGGCCGGACAGGATGATGCGCACCGTGTCGGGATGGATCTGCTTGACGCGCTGCAGGAAATCGGTGCCGCGCATGGCCGGCATTTGCTGATCGCTGATGACCACCTGGACGTCGTGCAGGGCCAGCAATTCAAAAGCCTGGTCGGGTGTCGTCGCCTGCAGCACGTTGTAGCCGTCCGGGCGGAACATGCGCGCGAGCGAGGCCAGCACGTTCGGCTCGTCGTCGAGCAGCAGCAAGGTGCGGCCCTGTTCCACCAGGCGGTTCGACGCGGGCAGGCGGCGCCTTGATGCCATCAGCGCCTGCATGGCCGGTGCGGCCAAGGGGCGGCTGAAGTAGTAGCCCTGGATTTCGTCGCAGCCGTGGCGTTCCAGGAAGGACAGCTGGGCCGCCGTTTCCACGCCCTCGGCGATGACCTTGAAGCCCAGGCTGTGGCCCAGCGCGATGGTCGAGCGCACGATGGCCGCGCCATTCGGGTCGCTGAGCATGTCGCGGATGAAGGACTGGTCGATCTTCAGGTAGTCGAGCGGGAAGCGCATCAGGTAGTTCAGGCTCGAATAGCCGGTGCCGAAATCGTCGATCGAGTGGGCCACGCCCAGCTGCTTGAGCGCCACCAGGATGCTCTGGGTCGCGTCGACATTCTGCATCATCAGGCTTTCGGTCAGTTCGAGCTCGAGGGCGTTCGGTTCCAGTCCGTTGGCCTTGAGCGCGCCGATCACTTGTTCGCGAAAGTGCGGGTGGCGGAACTGGCGCGCCGATACATTGACGGCCATGCGCATCGGCGGCAGGCCCGCATCCTGCCAGGCGCGCGCCTGCTGGCAGGCCGTATGCAGTACCCACTTGCCGATCTCGACGATGGTGCCCGTTTCTTCGGCCACGGCGATGAAGCGCGCGGGCGGCACCTCGCCCAGAATCGGGTGGTGCCAGCGGATCAAGGCTTCGAGGCCGGCCATCTCGCCGCTGTGCAGGTCCACGCGCGGCTGGTAATGCAGCGCGAATTCGCCGCGCGCGATCGCGTGGCGCAGCGCGTTTTCGATATTGGTGCGTTCGGTCAGGCGCTCGTTCATCGCCTCGGTATAGAACTGCAGCTGGTTGCGGCCTGCCTCCTTGGCGCGGTACATGGCGATGTCGGCGTGCTGTATCAACGATGCACTGTCGCGCCCGTCCTTTGGATAGGAGGACACGCCGATGCTGCAGCTGACGGCCAGTTCGTGGCTGTCGATATGCACCGGTGCCGACAGGGCGGCCAGCGTGTTGTGCACGATGCGGTGGGCCAGCGCGGCGTTCGGGTGGCCCAGCAAGAGGAGCATGAATTCGTCGCCGCCCAGGCGCGCCACGGTATCGCACTCGCGCAGGCAGGACGAGAGGCGCTGCGCCACCGTTTGCAGCAGGCGGTCGCCGATGTGGTGGCCCAGGGTGTCGTTGACGAACTTGAAGTTGTCCAGGTCGATCAGGGCCACCCACAAGGTGTGTCCGTAGCGCGCCGCAAAGGCGATCGATTGTTCGAGCCGGTCGTTGAACAGGTTGCGGTTGGGCAGGCCAGTGAGGGCGTCGTGGTTGGCCTTGTGTTCGAGTTCGGCCTGGTAGCGCATCGCGTGGGTGATGTCGTCGAGCACACCGACGTGGTGAGTCACGCGCCCGTCGCCATCGTTCACCGGGGCGATGCGCAGCTGGTTCCAGAACAGCGAGCCATCCTTGCGGTAGTTGCGCAGCACGACATTGACTTCGCTGTCGTTGCGCAGCGCATGGCGCAGGGCGTCGAGGCCCTCCTGGCTGCGGTCCGCGCCTTGCAGGTAGCGGCAATCGCGCCCGATCACTTCGTCGTGCGGGTAGCCGGTGATGCGGGTAAAGGCAGCGTTGGCGTATTCGACTGCATTGCTGCCATTCTCGCACGAGGTGATGACGATGCCGTTGACACTCGCTTCGAGGGCGCGGCTTTGCAGGCGCAGCGCCTGGTCGGCGTCCTTGCGCGCGGTGATGTCCTCGATGGTGCCGAGCACGCCGATGATCTGGCCGGCCTGGTCGTGCAGCGGCAGCTTGTTGATCACATACCAGCGCGCCACGCCGTCGGGATCGATCAGGTGGTCTTCGAAGTCGAGCTTGGGCTGGCCCGAGTCGATGATGCCGCGGTCGTCCATGCGGATGCGTTCGGCGTTCGGGGCCCAGGGGAAGTCGTCGTCGCACTTGCCCACCACTTCGCTGGGGTCGGACAGGCCGGCGGCGCGCGCAAACACGATATTGCAACCGAGGTAGCGCAAATCGAGGTCTTTCCAGAAAATCTGGAAAGGGATGTGGTCGATCAGGCGGCGGTGCATTTGCTCCGCCTGGTACAGCGCGATCTCCACGTCGGCGAGCCTGCGCCGTGAGGGTGGTCCATGCATTTTCATGAATCGACTATACGCGAGCAATGCTTGAAAATATGTTAGCCAACGTACACAACCGAGACTTACGAAGCGCTGCGGAATGGGTTTCGTTCGTTCAGTTCGTCGAGGTAGTCGTCAATACCGCCGGCCTCGCGGTCGAGGAAATCCTGGATCGCGTCGGCGAAGGCCGGGTGGGCCAGCCAGTGGGCCGACCAGGTCTT
>JAZJYP010000276.1:0-20827 GCA_040390345.1 Pseudomonadota bacterium | reverse complement strand
AACGTTTACAACCCCAAAATGAAAAATGCCGTCCAGTCTTAACTGAACGGCATTAACGCTACGGCGTGCTTTTTTTACGCCTGCACGGTATGCTCAGCGATCTTTGGTGACGACGGGAGCACGGCGTGAAGCGCAGACAATTCGTGGGACTGGGCATGGCAGCGGCCGCGCTGCCCGCTGCGCAGGCCGCCGGCAGGAATCTGGAGGGCGACGTGGCGGCGCTGCAGGCGCGCATGGCCGCCGGCACACTGAGTGCGCATGCGCTGGTGGTGCATTACCTGGCCCGCATCAAGGCCATCGACAAGGCCGGCCCGCGCATCAACGCGATCATCGAACTCAATCCCGACGCGCTGGCCATCGCAACAAAGCTAGACGATGAACGCAAGGCCGGCAAGCTGCGCGGCCCGCTGCACGGCATCCCCGTGCTGGTGAAGGACAATATCGCCACCGGCGACAAAATGTGCACGACGGCCGGTTCGCTCGCCCTCGACGGCGTGCGCGCGCGCCGCGACGCGCCGCTGGTGGAGAAGCTGCGCGCCGCCGGCGCCATCATCCTCGGCAAGACCAACCTGAGCGAGTGGGCCAATATGCGTTCGTCGCGTTCGACCAGCGGCTGGAGCGCACGCGGCGGCCTGACCGTCAATCCTTATGCCCTCGACCGCAGCTGCGGCGGTTCCAGCTCCGGCTCGGCCGCCGCCGTCGCCGCCGAACTGGCGGTGCTGGCTGTGGGCACGGAGACGGACGGCTCGATCGTCTCGCCGGCCTCGCTGTGCGGCGTCGTCGGCATCAAGCCCACCGTGGGACTGGTGAGCGGCAGCGGCATCATCCCCATCGCCCATTCGCAGGACACGGCCGGCCCGATGGCGCGCTGCGTGGCCGACGCGGCCTTGCTGCTGGGCGCGCTGGCTGAACCAGCCCAGGATTACAGCGCCGCCTTGCGCAAGGACGGCCTGCAGGGCATGCGCCTGGGCGTGGCGCGCGAATATTTCGGCCGTAATGAAGAACGCGACGCCCTGATCGAGCGCGCCCTCAAGGTGCTCGCCGCCCAGGGGGCGATCCTGGTCGACGTGGCCATTCCCAACCGGCGCAAATACGACGAGAGCGAATTGGCCGTGCTGCTGTACGAATTCAAGCCAGGCCTGGCGGCCTACCTGGCCGAGTACGCGCCGCATGCGCTGGTCAAGACCATGGCCGACGTGATCACCTTCAACGAGGCCCATGCCGGCCGCGAAATGCCGCACTTCCAGCAGCGCCACCTGCTCGCCTCGAACGCCAAGGGCGGCCTCGAGGAACAGGCCTATCTCGACGCCGTCGCCAACAACCGCCGCTACGCCCGCACCGAAGGCATCGACCAGGTCATGAAGGAACAGCAGCTCGACGCACTCGTGTGCGGCACTACCGGGCCGGCCTGGCTGATCGACTTCATCAACGGCGACCAGAGCGTGGGAGGCTTCGCTTCGCCCGCGGCGGTGGCGGGCTACCCGCATATCACGGTCCCCGCTGGCTACATGCACGGCCTGCCGATCGGGTTGTCCTTTGTCGGCGGCGCCAACAGCGAAGCGGCCCTGATCCGCATGGCTTTTGCTTTCGAACAGGCGACGCTGCACCGGCGTGCGCCGCAATTCGCCAAAACGGCGACCATCAAGGAGTAGGCCATGGGAGACTTGGCGAGGATCCGCGACCTGGTGCGCGTGTTTGTAGACGAACGTGAGTGGGACCAGTTCCACACGCCGAAGAATTTATCGGCAGCCCTGAGCGTGGAAGCGGCCGAACTGCTTGAACACTTCCAGTGGCTGCACACGGGCACCCGCGCCGAACTGGGCGAAGGCAAGCTGGAACAGGTGCGCCACGAAATGGCCGACGTGCTGGTCTACCTGGTGCGCCTGGCCGACAAGCTCGATGTCGACCTGGCTGCAGCGGTCGACGAAAAAATGGTCCTCAATCGCGCCAAATATCCTGCCGACCAGGTGCGCGGCGACGCCCGCAAATACCATGAATACGACTAGGGATACATATATTTTTGAAATTGCGCCAACTATACTGGTTGGCTGGGCAACCGCCCTGGGGCATGGCCGGGCGTGACCTGCGCATGCGCCAGGTGACGATTGCGCCCGGCGGCACAGCGGCCAACCACGGCCATCAAGACCGGCCGGCGATCGACTACATCCTGCAAGGCACGGCGACTGAATACAGCAATGGCACGGCCAGGCAGTACGGCCCTGGCGAATTTGCCCTGTCCGACAAGGACACCATGCACGCCTGGGAAAACAAGGGCACGGTGCCCGTCGTGATCCCGTCGATCGACATCGTCAAGCAATAGGCTGGCGCCGGCCCTTGCGCCGGCGATACGACTTATAATTGTGGCATCCCCTTCCAATGCCACGGAAACTTCATGTGCATTTCCCGCATCTGTCGCCTCGCTGCCCGGGCCTGCGCCGTTGCGCTGGCCTGCTGCGGGCCTGCGCACGGCCAGGCACAGCAGATGCGCTGGGCGGTCTATGACCTGGCGCCGTCCTATTTCGTGCGCGGCACGCCGAATCTCGCCGCACTGGGCGAGGGCATCGGTGATCAACTGCTTGGCATGCTGGTTCGTTCCATGCCCGACTACCAGCATGAGGTGGTGTTGATGAACATGCCGCGCGTGATGGCCGAAATGCAGGCCGGTAAACCGATTTGCGTGGTCAATGCGGTGCGCTCGCCCGAACGTGCGCAACTGGCCTATTCAACGCCGCTGATCATTACACCGGCACCCCAGCTGGTCTTGAACACGCACCTGCTCGAACGCCATCCGGACTGGAAGGGCGGCGTGTCGCTGGCGGCGCTCACGCGCGATGCCGAGCTGCGCGGCCAGTACCAGGTGGGGCGCTCCTTCGGCGACAAGCTCGACGCCATCCTGCGCGCTGACGCCAACGTCGGCATGAAACCCAATTCGGGCGCCAGCGCAGCGAACGCCCTGCGCATGATCGGCATGGGACGGGCCGACTACACGATCGAATATCCGATCCTGGTGGCGCTGCGCATCCGCGAGAAGGAAGTCTCGCCCGATGTCGTCACCGTGCCCATCATCGACGCCGATGCGTTCGTCGAAGGCGTGGTGTTGTGCACGCGCAATGCCTGGGGCCTCGATGCGATGCGCCGCATCGACAAGGAATTGCAGCTGCATGCGGCCACGCCGGAATACCAGCAGGCACTGGCGCGCTGGCTGTCGAAACAGGAATTGAGCCAGCACCAGCTCGACTACGAGCGTTTCTACCAGCGCCGCGCCCGCACGCGCTATTGCAGCGCCACGTCCTGCCCTTGACTACAGCGTTTGCGGCAGCGCAGTGAGCTTGTCCGGGTTGCGCATGATGAACACGGCCACGATGCGCCCCTCGTCGATGATGAAGGACTGGGCCGACTCCAGCACGCCGCCCACATAGCGCAGCAGGCCCGCTTCGCCATTGATGCGCGCGGGCCGGTAGGCGACCTGCTGCGGGTTCTGGTGTTCCAGCGCCCAGTACACGCCGGCCACGCGGCCGGCACCATGCAGGATGTGCAGGAAGGACTTGACCTTGCCGCCGCCGTCGGCCACCAGCTGCACGTCATTGGACATGAGACTCTTCATGGCCGCGCGGTCGCCGCTGGCGGCCGCCTGCATGAAGGTCGCGTGCAGGTCGCGGTGGGTGTCCTTGGGCACGTCGAAGCGCACGCGTTCCTGCTGCACCCGTTCCTGCGCGCGGTGCACCATCTGGCGGCAGCTCGCTGCCGACTTGCCCAGGGTGGCGGCAATGTCGGCATAGTCCTGGTCGAACACCTGGCGCATCAGGAAGGCGGCGCGCTCGTCGGGCGCCAGGCGCTCGAGCACCCACAGGAAGGCCACCGACACGTCGCTGGCCAGTTCGGCCGCCGTCTCCGGGGTGCGTTCATCGAGTTCCACCAGCGGCTCGGGCAGCCACCAGCCGACATAGGCTTCGCGCTCGGCCTTGCGGCTGCGCAGGCGGTCGATGGACAGGCGCGTCGTCACCGTGACCAACCAGGCTTCGGCCGATTGGACGGCTTCTTGCGCGCTGGCGTTCCAGCGTAGCCAGGCATCCTGCACCACGTCGTCGGCATCGGCGCGGATGCCCAGCATGCGGTAGGCGATGGCGAACAGGCGCGGGCGCAATGCCGCGAAATCGGCGTCGGAGGCGTTCATGGCGAAAAGTGTAGCCGAATCAGAAACCCGGTGCCGGCACTTCAGGAATCTGGTTGCGCAGGCTGGCGTTGAGCATGTTCCAGGTCTTGATGGCGGCCACGGCGTAACTCAGTTCGGCGATCTCGGTGTCGTTGAAATGCTGGGCCAGTTGGGCGTAGGCGCCATCGGTGTCGTCGCGCTGGGGCAGGGCGTTCATCGCTTCGGCCCAGGCCAGGGCGGCGCGTTCGCGTTCGCTGAAGAAGGGGGCTTCGCGCCAGCCCGGCAAGGCATTCAGGTGGCGCGGATTGACGTCGCGCTTGAGCAGTTCGCGCCAGTGCATGTCGACGCAGATGCCGCAGCCGTTGATCTGCGAGACGCGCAGGTGCACCAGTTCGACCAGCTGGGCGGGCAGGGAGCTTTGCTTGACCGAAGTGGAGAACTGGATCAGCGCCTTCAGGTTGGCAGGCGCAAGGGTGAAGAAGGGAAGGCGGGCGGTATGGGACATGGTGTGGCTCCTGGCAGTGGCGGAGGGCACACCTTGCGCCCTCCATACCTCCTTAGACGCATGGGCCGGGCGTGTTGTGACAGCTTAGGCTTCGATAAAGCGCATTTTGAAGCTGCGCCCCTTGATATTGCCAAAATCGGGGCCCAGCTTGTTGCCGGCGTTGAGGCGCGCGAAGGCCCGTTCGGCGCAATTGCGGTCGATCGCCACATAGGTCATGAACTCGGAGACATTGATCTTGCCCACCTGTTCCTTGGTCAGGCCCGCGTCGCCGGTCAGGGCGCCGAGCAGGTCGCCGGGGCGCAGCTTGTCCTTCTTGCCACCCATGACGACCAGCGTGACCATCGGCGCCGGCTGGGCGGGCAGGTCTTCGCCATCGAGTTCGCGGATGCTGTGCCAGTCGAACCGGGTGTTCTGATATTCCTCGATCAGCTTGACCCACTTCTTTTCGTTCGGCGCGCACAGCGACAGGGCCAGGCCCGATTCCCCCGCGCGGCCGGTGCGGCCGATGCGGTGCACGTGCACCTCGGTGTCCTTGGAGACGTCGACATTGATCACTGCACCCAGGTTGGCGATGTCGAGGCCGCGTGCGGCCACGTCGGTGGCCACCAGCACGGAGCAGCTGCGGTTGGCAAACAGGATCAGGATCTCGTCGCGCTCGCGCTGCTCCAGGTCGCCATACAGGGCCAGGGCGGAAAAGCCCTGGTCTTGCAGTTCGGCCGCCAGTTCGCGGCAATGGACCTTGGTGTTGCAGAAGGCCAGCGTGGAGGCTGGCTGGAAGTGCTTGAGCAGGCGCCCGACGGCGGCGTCGCGTTCGTCGAAGCCCACTTCATAGAAACGCTGCTCGATCTTGCTGTTGTCGTGCTGCGCCTCGACCTTCACTTCGACCGGGTCGGCCAGGAAGTCGGCGGTGGCAATGCGGATGTCGTCCGGGTAGGTGGCCGAGAACAGCAAGGTCTGGCGCCGCTTGGGACAGGCGCTGACGATGCCGGCGATCTCGTCGAAGAAGCCCATGTCCGTCATGCGGTCGGCTTCGTCGAGCACCAGGGTCTGTACCTTATCGAGGTTGATGGTGCCGCGCCCGAGGTGGTCGCGGATGCGGCCCGGCGTGCCCACGACGATGTGGGCGCCATGTTCGAGCGAGGCGATTTGCGGGCGCATCGGCGCGCCGCCCGTCAGCGTGAGCACCTTGATATTGCCTTCGCCGCGCGCCAGGCGGCGCAGTTCATTGGCCACCTGGTCGGCCAGTTCGCGTGTCGGGCACATCACCAGGCCCTGGATGGCAAACCAGGCCGGATTGAGCTTGTGCAGGATGCCGATGCCGAAGGCCGCCGTCTTGCCGCTGCCGGTCTTGGCCTGGGCGATCAGGTCGCGCCCTTCGAGCACGGAAGGCAGGCACTGGGCCTGGATTTCCGTCATCTGGTGGTAGCCGAGCGAATCGAGGTTGGCCAGGAAGGCGGGCGTCAGGGGCAGGGCGGCGAAGGCGGTTGGATGCATGGTGGACCTAGTCTATCAGGGTTTATCGGGCGGTCAATCGCCCGCCGCGTTCAACGGCCCCAGACAGGCAGTCCAGTCAAGTCGGTGTTCGCGTCGCGGCGCCAGACGGGCAAGCCGGAGGCGTCGGTTTCTTCGAGCAGTTCGAGCTGCTCTTGCTTCATCGAGCTCCTGCGCGGGCGCGGGCCAGATGTGCGTTTGACTTCGATGGGGGAGGCGCTGATTGGTTCAGCCGGCCCGAAGCCTGGCAACTCGAAGGTTGCGTTGTCTTTTTTGTCTCTCATGTCTGCCGCTTTGGAATGGCTTAAGGCAGCCATTCCCCTTCTCAGAAAACAAAAGCCCGGCTACGTGAGTCGGGCTCTTTGTTTCGATATTTATTCTGGTTGCGGGGACAGGATTTGAACCTGTGACCTTCGGGTTATGAGCCCGACGAGCTGCCAGACTGCTCCACCCCGCGTCTGTGCGGCGAATTGTACAGGGTGTGCGCCGGCAGCGCAATGGAACGTTAGTGAATACCGTAGGATTCGCGTATCGTTTGCAGCGTGCCGTTCCTTTCCAGGCGCGTGATGGCCGCGTTGATCTGGACCAGGTCGTCCGCGGTGGTGCTCGCTTTGCTCAGCATCAGGTGCACCGGCGCGTGCAGCACCAGGAAGGGCAGCTGGCGGATCTCGATGTTCTCGACCCGGGCCTGGTAGGAAGCGGCGGAAATGTCGTTCATCAGCAGCGGCGCGCGCTTGGCGCGCAGCATATTGATGCCCTGGGCGAGGGTGCCGAATTCGGCCAGCCGGCCCGACGCCTTCAGGCCATTGTAGTGGTTCGCATAATCCGGGCCGTACCAGCCTACTTTGGGCACCAGCAGGTGGTGGCCGCCCTTGACGAATTTGTCGAAATTGTCGACGTCGCGGAATTGCTCGATGTTCGCGGCCAGCGCGAACAGGCCCACCGATTCGTAGCGGTAAGGGCTGGAGAAGTTGGCGAACACGCGCCGTTCGGGCGTGTTGGAGGCGGCCAGCATCAGGTCGAATTTGCCTTGCCTGAACAGCAGCAGGCGGCGCACCGTGGGGATGGCGTCGCCGATATAGAGGGTGCAGCCGGCTTCGCGGAAGATCGCTTGCGCCAGTTCGACGTCGAGCCCGGACTGGGTCTTGCCGCCGATCGAATACGGCGGCCATTCTTCCGTCACCATCGTGAAGGGCTTGCTGCAGGCAGCCCAGGCAAGCTGGCCCGCGAGCAGGCCAGCCCATAGCAGGAGGCGGCCTAGTGCGCGGCGAGTCGCCATAATGAGGTTACCTCCGCCGCGCGCGCCACATGCAGGGCGTCGGCCGTGTCGCTCGCGCGCGGGTGCGTCGGGCGCACGTCGCGCCGTTCGAGCACCGTCAGGCCGGCCGTGGCGATCCAGTCGAGCAACTGCTCGCGCGGGCGCAGGCCCAGGTGCTCGGCCAGGTCCGACAGGATCAGCCAGCCTTCGCCGCCGGGCGCCAGGTGGGCGGCCAGGCCGTTCAGGAAGCCCTTGAGCATGCGGCTGTCCGGATCGTAGATCGCGTATTCGATCGACGAGCTGGGGCGCCCCGGCAGCCAGGGCGGGTTGCATACCACCAGCGGCGCGCGGTCTTCGGGGAACAGGTCGGCCTGCACCACCTCGACGCTGGCGTCGAGGCCGAGTCGGTGGAGGTTCTCGCGGGCGCAGGACAGGGCGCGCGGGTCCATGTCGGTGGCGACGACGCGGGCAATGCCGCGCTTGGCCAGTACGGCGGCCAGCACGCCGGTGCCGGTGCCGACGTCGAAGGCCAGTTGGGCGTTTTTCGGCAGCGGCGTTGTCGCCACCAGGTCGACGTATTCGCCGCGGATCGGCGAGAACACGCCATAGTGCGGATGGATGCGTGCCCCGAGGGCCGCGATATCGACGCCGTTCTTGCGCCATTCGTGGGCGCCGATCACGCCCAGCAGTTCGCGCAGCGAGGCGACGAAGGCTTCCGTGCCGCGCCCGTAGGCTTCGTTGCAGGCCAGTTTGACGTCGGGCGCGCGGCGCAGCGCGATCTCGTAGCCGGCCTCGAAGGGAATGAGCAGCATGGCCAGCGTGCGCGCGCGCTGCGACTGGGCCTGGCGGTGCAGGTGGAACGCTTCCGGCATGCCCGGCGCGCTCTTGGCTTCCTTGCTGCGTTTGGGCTTGCCGCCTTTGTGGTCGGCACGGCGCGCCAGCGCTTGCAGCAGCTGGCGCGCGTTCTGGAAGTCGCCGCGCCACAGCAGGGCCGTGCCTTCGCAGGCCAGGCGGTAGGCCGTATCGGCAGGCATGGTGTCGTCGGCGACGACCACGCGTTTGGGGACCGGCATGCCGCTTTCCGAGCGCCACAGCGCTGCATGCTCCACCTCTCCCTGCGTCCAATGGATGTGGGGAGGCGTGTCTGGAGCAGGCAATAGGGACATGGAAACGACCGATAGAAGGTGCGCCGAGGATCGGCGCTCCCTTCCATTATACGTGCCAGATCAGGCCGTGGCCTCGCTCGCTGCCTGTGGATAGGCGCTGGCGGCTGCGCGCGGTGCCAGCAGGGCCGCCGTATTGACCAGGCGGAGCAGGCGCAGCGACAGGTTGCCGCCGGAATTGCCGTTTTCCGCCGGGACGGTCGCTTGCAGGTCGCGCCCGAGCAGCTTGAACAGGTCGCCCAGGCCGCCGGGGAAGCTGATGGCGGGCAGGGCGCGGCCAGTCAGGGCCAGCACGTCGGGGGAACTCACGGCCGCGGCGTCGTTGCTGGCCGCCGTGATATGGGCGTCGTACTGCACTTCGACCTGGAAGTCGAAGCTTTGGCCGTCATTGGTGACGATCTTGCCGGTGCCGATGAAATGAGCGCTGTCGGACAGGTTCAGGGTGGCCGTGCCGCCGTGCAGGGCGGCCTCGACGCTGCTGCTGGTGTCCAGGCTGATGTTGTCGAAGCTGATCGAAGCGCCTTGGGCACTGTCGCCAAAGAGCTGTTTGGCGAAACTGGTGACAAAGTCGCCGGCCAGTCCGGAGGTACGGTCGCCCACGACTTCGGCGTGTTCGGTCAGGCTCTTGGACAGCTTGATGCCCGCTTCCGACAGCGACACCGGTGTCACGGCCGGCAGCGGCGCGGTGCCGTTGCCGCTGATGCTGGCCGGCCTGGCGTTCGCGGTGGCGCCTTCCGCTTGCGTGGCCGCTGGCAGGGTGTTGGAAAGGGCAGGGCGCGAGCCCAGGGCGGTGAGGGCAGTCATGATCGTTATTGCAGCTTGAAAGAGATGAGCTTACTTGCAATAACGGCACTGGCGGGGCTTACTTTAACTCATCAATGGTGATGCGACCAATTGTCGTCATTCGAGGCCAGGTAGGAAGCGACGGCGTCCGGATTGCCGGTGGCATGGCGTTTGAGCTCGCCGCAGCTGCACAGGCCCTGGTAGGGCTGGATATGCGAGCAGGCGGACACTTTCTGCAGGAAGGCTTTGACGGCCTTGCCGCATTTGGCGCACTTGAAGGTGAGGATGCGGGCGGGTTTATGGATCATGTCTTTACGCGGTGAGGGTGGACAGGGCGGTATTTTATCAGGCCACCAGGTCGATCAGGCGCGTTGCCGTGCCTTGCTCGCGGTAGGCCCTGGCCAGGCGCTCGTTCTGGCCGGCCTGCTGCAAGGCCAGCTCGGCGCGGGCCTGCTGCTCGAGCTGGCGGGCCTGGGCGGCGATGGCGCGGTCGGGGCCGGAGGGATCGGCCGGGGCCAGGGCGGCCGCGGCGACGCGCTGGGCGCGTTCAATCGTCTCCTGGGGCGTGGCACCGGGCGAAGTGTCGATCGCCACTTCGCCGCCGATGGCGTAATTGACGCCGTTCGGGCCGCGCTGGTAGGTGTAGGAGGCGCCGGACAGGGCCAGGCCGCCGGCCACGGCGAGGTGGGCTTGTTCGTGCTGGCGCACGGCCAGGTCGCGCGCCTTGAGGTGGTCGATCAGGGCCAGCGCGGCGGGCGAGAGTCCGGTGCTGGCTTGGGCAGCTTGGACGCGCGTGCGCGGCTCCGGCGTGGCGGGCGCGCTGGCAGTGCTGGCAGGGATGGCACCAATGGACATGAAAAGCCCTCGCGAATCCCTTCATCATAGCAAAAACACACGTTTGGCAGTTTGTTGTAGCGAATCGCGATATTTGCGCACAACGGTCAACCGCGCGCGAAAGCTGACGTTGAAGGAATAGGCGACCTGCCTTTTTCGTGAAACGGTGTGTGCAATGAACCAGCCCAAGCAACCGAGCAAGGAATCTGTCCGTGAATGGCTGCGCGCCGAAATCGCGCAACGCCGCCCGCCGCCCGACCCGGGGCAGGTGCGCCGCGAGCTGGGCTGGGAGCTGCTGCGTCAACCGGCGCCGGGCGACACCAAGCGTTGACAGGCCGTTTATTGCACCGTGACGGTGCTCATGCCCCCGCCGAGCGGTGCCACCACGATGCGGGCGGCGATGCGTTCCGTCATTTCCTGGACGTGGGAAATGACGCCGACCTTGCGTCCCATGGCCTGCAGGCCGTCGAGGGCATCCATGGCCACGCGCAGGGTATCGCTATCGAGGCTGCCAAAGCCCTCGTCGATGAACAGCGATTCGACCCGCACCCGGTTCGCCGACAGCGAGGCCAGGCCCAACGCCAGCGCCAGCGACACCAGGAAGGACTCGCCGCCCGAGAGGGAATTGACGGAGCGGACCTCGTCGCCCATGTCCTGGTCGCGCACCAGCAGGCCCAGTGAAGGGCCGCCCGGACTGAGCACCCGGTCGAGGCGGTAGCGCGGCGCCAGTTGCGCCAGGTGGCTGTTGGCGTAACCGAGCAAAACGTCGAGCGTGAATTGCTGGGCGTAGTTGCGGAACTTGCGGCCATCGGCCGAGCCAATCAATTCGGATAATTTGCCCCAGCGCCGTTCCACCAGCTCCTGGCGGCCGATGTCGGCCAACAGGGCTTGCGAGCGGCCGCGCCGCTCATCGTCCTGCGCCTGCAGCAGGCGTTTGGCGGTCAGCGCGGTGTGGGCCGCGCTGCGTTCGGCCTGGACCGCGTCGAGGGCCCCGGCCAGGGCAGCAGGATCCTGCGCCGGGTCGGCCGGTGCGCCATGCTGTTCGACCAGGGCGTGGCGTTCACCGAGCACGGTGGCGGCGCTCGCTGCCGCGGCGTCGATGGCCGCCAGCGCCTGGCGTTCGCCTGCCAGCCACTGCGGGCCATGGGCCAGCAAGGCTTGCAGGCCGGCGCGGTCGGTGCCGGGCAAGGCCTGGTCCTGCCAGTGCGCCAGCGCGTCGCCGGCTTGCTGCAGCTCGTTGCCGATGGCCGCCAGACGCGCCGCAGTCTGCGCTTGCGTTTCACGCAGTCGGGTTTCCGTGTGGGCGGCGGCGCTGCTGGCGGCCTGCTGCGCGGCCAAGGCTGCGCCGGCCTCGTCGATGGCGTTGCCCAGGGCCGCTTCGACTGCACTGGCCGGGCGGCCGTCCCATAGGAGGGCCCGTTCGGCGTGGCGCGCCTGCATGTCGGCGTCGATCAGGGCGAATGCCTGGCGGGCGCTGGTGGCGGCGCTGCCGGCTTTGGCGGCACGCACGGATGCAGCTTGCATTTCCAGTGCCAGGTTGGCCAGGGCGGCGCTCTGGCTGGCATGGGCTTGCGATTGCGCCTGCCATTGCCCGGCCTCGCTGCTCCGGGCGGCGTGCCAGGCAAGCGGATCGACGTGCCATGCGCTTTGCCACTGTGCGCTCTGTCCGGCGCCTTGCAGGGACGCGAGCACCTCGTCCAGTTGCTGGCGCAGACTGGCGGCGCGTTCGTCCAGCGCCTTGCACTGTGCCTGGTGGCGTTCGTGCGCGCTGCGGCTGGCGCTGGCTTGCTCGGCCAGCGCGGCGTGCGCGCGCATGCATTGGTCCAGCGCCTGCTGGGCCTCGTCGCGCTGGCTTTGCGCGGCGCGCGCCGTTTGTTCGCGCTGGACCAGGGAGGTCGATTCCACCAGCAGTTCGCCGGCCTGCAGGCGATACCAGTCCAGGGTTTGCGTGAAGCGCGCCGCGGCGGGCGCCAACGCCGCTTTTTTCGCCAGGCTCGATGCCTGCAGGGCACTTTGGGCGGCGTGCGCGTCGCGGTTCGCCTGCAGCGCCTCGCGGCATGTGGCCAACTGGACTTCGAGGCCCGCGAAGACGGCGCGCAAGGCGGCATCGGTGTGCTGGTAGGGGTGGTCGGCGCTGCCACAGACGGGGCAGGGCTGGCCGTCTTCGAGGCGGGTGCGCAACTGCACCACATCGCCCGCGCAGGCCAGTTCGGCGGCCTTGAGCGAGCGCTCCGCCTGTGCCGCCGCCGCTTCCAGGCCTGGCGCCGCCGCTTGGGCCGAAGCCAGTGCGGCACCCGCTGCGGCCAGCTTGGTGTCGGCGTCGGCCAGTTCGCTCAACTGGCGCACGGCCTCGTCGTTGGCGGTGCGGCGCACGTCGAGCGTTGCGCGCTCGTCCTGCAAGGCGTCGGCGTTGAGCAGGCGCAGGGCGTCGGCGGCGCTGTCGCGGCGCGCCTGCAATTGCTGCCTTTGCACGCTGGCCGCTGCCAGCGCACTGGCCGCCGTGGTGTCGGCCCTGGCGGCTTGCTCGCCCGCTTGCTGTTCTTGCGCGAAGCTGTGGCCCAGCGCCGTTTGCTGATGGTGGAGCTGGGACGCCTGGGTAAAGAGCTGGTCCCAGCGGGGCCATTGGGCGGCCAGCGCTTGCCAGTGGTGGTGCTTGGCCAGCCAACTGGTGACGGTATCGAGCGTGGCCACTGCCGTGGCGTGTTGTTGTTCCAGCTGGGCGCTGGCCAGTTGGGCGGCGGCGCGTTCGGCTTCGGCCGCCGCTTTGGCGCTGGCGGCCTGCTGGTGGGCCGGCAGCAGGGCCGCCAGTGCACCGTCCAGGGCCTTGGCCTTGTCCAGTGCGGGCGCGGCTTGCGCCAGCGCCGCCTGCGCCACCTGCCATTGTGCCGCCGCCGCGACGGCCGCCGCCTGGGCCGTTTGCTGCTGTGCCGCCGCCAGCTGCAGGGCCGTCGCCGCCTCGCTGAGCGCCACGGAAGCGGCTGCGCCTTCCGTCTCGAGCCGGTACACGCTGGCGGCCAGCGCCTGGCCGGGTTGGGCCTGCTCGACCAGTGCGAAATGGCGGCGCCGCTCTTGTGAAGCGGTGACGCCGTCCTGCGCCGTCTGCAGCAGGGCCTGGGCCAGTGCTTCGCTCTGGCGCAGGCGGTCCCAGTCCTTGTGCCATTGCAGCTGCTGTCTCAGGGCGGCCTGGCGCGCATCAAGGCCGGCCAGCGCGGCGTCGGCAGCGGCGCTATCGAGCTCGAGCTGGACGCGCGCCGCTTCCTTCATCGGCGCCTGGTCGGCCAGGCGCAGGGTGATTTGCCGGGTCGTGTCCTGTTCGGCGCGATAGCGTTCGAAGGCCAGGCGCGAAATCTCGCTGTAGACGGCCGTGCCGGTCAAGGTTTCGAGCAGCTCGCCACGGTCGTTTTCCTCGGTCTTGAGGAAGGCCGAAAATTCGTTTTGCGCCAGCAGCACGGCGCGCGTGAATTGTTCGAACGAGAGGCCGATGCGCAGGGCGATCTCGGTGAGCACCTCGGTATTGGTGGCGCCGATGGCGGCCTGTTCGGGCAACTGCTCCAGCTTCATCCTGGGCGGCTGCAGGGCGCCATCGGGCTTGCCGTAGGCGCGCTTGACGTCCCATTGGGCGCGGTAGCGCGTGCCGTCGTTGCCCATGAATTCCACGTGCGCGCTGGCGTTGCCGGTCCCGCGCCGCAGCAGGCTGCGCGGATCGAGGGTGCCGATGGTGTCTTCACCAACGTCGGGCAGGACGTAGGCTCCTTTGCCCGACTTGAGCAGGCGCGGCGTGGCGCCATACAGTGCCAGGCATAGCGCATCGAGCAGGGTGCTTTTGCCGGCGCCGGTGGGGCCGCTGATGGCGAACAGCCCGCTCGAAGCGAGCGGCTCCTGTTCGAAATTGACTTCGAAGTCGCCGCCCAGGGAGGCGAGGTTCCTGCCGCCGATTTTCAGGATCTTCATGCGCGGCCCGCCGCCAGCATCAGTTCCCTGAACGCGCTGACCAGGTCAGGCGGCGCTTCTTCGGCGTAGCGCTGGGTGTAGAGGCGCTTGAAGATGTCGTCGGGCTCGATCCGGGCCAGCTGGTCCAGCGACAACGGGGCGGCAATGCTGGCCGGGGCGGCCATGCTGGTCGATTCGATCTTGGCCAGGCGTATCGGCTTGCCGGCGAGGGCCGCTTCGATGCGCGCGCGCTTGCCCGGCTGCGGGGCGTCTTCCAGCACGCGCACTTCGAGGTAGGGTTGCTGCTGCAGCGGCAGGTCCGGCAGCGTCAAAGCGGCGAGGGCGGCGAGCACTTCCTCGAGCGGCGCCGGCCTGGCCGGCACGCGCATCAGTTCTACGGCGCGCGGCACCGACAAGGGCGTGACCACGGTGTCGGCACCGAGATCGACGCGCAGCACCTGGTGCATGTAGCCTAGTTCGGCAAAAGACAGGGGAAGGGGGCTGCCGCAATAACGGATATGGTCCTTCTGCCCGACCGATTGCGCCAGGTGCAGGTGGCCCAGCGCGGCGTAGGCCAGGCCGGGGTCGAAAATCGAGGCGGGCAGGGCTTCGGTGCCGCCGATGACGATGCGGCGTTCCGATTCGGTCGAGGCCTTGCCGTCGACCATATGGCAATGGCCCATTGCGATGATGGGCTGGCCCGGCGCGCGGCGCTGTTCGGCCAGTGCGTAAGCCTGGCGGTACAGCACGGCGATGCCGTTCAGGTAGGCGTCGCCTTCCTGGCCTTCTTCGCGCGGGACGTCGCCCGGGCGCAGGAAGGGGATGGCCAGGCACCAGGCGGCGGTGCCGCCGTCCTTGCCGGGCAGCGGCAACAGCATGCGTTCGAGGTCGATGCTGCCGTCTTCAGCGCGCGCTACCTGTCCGATGACATGCACGTCATGGGCTTCGAGCAGGGGCCCGGGTGCCTCGATGCGGCCGGGCGAATCGTGGTTGCCGGCCGTGACGACAATGGCCATGCCGGGCCGGCGCGCGCGCGCCTGTTGCAGGAAGCGGTAAAACTGCTTGAGCGAAGCGGCCGAGGGGTTGCCGTTGTCGAAAATGTCGCCGGCAATGAGCAGGGCGTCCGGCTGTTCGGCCTCGAGCGTGGCGAGCAGCCAATCGAGGAAGCACTGGTGTTCGTACGTGCGCTCGTAGTTGTGCAGGGTCTGGCCAAGATGCCAGTCGGAAGTGTGCAGCAAGCGCATGAAGTACGTGTGGGTTGGGCAGCGAGGCCCCAACTATATCAGGCGGCAGCGCGGAAGGTGTTGCGCCCGCCTTCCTTGGCCTGGTAGAGCAGCATGTCGGCTTCCTTGAGCAGCGCTTCCGGCGTCATCGGGCCGCCGCTGTAGAAGGCCAGGCCGACGCTGGCCGACACCGACACGGAAATGTCGTCGAGCTTGAACGGGGCTTGCATGGCCGCGACGATCTTGGCCGCGATATTCGAAGCGTCTTCCGGGCGCGCGATTTTTTCCATGATGATGGTGAATTCGTCGCCGCCCAGGCGGGCGATGGTGTCGCTGGCACGCATGGTATGGGTCAGGCGCGACGAGAACGTCTTGAGCAGGGCGTCGCCCACATTGTGGCCGTAGGTGTCGTTGACCGGCTTGAAGCGGTCGATATCCATATACATCAGGGCCATGGTCTGCCCGCTCTCGGCGGCCGCGGCCATCGCCTCGGACAGCTTGTGCAGGAAGCCGGCGCGGTTTACCAGGCCCGTGAGCGCATCGACCTGGGCCAGCTTGATGAGGCGCTTCTTCTCGCGTTTTTGGGACGTGATGTCCTGGCGCATGACGTGGAAGCCGACCACGGTGGCACCGTCGTGCGCCAGCTGCGGGATATAGGTCGCTTCGAGCGTGCGTTCGACGCCATCGCGTTCGTCCGTTTCTTCGAACACCAGGGTCTCGCCCTTCAACACGCGGTTGATATACGGTTCCAGGCGCGCATAGCGCTCGGCGCCGACCGCTTCCAGGATGCTGTGCCCTTCGACGTGGCGCCGGCCCTGGCCAAATTCGCGGTCGTAGGCGATGTTGTGGAAGCGGTAGATCTGGTTGGCGTCGATATAGGCCACCATCGCCGGCAGGGTGTCGGCGATGGTGCGCAGGCGCGATTCGCTCTCCTGCAGCGCCAGTTCGGCTTCGCGCAGGCTGGTGACGTCGTCGAGCGTGCCCACATAGCCTTCGATGACGTCGTCGATGCGCACGGCGGCGATCTTGACGGCAATGATCACCACATGGCCGCCCGGGTGCAGGCTGCGCAGCGTGGCCTTGTAGGGCTCCTTGTTGACGTGCTGGTGTTCGAAGGCGGCGGCCAGGAAGCGACGGTCGTCCGGATGGACGGCGTCGAGCCAGCCCATGCCCAGCGCCTGTTCGCGTTTCAGGCCGGTGATGGTCTCGAACATGCGGTTGGCGTAAGTGCAGGCGCCGTTGATGTCGACGCGCACCAGGCCAAGGGGCGAGGCATTGGTGACGGCCGCCATGGCCGCCTCGTTGCTGCGCAGCGCTTGCTCCTGCTCGCGCCGGCGCGTGATGTCTTCGGCGATGCACAGGATGTATTCGAGCTTGCCCGCTTCGTCGAACAGCGGCACCGATACGGTGTGCAGGTAGCGCAGCGAGCCGTCGGCCAGCGGCAGCGCCTTGTCCGGATTGTCGACGACGACGGGATTGGCCATCATCGCGCGGTCTTCGTCGGCGTTGCGCAGGGCGAAGCCGGGCGGGAAGACGTCGGTATCGACCTTGCCCACGACGTCGGCGGCGCGAAAGCCCGTGACCGCTTCGGCGGCCTTGTTCCAGACGATCATCGTGCCAAGGCTGCTGCACTGGACGCATTTGACGTAGATCAGCAGGGGCAGGTGGTCGATCAGCGAATGGAGGAAGTTGCGGTTGTTGCGCACTTCGATTTCCGTGCGTTTACGCTCGGTGATGTTGCGCGAGGTGACGGCCACGCCGCCGCCGATGGGCACGATCTGGTGGTGCAGCCAGAAGGGCGGCTCGTCGCCGATGCGCAGTTCGACTTCCTCTTCGAGCGGCTGGCCGCTTTCGTGCACTTTCAGGTAGGTGTCGAAAAAGCCCGACTGCTGCAGGCGCGGCAGTGTGGCGAAGGCCTTCTGGCCGATCAGGCTGGCGCGTTCACGCTGCAGCCTGGTGGCGGCGCGCTCGTTGATGTCGGTGATGACGAAGTCGGTGGTCTTGCGCCCGCGCCCCGGCCAGGCCTGGAAGATGATGACGGCGTCAAGGCTGCCGTCGGCGGCGGCGCGCAGCGTGGCCTGGGCTTCGCGCGCGGCGACGATGGAGGCACGCAGGCGCGCGCTCTGGAGCATCAGCAGGCTCGATACGCCCAGGATCATCAGGGTGGCGGCGATGGTGGACCACAGGTAGACCACGCGGCGCCGCTCGAAATGGGCCATGGCCGTCTCTTCGCTGTTGCCCACCACGGCCACCAGCGAGTAGCGCGGCATGTCGCGGTAGCTGTAGATGCGGCTGACCTGGTCGAATGGCTTGGTGGGCACCAGTTCGTCGGCCGGATGGCCGGGCTCGCGCGGCGGCACGAAGTCGATCTGGTCGCTGATGAAGATGCGTTCGCCCACGCGCCCGATCGACAGGCCGGCGTCGCGGCTCATGAGCACCAGCGTGCCCTGGTCGTCGACGTTGAGGCGATCGTAGTCGTCGACGAAGTAGGCCGGGTCGATCATGATGACGATCACGCCGGCGAACTCGCCCTTGCGGTCGGACAGGGCGCGCGCGACCTGGATATGCCACTTCTTGCTGCGCGCGTCGGCGATCGGGGTGGTAAACATGGCCGCGTCGGTGGTGGCGCCGGCCAGGGCGCGGAACCACGGTTCGGCCGCGACATTGTCGGGCATGAAGGCGTGGGCGCTGTCGATCACCTTGCCGTCCTTGTTGATCAGGGCGATCGGCAGGTCGAGCTTGGCCGGCAGCACGCTGTCCATCAAGCCATTGTGGCGGGTGAACTCGGGCAGGCGCAAACGCCCGTCGGTCTCTTCGAATTTGAGCCGGAACAGCTGGGTGGCGTGGTCGGTCTGGCGCAGGATGTGGCCGACGTGTTCGGCCAGCGTGTGCGCCAGCGACTGGCTGTGCGCCACGGCTTCGTTGCGTGCCGACTCGCGCTCGGTCTTGACCTGGTAATGGGTGGTCGTCCACAGGGCGGCCAGCAAGCTCAGGGCGAAGCCGGGCAGCAAGGCCGCGCGCAGCAGGTGTCGGATTGTTTCGTTCACTGAACTGGAGGTGGTCAATGTACCCTCGTCGAGAGGAACCGCAGGCGTCGCAAGCAGGGGACTATGCGTGATATTTTGCACGCAATTGCAACATTTAGGGCTGCAAGATGGAAAAAAAGTAGTGTCGCTGTGCATCAATTAGCGACAGTGGTAAAGTTGTTTTTCAATAAAAGATAATTTGGAAGCAATGAGCGAGTTGAAATTGTCACTGGCCGGCGCGCGCGCCCTGCACCTGGCCGCGCAAGGCATGCTCCAGGCGCGCCGCCGCAAGGCCGTCAAGGCGGACGTTCTGGCGGCGATCGGCCAGATGGGCATGCTGCAGATCGACACCATCCACGTCGTCGCGCGCAGCCCCTTCCTGGTGCTGTGGAGCCGGCTGGGCGACTACGATCCGGCCTGGCTCGAGCAGCACCTGGCCGAGGGCAGCCTGTTCGAATACTGGGCGCACGAGGCCTGCTTCCTGCCCATTGCCGACTACGGCCTGTACCGCCACCGCATGCTCGACCCGGCCGCCATGGGCTGGAAATATTCCGAAACCTGGATGCGCGAGCGCGCCGTTGAAGTGCAGGCCGTGCTCGAGCACATCCGCGCCAAGGGGCCGGCGCGCTCGTCCGACTTCGAGCGCAGCGACGGCAAGGGCGGCGGCTGGTGGACCTGGAAGCCGGAAAAGCGCTCGCTCGAAGTGCTGTTCACGGCCGGCGCCTTGATGATCGCGCGGCGCCACAACTTCCAGCGTGTGTACGACCTGGCCGAACGCGTGCACCCGGGCTGGGACGACAGCCAGATGCCGCATCAGGACGAGGTGCGGCGCCAGTTTGCGCTGCGCACCGTCAAGGCCCTGGGCCTGGCGCGCGCCGGCTGGATCCCGGACTACCACCGTACGCGCCGGCCCCACGTCGACCCGGAGGCGCTGGTGGCCGAAGGGAGCCTGCTGCGCGCCAGCGTCGCTGGCTGGGATGGGCCGGTGTATATCCACCCCGACCATCTGGACCTGGCCGAGCGCGCCGCCGGCGGGGCCCTCGCGCCGACGCTGACGACGATCCTGTCGCCGTTCGACCCGATCGTGTGGGACCGGCGCCGTGCGCTCGAACTGTTCGCTTTCGACTACCGCCTCGAGTGCTACACGCCGGCCGAGAAGCGCAAATACGGCTACTTCACCTTGCCGATCCTGCGCCGCGGCGCACTGGTGGGCCGGCTCGACGCCAAGGCGCACCGCGCCAGCGGTGTCTTCGAGGTCAAGTCGCTGGTGCTTGAAGCGGGCGTGCGTATCAACGAACGCATGACGCACGATATCGCGCTGGCCTTGTGGCGCTGCGCACGCTGGCACGGCTGCCCCGCCATCGAGGTGGTGCGCACCGAACCGGCCGAATTTGGCGGCTTGCTCGATGCCGCTTTTGACCATGAACAGGAGATTGCATGAAGCTTCCCGCAGCACCGTCTTGCATAGTCGACGCGCGCGGGCAGCCGCACATGGGCCGCTTCCAGGGGGCGGCAGCGATCATCGACTGGGCCACGCTGGCGCCGCCGTTCGCACGCAGCAGCTGGTGGCGGCGCTTCCACCACAAGCGCTGGCACTACGCCGCGCTGGCCACGGACAGCCTGTTTTGCGGGATCGCCATCGTCGACCTGGGTTGGACCAACACGGCCTTCGCCTACGCCTTCGACCGTACCCAAGGTAACGTGGTGGCTGCATTTTCGCAAGACGGGCTGCCCGGCCTGACGGCGCGCCTGGCCAATGAAGTAAGCGGAGAGAGCTGCTTTAGCTTCCTGTCGAACCGGATCGAACTGGGACCGAAAGGCTTGCGGCTCGATTGCGGCGAGTTCCAGATCGAAGCCGTGTTCGATGGCGCGCCACCGTTGCTGCTGGCAGTGGGGACGGTCGATGGCGGCTCGGTGCACGCGACGCAGAAGTCCGGTGGCTTCAAATTGTCCGGCCAGGTGCGTATCGGCGTGCGCCGCTACGAGCTCGATGGCGGCGTGGGCAGCTTCGACTATTCGAACGGCTTGCTGGCGCGCGAGACGGCCTGGCGCTGGGCGTCGGCACATGCGCAGGATGTGGGCTTCAACCTGCAGGCGGGCTACTTCGGCAAGCAGGAAAACGCCCTGTGGCTGGACGGGAAAGTGAGCGCCCTGGGCGCGGCGCAGTTCGATTACGTGGCCGTCGACCCGATGGCGCCGTGGCATATCAGCACCGATGACGGCTTGCTGGACTTGCACTTCACGCCCGAAGGCGCGCGGCGCGAAGACAAGGACCTGTTCATCGCCGCGAGCCGCTACGTGCAGCCGATCGGCACCTTCAATGGCTGGGTCAAGGCCACACCGGATGGCTATGCGCGGCGCATCGTGCAACTGGTGGGCGTGACGGAGGATCACGCCTCGCGCTGGTAAACGTCGGGGAAACTTCGGGGTCACATCTGACATTCGGACACGGGCCCAGCCG
>JAZJYP010000275.1:0-37662 GCA_040390345.1 Pseudomonadota bacterium | reverse complement strand
CCCCGATTACACCCGTGTCCGAATGTCAGATGTGACCCCGACGTTTGAAAAGTGAAAATGCCTGTCGCAGATTGAAAAGAGTTTTGTTGCCGCGTTTCCTATAATGGATCGACACGCCGTAGCTGTTGGAGCTGCGCGTCCCCTAACATTGGATGAGGAACGCCATGAACGCAAAGCTTGATTCGGGTGCCGCAGCGCGGCCTGTGACCAGACAAACCTTCGACGAAGTCCTCGTCCCCACCTACGCGCCGGCCGCGATGGTGCCGGTGCGCGCCCTCGGCCTGGACTTGTGGGACCAGAACGGCAAGCATTACCTCGATTTCACCTCCGGCATCGCCGTCAACTCCCTCGGCCATTGCAACCCGGCCCTGGTGCAGGCCCTGACCGAGCAACTGGGCAAGGTCTGGCACCTCGGTAACGGCTACACCAACGAGCCGGTCCTGCGCCTGGCCCTGGCCCTGACCGAAGCGACCTTTGCCGACCGCGCCTTCTTCTGCAACTCCGGCGCCGAAGCGAACGAAGCGGCCCTGAAGCTGGCCCGCAAATACGCCCACACCAAGTTTGGCGCGCACAAGTCGCGCATTGTGTCCTGCCTGTCGTCCTTCCACGGCCGCACCCTGTTTACCGTCTCCGTCGGCGGCCAGCCGAAGTACACCGAAGGCTTCGAGCCGCTGCCGCAAGAGATCAACCACATTCCGTACAACGACATCGACGCGGCACGCGCCGCCATCGGTGACGACGTCGCCGCCGTGATCGTCGAGCCGATCCAGGGCGAAGGCGGCGTGATCCCGGGCGACACCGCCTACCTGAAAGCGCTGCGCGAACTGTGCGACCAGACCGGCGCCCTGCTGGTGTTCGACGAAGTGCAGTCCGGCGTCGGCCGCACCGGCTCCCTGTATGCCTACATGCAGCATGGCGTGACCCCAGACGTGCTGACCACCGCCAAGGCGCTGGGCAACGGCTACCCGATCGGCGCGATGCTGACGACCAACGACATCGCTGCGCACTTCGGCGTCGGCACCCACGGCACCACCTACGGCGGCAACCCGCTGGCCGCCACCGTGGCGCTGAAAGTCATCGAAACGATCAACACGCCAGCCTTCCTGGCGCGCGTGAAGGAAGCCTCGGCCAAGATCTTCGCCAACCTGGAAAAGCTCGCCGCCGACTACCCGCAAGTGCTGGGCAAGGTGCGCGGCAGCGGCCTGTTGATCGGCATTCCACTGCAAGCTGGCTACAAAGGCCGCGCCAAGGACTTCACCAAGGCCGCTGAAGCCCTGGGCCTGATGCTGCTCATCGCCGGCCCGGACGTGATCCGCCTGGCACCGGCACTGATCGTGACCGATGCCCAGATCGACGAAGCCGACCGCATCATGCGCCAGGCCATCGAGCAGGTTATCGCAGCGTAGATCGCGCATAGCGCGTGGGCGCGCGCGCCCACCCAACGTAGGGTGGGCCCACGGGCCCACGCGGACGTAACATCACCCAGGGAGTCTCCATGTTTGTAGTCCGTCCTGTAGCACTTACGGATATAGCTGCCCTTGAATCGCTGGCCGCCGTCACGACGCCCGGCGTCCACACCCTGCCACGCACGCGCGAGAAAATCGCCGCCTCGATTGAACTGTCGATCGCTTCCTTCAACGCCCAGGTCGACATCCCCAGCGAAGAGTCGTACATGTTCGTACTCGAGCGCCAGGACACGGGCGAGATCGCCGGCACCGCCGCCATCCACGCTTCGGCCGGCTCCAACGGCACCTACTTCTCGTTCCGCAACGACGTCATCCAGCAAGTCTCGCGCGACCTGAACATCAGCCACAGCGTGCACGCGCTGACCCTGTGCTCCGAGCTGACCGCTTACTCGCAGCTGTCGGGCTTCTATATGCGCGACCGCGCCCACGCCGGCCTGGAAGCGGCGCTGCTCTCGCGCGCGCGCCTGCTGTTTGCCGTGCTGGCGCCGCAGCGCTTCGGCGACCGCTTCTTCGTGCCGTTGGCCGGCATCACCGATCACGCCGGCCAGTCGCCGTTCTGGGACGCGCTGGGCCGCAAATTCTTCAAGATGGACTTCCTCGACGCCGAACGCATCATCGGCGGTGCGCGCAACCGCACCCTGATCGTGGAACTGATGCCGCACTATCCGGTGTATGTGCCGCTGCTGCCGGGCGACGCCCAGGCCGCGATGGGCCAGATCCACCCGGACGGCGAACTGGCCTTCAACCTGCTCACCGAAGAAGGCTTTGAAGCCGACGACTACATCGACATCTTCGACGGCGGCCCGATCCTGCAGGCGCACAAGAATTCGCTGCGCACCTTCAACGGCGCGCTGCAACGCCGTGTGACCACCGCCGTCGAATCGCCGGACCGCGGCCGCGAACCGCAGCTGCGCTACGCCGTATCGTCCGGCTCCGAACACAACTTCCGCGCCGTGGTCACGCATTGCGCGGCGCTGGAATCGCAAGTCAATGTGGCGCTGCCGGCCGACGTGCTGGAAGCGCTCCAGATCGCCGAAGGCGATACCGTCATCTGCGTCAGAATCTAAGAGTGGACCACCTATGCTAGTAGTACGCGCAATCACAGCCAACGACCTCGACGCCCTGTACGTGATGGCCACGCAGGTCGGCAGCGGCATGACCACCCTCAAGCCGGACATGAAGATGATGGGCGACCGCCTGGCGATCGCCGTCGCCTCGTTCGCCGAGACCATCCCGCCCGAAAAGCGCGACTACATGTTCGTCATGGAGGACACCGACAACGGCCGCATCGCCGGCGTGTGCGCGATCAAGGGCGCGGTCGGCCTGACGGAGCCGTTCTACAACTATCGCATCGGCACGCTGGTGCACTCCAGCCGCGAGCTGGACGTGTTCACCCGCATGGACACGCTGTACCTGTCGAACGACCTGACCGGCAGCACGGAACTGTGCTCGCTGTTCCTGGCGCCGGACTACCGCACCGGCAACAACGGCAAGCTGCTGTCGAAGAGCCGCTTTCTGTTCATCGCCCAGTTCCCGCACCTGTTCACCGAAAAGCTGATCGCCGAAATGCGCGGCTTCCAGGCCGACGACGGCAGCTCGCCGTTCTACGAAGGCCTGGGCCGCCACTTCTTCAAGATGGACTTCGATAACGTCGATGAACTGACGGCGCTGGGCAAGAAGTCCTTCATCGCCGAACTGATGCCGCGCCAGCCGCTGTATGTGGATTACCTGCCGCAAAGCGCGCGCGAAGTGATCGGCAAGGTACACCGCTCCACGGCGCCGGCGCGCAAGCTGCTCGAGTCCGAAGGCATGCACTTCGAAGGCTATGTCGACATCTTCGACGCCGGTCCCGTGCTGCAGGCGCGCGTGTCCGAACTGCGCGCCATGCGCGACAGCACGCTGGCCACGGTCGATGCAAACACGGTGTCGCACGATAGCGAGCCGTGCATCGTCTCGAACACGGTGCTCAAGGACTTCCGCATGATCGTCGGATCGGCCAATCCGGCCGCCGGCAAGATCGCGCTGTCCGCACAAGACCAGCAACTGCTCAATTGCAAAGCGGGCGACCAGGTTCGCACGCTGTCCCTCAATGTAAGGAAGAACACCCATGTCTAAGCACAGCAACTACATCAACGGCGAATGGCTCGCCGGCAGCGGCGCCGAACTGGTGACGATCGATCCATCGACGGGGCGCCAGACCTGGGCCAGCAAGGAGTCCACCAGCGAGGACGTGCAGCGCGCCGCCGAAGCCGCGCGCAACAAGTTCGAGTCCTGGGCGCTGACGCCGCTGATTGATCGCATCGCCGTCTGCACGCGCTTTCGCGACCTGCTCAAGGCAAACGCCGAAGAACTGGCCCAGACCATCGCCGAAGAAGTGGGCAAGCCGCTGTGGGAAGCGCGCACCGAAGTGACCACCATGGCCAACAAGGTCGACATCTCCGTGCAAGCCTATGGCGCGCGCACCGGTGAAGTCGCCGCCAAGGTCGCCGACGGCGACGCCGTGCTGCGCCACCGCCCGCACGGTGTGTTTGGCGTGTTCGGCCCGTACAACTTCCCCGGCCACCTGCCCAACGGCCATATCGTCCCGGCCCTCATCGCCGGTAACACCATCGTCTTCAAGCCCAGCGAATACGCACCGCGCACCGCCGTCAAGACAGTGCAGCTGTGGGAACAGGCCGGCCTGCCGGCGGGCGTGGTCAACTTGGTCAATGGCGGGCGCAATACCGGCATCGCGCTGGGCCAGAACCCACTGCTCGACGGCGTTTTGTTCACTGGCAGCTGCCAAACCGGTGTGGCGCTGCACAAGCAGTTCGGCGGCCAGCCGGGCAAGATGCTGGCGCTGGAAATGGGTGGCAACAACCCGCTCGTGGTGTGGGATGTGAAAGATGTCGACGCCGCCGTCCATCACGCCATCATGTCCGCCTTCATCTCGGCCGGCCAGCGCTGCACCTGTGCGCGCCGCTTGGTGGTGCAGGATAACGCCGCCGGTGCCGCCTTCATTGCGCGCCTGGTGGAAGTAGCCGCCAAGCTCACGGTCGGCCCATCGAACGCCGATCCGCAGCCCTTCATGGGCCCCGTGGTGTCGGCCGCCGTCGCCGCGCGCCTGGTGCAGGCGCAGGCCGACATGGTGGCCAAGGGCGGCGTCGCGCTGCTGCAAATGAAGCAGCTGGACCCGAACGCCGGCTTCGTCACCGCAGGCATCGTCGACGTGACGAATGCGAAGGGCATCCCCGACGAAGAATGGTTTGGCCCGCTGCTGCAGATCTACCGCGTCGCCGATTTCGAGACGGCCGTCAAAGTGGCCAACAACACCGAATTCGGCCTGGCCGCTGCGCTGCTGTCGAACGACGAAGCGCTGTGGAAGCGCTTTTCGGTGCAGGCGCGCGCCGGCATCGTCAACTGGAACCGCCCGACGACGGGCGCGGCCAGCTCGGCGCCCTTCGGCGGCGTGGGCAAATCGGGCAATCACCGCCCAAGCGCCTACTACGCGGCCGACTATTGCGCGTATCCTGTGGCATCGATCGAAACGAGCGCACTCGAAATGCCGGCCAAGCTGTCGCCCGGCCTGACCTTTTAAGGCAAGACCATGACTACCGCACGCGAATACAACTTCGACGGCCTGGTGGGGCCTTCGCATAATTACGCCGGCCTTTCGTTTGGCAACGTCGCTTCGTTCTCGAACGTGAAGAGCGCCTCGAACCCGCGCCTGGCCGCCCTCCAGGGCCTGGCCAAGATGCGCGCGCTCGCCGCCCGCGGCTTCGGCCAGGCGCTGCTGCCGCCGCAATCGCGCCCGAACTTCCGCCTCCTGCGCTCGCTCGGCTTCACCGGCACCGATGCCGACGTGCTGTCGAAAGCCTACAAGGCCTCGCCCGTCATCCTCGCCTGCGCCTACTCGGCCTCTTCCATGTGGACCGCCAATGCCGCCACGGTGAGCCCCTCGGCCGATACGGCTGATGGCCGCGTGCACTTCACCTCCGCCAACCTGAACAACAAGCTGCACCGCGCCGACGAGCATCCGCAGTCGACCCGCACCCTGCGCGCCATCTTCAGCGACATGCAGCACTTTGCCGTGCATGAAGCGCTGCCAGGCACGCCAGCCTTCGGCGACGAAGGCGCGGCCAACCACACGCGCCTGTGCGCCGCCCATGGCAGCGCCGGCGTGGAGTTCTTCGTGTATGGCCGCGTCGAATTCGATCCGTCCGCACCGGCCCCGGTCAAGTACCCGGCCCGCCAGACGCTGGAAGCGTCGCAAGCGGTCGCGCGCCTGCATGGCCTGGCCGATGCGCGCACCGTCTACGCCTCGCAAAACCCGGCCGTCATTGACCAGGGCGTGTTCCACAACGACGTCATCGCCGTCGGTAACGGCAATGTGCTGTTCTACCACGAGCAGGCCTTCGCCGATGAAGCGCAGGTATTGACGGACCTGCGCGCGGCCATGGCCGGCGTGGGCGCGGACCTGAACGCGGTGCGCGTCGACACCAGCGCCGTCTCGGTGGCCGACGCCGTGGCCAGCTACCTGTTCAACAGCCAGCTGCTGTCCAAGGACGGCGGCAAGATGGCCCTGGTGATCCCGCACGAATGCCAGGAAAACGCCGCCGTCGCGCGCTACCTCGACGGCCTGGTGTCCTCGGGCGGCCCGGTCGACGAATTGATTCACTTCGACCTGCGCCAGAGCATGCGCAACGGCGGCGGCCCTGCCTGCCTGCGCCTGCGCGTGGCGCTCACGGACGCCGAAGCGCGCGCCATGCACCAGGGCGTGATCATGAACGAGGCGCTGTATTCGACCCTCGTCCACTGGGTGGAACGGCATTACCGCGACCACCTCGAACCGAAGGACCTGGCGGACCCCCAGCTGGCCATCGAATGCCAGGCGGCTTTGGTCGAACTGACACGCATCCTCGGATTGCCGGGGTTGTACGATTTATAAGAGCCGGCGGCGCGGTTTGATTGCGCCGCTGATTACTGGTCTAATACGGTGTTTTGTACGGGATAAGCCCGTCGAGCAATGTCGCCGTGGCGCGCAGCCACAAGCCAAAACGCCACCGAAGAATGTCCTCACAACGGAGAAGCAAGATGAATCAAATGTCCAAAGATTTGCGCCAACAGACACTCGATCTGGTCAACGCAAAACAGCCCGCGCTTGAAGCGAGCAGCCAGGTAGCCGCGCTGATCAGCGCCTGGCTCGGTTCGCTCGACGAAGAAGACCTGGCCGGCACCTCGCCCGCCAGTCTCGCGCCGGTTCTGTGGGACGGTTTCACCCAGGCCGCCAAGCGCGCCGGCACCGGCTGCCAGATCGTGCAGTCGCGCTACGCGGACGGCCGCGGCGGCATGGCCACTGCACTCTTGGTCCTCAATGACGACATGCCATACCTGGTCGACTCCATCGTCATGGCCATGCGCAAGCAGCGCGTTTCTGCCGCCGGTGTGATGAACTCGGTGCTGGCCGTCAAGCGCGACGCCAACGGTGTCGCCACCAAGGTCGGCGAAGCCGGCGCCCCGCTCGAATCTTATGTCCTGTGCCTGCTGTCGGAAGACCTGGGCGCCGACGAACTGGCCGCCCTGGTGGCGCGCCTGCAAATGGTCGCGCGCGACGCCGCCGTGGTGCGCCGCGACGCTGTCGCCATGGCCGACCGCCTCACTTCCGTTGCCGCTGCCGCCGCTGCGCTGGGCACGGAAGGCCAGGAAGTCGCCGCCTTCCTCGAATGGGCCAAGAACGAGGGCTTCGAGCCCTTCGGCTACGCCTACTACGTCGTCAAGTCCGGCGTGCGCGAACTGGAACGCGATATCCCTAGCCGCATCGGCGTGCTGCAAGATACTTCGCACCCCGTCTACGGTACCTGCCTGGCCAATATCCCGGGCGACTTCGAAACCCTGTCCAAGCGCGCCGACGCGCTGTCGATCGTCAAGGCCGACGTCGAAGGCACGCTGCACCGCGACCAGCCGCTCGACTTCATCGGCGTGCGCCACACCGATGCGCAAGGCGCCATCCTCGGCGAACACTGCTTCGTCGGCCTATTCACCCGCGCCGCCACCGCCACGCCACTGGCGCGCCTGCCGTTCGCCCGTGGCCGCGTGGCCAAGGTGCTGTCGCTGGCCGGCGTCCGCCAGGAAGGTTTCCGCGCCGAGAAGTTCCTCGAAATCCTCGAGTCCTTGCCACGCACCGAAGCGATGGAAGCCGATCCGGAATGGCTGGCGCAGGTGTGCAGCTCGGTCGTGTCGCTGTACAAGCAGCCGCGCGCCAAGGTGTTCGCCCGCCGCGACGTCTACGCGCGCCACCTGAACGTGCTGGTCTACATGCCGCGCGAGCGTTACAGCGCTTCGGCCGCATCGAGCCTGGCCCACGCGCTGAAGGAAAGCTCGGGCGCGACCGACGTGCGTGTCCAGACCCTGGTGGCCGACGGCCCGCTGGCCCGCGTCTACCTGATCGCCCACGCCGCGCGCTATCCGCTCGACCTGGTCACCGACATCCAGCTGCCGCTGCTGAACGTACTCGATGGCTGGCATGACAAATTCGCCGCCCTGGCCGACACCGTGGCCGACCTGGCCCTGCGCGGCAACCTGCGCAAGCTGTGCTCCACGCTGCCGGTGAACTACGTCGCCGCCACCGCACCGGACGTCGCCTTCCGCGACCTGGACAAGATCCTGGCCTCGGGCGCCGGCGAGCGCGTCTCCGTGCGCGTCGAAGCCGACAACGCCGACGCTGCCAGCATCCGCCTGTACTCGATCGACAAGGTGCCATCGCTGTCGCGCATCCTGCCAGCGCTGCACAACGCCGGCGTCACGATCGACCGCGAGCAGACCCACGCCATCAACGTCGATGGCAAGCGCCACTTCATCACCAGCCTCGTCACCGACGCCGAGAGCGCGGCCAAGCTGTCCAAGCCGAACGTGATTCCTGTCTCGGAAGAGCTGTTCGCTTCCCTGTTCAACGATGAAGCCGAAGACGGCCGCCTGAATGGCCTCGTCATCGAAGGCGGCCTGCGCATGCGCGACGTGCAAGTCGTGCGCGCCTACATCAGCTACTGGCGCCAGACCGGCACCAAGTTCTCGGTGCGCTACATCGCCGACTGCCTGCGCCGCCAGCCTGGCTTCGTGAAAGAACTGGTGGACCTGTTCACCAAGCGCTTTGATCCGAAAGCCACCGACGCCCAGCGCGAAGAAGCCGGCGCCGCCATCGCCACCGTCAAGAGCGTGCTGCCATCGGTGAACCACGCCGACACGGAAGAAATCCTGGCCACCATCGTCGACCTGATGCTCGCGACGCTGCGCACCAACTACTTCCAGAACAACGACCAGGGCGACAAGATCATCTTCAAGTTCGACACCAGCAACCTGGCGCTGGTGCCGGAACCACGTCCATACCGCGAGATCTTCGTGTTCTCGCGCCGCTTCGAAGGCGTGCACTTGCGTGGCGGCCCCGTGGCCCGCGGCGGCCTGCGCTGGTCGGACCGCATGGAAGACTACCGCACCGAAGTGCTGGGCCTGGTGAAGGCGCAGATGGTCAAGAACGCCGTCATCGTGCCGGCCGGCGCGAAGGGCGGTTTCGTCTGCAAGCAGATGCCGAAAGACGCCGTGCGCGAGCAGATCGCCGCTGAAGGCGAAGCCGTCTACCGCCTGTTCATCGCCAGCTTGCTGGAAGTGACGGACAACCGTTCGCGCGGCGCCATTGTGCCGCCAGCGGACACGGTGCGCTTCGACCAGGACGATCCATACCTCGTCGTCGCTGCCGACAAGGGCACCGCAACATTCTCCGACATTGCCAACAGCATCGCCGTCAAGCGCGGCTTCTGGCTGGGCGACGCGTTCGCCTCCGGTGGCTCGAACGGCTACGACCACAAGAAGATGGGCATCACCGCGAAGGGCGCCTTCGAAGCCGTCAAGCGCCACTTCTACGAGCTCGACCACAATATGGAAACGACGCCGATCACCATGGTCGGCGTGGGCGACATGTCTGGTGACGTATTCGGTAACGGCGCGCTGCTGTCGCGCCAGCTGAAGGTGCTGGCCGCCTTCGACCACCGCCACATCTTCCTCGATCCGACACCGGACGTCGCCGTGTCCTTCAAGGAGCGCGAGCGCATGTTCGCGCTGCCACGCTCGTCGTGGGAAGACTACAACAAGGACTTGATCTCGGCTGGCGGTGGCGTCTACCCGCGTACCGCCCGCATGATCGAACTGTCGCCGCAAATCCGCGCCGCACTGGACATCGCTGAAACGTCCCTGCCGCCGGAAGAACTGA
Organism: Pseudomonadota bacterium; assembly: GCA_040390345.1. Lineage (GTDB taxonomy): Bacteria > Pseudomonadota > Gammaproteobacteria > Burkholderiales > Burkholderiaceae_D > Telluria_A. Next base: position 27,957 of record JAZJYP010000275.1, on the reverse strand, counting down.
TGCACCGCATCCTGCTGGCCCCGGTGGACCTGTTCTACAACGGCGGCATCGGTACCTACATCAAGGCCTCGTACGAAACGCACGCCCAGGTCAAGGACCGCGCCAATGACAATATCCGCGTCAGCGGCAATGAACTGCGCTGCAAGGTCGTGGCCGAAGGCGGCAACCTGGGCGCGACCCAGAACGGCCGTATCGAATTCGCCCTGGCCGGCGGCCGCATCTTCACCGACGCGATCGACAACTCCGCCGGTGTGGACTGCTCCGACCACGAAGTGAACATCAAGATCTGGCTCGACACCGAAGTCAACGCCGGCCAGCTGTCTGAAGCGGACCGCAACAGCATTCTGTTCGACATGACCGGCGAAGTGGAAGACCTGGTCCTGCGCGACAACTCGCTGCAAACGCATCTGCTGGTGCGCGAACTGCAAGCCCAGGCCGATCCGGCGATCGTCGATGGCTACGCCTCGCTGATCACCAGTCTGGAAGCCGAAGGCGCCCTCTCGCGCGAACTGGAGCAGCTGCCAACGGACGCCGAACTGGCACGCCGCAAGGCTGATGGCCGTGGCCTGACGACGCCGGAACTGGCCGTCGTTGTGGCCAATGTGAAGAACCGCTTCAAGCGCATCCTGGCGACGTTGCCGCTGGTGGAACTGCCTTGGGCCGAGTCGGTGCTCAAGCCGTACTTCCCGGCCAAGCTGGTGGCCACCCGCAAGGCGCTGGCGCACCCGCTGGCCAACGCCATTCTTGCCACCGTGCTGGCCAACGAGTCGATCAACCGCTGCGGCCCGTTGATGATTCGCGACCTGGCCATTGAACACGGCGTCGACGAAGCCGACGTCATCAAGGCCTGGGGCCAGGCCTGGTCCGCGCTGAACCTGGCGCCGTCGTTCGACGCCCTCGATGCGCAAGCGTTGAGAGTGCCGCGCGCCGTGTCGATCAAGGTCGATGCCCGCACCCGCGTGCTGTTCAAGGCCGTCATCGAAGGCGTGCTCGCGGTACCAAACGACCAGGCCCGTGGCGCCGGCGGCATGGCCGAACTGACGCGCCTGTTCGCCCAGCCGGACATGCTCAAATCCTTGATGCCTGCGCAGGCCGATGCCGATGTCTTCCCGGAACTGCCGGCTTCCTTCCGCGCCGGCTGGAAAGCGGTGGACGCCATCGAAGCCGTGGCCACCTTCCTGTTCGCCGCCGTCACCGTCGCCCGTCCGGACGGCATGACGCTGGCCCAGTTCCTGCAAGTTGGCATGGCCCTGCGTGGCCAGGCCGGCATCGATACGCTCGAACGCGGCCTGAAGCTCTCCGCCACCAGCAAATCGCAAGAGCAGCTGCGCGCCTACGCCCAGCAAGCCCTGCGCCGCACCCAACAGCGCCTGCTGCTGCAGGTGCTGGCCCGTGCGACCGGTGGCCACGACACCGGCGAAGCGGTGGAACTGGTGACCAACACGATGGGCTTGTCCGGTTATGCGCCGGCGGCCGACCTTGAGCAAGCCATGCTCGACGTGTGGGCACTGTCCGAGGCGACCAACGCCGTGGCAGCCTGATGGCGGCACCCGCCGTCACTGAAGCGGTTCGCGCCCTCGCTGAAGCAGATTTCAGCGCGGTCGCCGGCCGCTTTCGCGAAGCCGGCTTTACCGTCGCCACGCCCGCCAAGGGCATCCTGACGGTCAAGGCCGGCGTAGCAGGGCGCGCCAGCGTGCTCGTCTCCGTTGGCGTGCATGGCGACGAAACGGGACCGATCGAAGTCGTCGCGCACCTGCTCGACGCGCTCTCGCTCACGCCCGCAGCGCTGGCCGTGGACCTGATGGTCTGCGTCGGCAATGTCGACGCCATCGCCGCCGGCAAGCGCTTCATCGACGCCGACCTCAATCGCATGTTCCGTCCCGAGCGCGGTTCGCTGGCTGACGCCGGCGAGTCCGCCCGTGCCGACACGATGATCGCCGCCACCATCGACTTCTTCAACGGTTCCGGGCCGGTGCGCTGGCACCTGGACCTGCACACCGCGATCCGGCCGTCGGTCTACCCGACCTTCGCCATCGTGCCTGACCTGATCGCCGACGAGGCCAAGGCCGGCTTGATCAACTGGCTGGGCCAGGCCGCCATCGGCGCCATCATCATGAATCCGAAGTCCGCCGGTACCTACAGCTATTACAGCGCCGAGCACCATGGTGCTGCTGCCAGCACCGTGGAGCTGGGCCGGGTGGGAACGCTGGGCCAGAACGATTTGAGTTTGTTTGCCGACGTCGACGCCGCCCTGAACGCGCTGCTGCGCGGCCAGCCGGGCGCCCCGGCGAAAAATGCCTCGCACGTGTTCAAGGTCGCGCAAGAGATCATCAAGCTCTCCGACGACTTCAAGATGTCGTTCGACCGCAGCACCCAGAACTTTACCGCGCTCAAACAGGGCGACGTGATCGCCACCGACGGCGCCACGACCTACACGGTGAAAAACGCCGAAGAACTGGTCGTCTTCCCCAACCCCGACGTGCGCACCGGCCTGCGCGCCGGCCTGATGGTGGTACGCAGCGCATAAAGCGCCAAGTCATCAGCAAGTTTGCGAATTCCCACGATGGACGTGAGCGAGGTGCACTATCGTTTGCATCCGTCGAGGCCGTCAATCCAGCGGTGTAGCGCGCGCCAGCGGATTCGGTGTCGGTTCGGCCACCTTGTGCAGGTGGTTGCGGTCGACATGATGGAACGGCTCGTCCTGTCCGCGGATGAGCATCACCGTATCTTCCTCGTAGCCCCAGCTGCCGTCCGGGTGGATCGTCACCAGGATCCGGTATTCCACCGTATTGAAGCCATAGTCGAGGAAGGGGTTCGAGCGGATTCCGAAATGCTCGTCCGCGCGCCGCGCCACCAGTTCAAAGCTGGTCGCGTCCGGCGCCGCACTGCCCGATGCCATGGCGATCTGCCCGCGCGGAATGGCCAGCGTCTGGATCACCGTGCCCGTGGCCGGCTCCCATAACCAATAGCCTACCTGCTCGTGGTAGGTCTTGACCTGCTCCGGCTTGGTGATATGGACAAGATAGCGCAAGCCATAAAACAGCTGCGGACCATTGGTGACAGCGTCGATCGGTTGCAGTTCGATGCGCTCGACATAGGCTTGCTTGCGCGGGCCGTCGGCCTTGGGCTTGATGTCGAGCCCGCGCGCGCCCTCCCAGATGCCCGCCATCGCCCGCAAGGGGCCAAGATTGGCCAGCGTATCGGTGCTGGCGGCCGGTTCGGTGTAGATATCGCTGGCGAATTGGCTCATGCATCAATTATGGACCAGATTCCCGTTCATCCCCCAATTTGGGCATTCTGTCGCATACAGACATGACCGAGCTCACCTTCTTGCTATTCTGGCAGCCTTGAATTCCCACCTATAAAGGACCACCATGTTGCGTACCCTGATTTCCCTCGCCTGTGTCGCTGCCCTGTCCGGCTGCGCCATCATCATTGCCCCCAACGATGGCGACATCCAGGTGCGCACGCCCTTCAGCAGCGACGCAATCCGCGGCAATGGCCAGAGCATCACCGAGCAGCGCCCCGTGAGCGCCGCCTCGGTGCTCGACGTGTCCGGCCCGGTCGCGGTCGAAGTGCGCGTCGGCCAGGCGGCGGCCGTGGAAGTGCAGGCCGACAGCAACCTGCTGCCCCTGATACACACCGAATCGAATGGCGGCACCCTGCGCATCTGGGTCGACGGCAATGTGTCGAGCCATAATGAGATGCGCGTCAAATACACGGTGCCGCAGCTGAGCCAGGTGCTCGCCTCCGGCTCCGGCCAGTTGCGCGTGACGGACCTCAACGGCGGCGCCCTGACCATCATCTCGAGCGGTTCACGCCGTACCGACCTGGCCGGGCGCGTAGGCCGCCTCGACGTGCAGGTGAGCGGTTCGGGCGGCATCAATGCCAGCGGCCTGCAGGCCAGCGCCGCCAACGTCAGCCTGAATGGTTCGGGCCGCATGTCGCTCGGCCAGGTCAACGGCGAGGCAATGACCATCAATATCCGCGGCTCGGGCGATTTGCAGGCCTCCGGCACGGTGCAGACCCTCAACGCCAACGTCTACGGCTCGGGCGGCGCCAACTTGCTGGGCCTGTCGACCCAGCAGGCCGACCTGAACACCCACGGTTCGGGCGACATCACCGCCTCGGTCAAGGGCGCGCTGGTGGCGCAGTCGAACGGTTCGGGCCGCATCACCGTGTATGGCAACCCGGCCCAGCGCACGCTCAACGGCAAGCACATCCAGGTCGTCAACTAAGGAAAAGAACTGGTTCAGTGGTCCCGGAAACGCCTATAATCGTCCAGTTTTGGCAAGAGAGCATGATGCCCTGCCGTACCGATAGACGAGACAAGAGGACGATCTGTGAATCAAACACTGGCCCAGAAGCTGATCCGCACCAAACCGGCGGTCAAAGTAACAGATGACGGACATGGGCATGGGGCAGGAGGACTGGGTCGGACGCTCGGGCTGTTCCCGCTGACGATGATCGGTGTCGGTGCCACGATCGGCACCGGCATCTTCTTCACCATGGTCGAAGCCGTGCCCAAGGCCGGTCCCTCGGTGATCCTGTCCTTCCTGATCGCCGCGCTGACGGCCGGCCTGACGGCGCTGTGCTACGCCGAGCTGTCGTTCCGCATTCCCGCTTCCGGCTCCTCGTATTCCTTCGCCTACGCCACCGTGGGCGAATTTGCCGCCTTCATCATGGCGGCCTGCCTGCTGCTCGAATATGGCCTCGCGGCCAGTGCCACGGCCATTGGCTGGTCGGCCTACCTGAACAACTTCCTCACCAACGCCGTCGGTTGGCAAATCCCCGAGATGCTGCGCACGCCGATGATCGTGGCCGGCTCGCACGGTGTCGAATTCCATCCCGGCCAGTTCAACCTGCCGCCGGTGCTGCTGGTGATGCTGTGCTGCTTCCTGCTCATTCGCGGCACCAAGGAGTCGGCCACGACCAACGCCGTCATGGTGATGATCAAGCTGGCCATCCTGGTGTTCTTTGTCGTGATCGCGTTTTCCGGCTTCGACATCAATAACTTCCACCCCTTCTTCAAGGCCGAAACCGGCCCCGGCATCGGCGGCATGGCCGGCGTGACGGCGGCGGCGGGCACCGTGTTCTTCTCCTTTATCGGCCTCGACACCGTGGCCACGGCGGGCGAAGAAGTGAAGAACCCGACCCGCAACGTGCCGATCGGGATCCTGGCCGCGCTGGCCATCGTGACGGTGTTCTACCTGCTGGTGGCGCTGGCGGCGCTGGGCGCCCAGCCGGCCGCCAAGTTCGAAGGACAGGAAGCGGGCCTGGCCGTGATCCTGCAAAACGTCACCGGCAAGACCTGGCCTGCCATTGTGCTCTCGGCCGGTGCGGTCATCTCGGTGTTCAGCGTGACGCTGGTGACCATCTACGGCCAGACCCGCATCCTGTATGCGATCGCGCGCGACGGCTTGATTCCCAAGGCCTTCCAGAAGGTCAATCCCAAGACGCAGACACCGGCCATCAATACCGCGATCGTGTGCACGGCGGTGGGCATCGTGGCTGGGCTGGTTGATTCGACCTTCCTGTGGGATATGGTCAGCATGGGCACGCTGACGGCCTTCATCGTCGTCTCGGTGGCGGTGCCGGTGCTGCGCGCCAAGGAAGGCGCCTCCGCCATTGCCGGCTTCCGCGTGCCGTTCGGCCCGTATGTGGTGCCGGGCCTGTCGATCTTCGCCTGCCTGTACATCATGAAGGATTTGTCGGCCACCACCTTCCGTGTGTTCTTCATCTGGATGACGGTGGCCATTCTCACTTACCTCATTTACGGCTTGCGCAATTCGCGCCTGAACGTGCCAGCATAAGTTCGCATGCGCGCGGGCACATGTGCCCGCCCTACGTAGGGTGGGCCCGCGGGCCCACGCGCCATGGCGTCATACGCCGAGGTGGTCGATGGCGCGTTCGGCCTGGCCGCGCGCCGAATCACCGAGGGTCCGCGCTGCCTTGCGGTAGCGCTTGACCAGCTCCGCATCATTGGGCATCTGGCGCGCCAGCGCCATCAGCACCTGGCCCGTCTCGTAGTCCGAATTCATCCCCTCCAGCGCGTCGAGCACGGCGCCACAGCCTGCCTTGTCCAGCTTGACCTGGTCAAACAGGGACGTCAGCGCCATGCGGCGCTCGTAGTCCGAATGCATGCCCTGCACCGATTTGGCATAGCCCGCCACTTGCGGCGATCCCGCCGTTTTCAGGTGGCGGCCAATCGCGCTCAGGGCGGTGCGGCGTTCGTAGTCCGAATGCAGGCCTTGCGTGGCCTGCAGGGCGGCGTCGATTTGCGGCGCCGTCATCGGACGCTTGGTCGCAGCTTCAATGACCAGGCGCGCTTCGTAATCGGATGTCATCTTGTTCGAGGCGGCCTGCCAGGCGGCGGCGACGGGCGCCTCGCCGGAGAGTTTGGGCAGCAAGTCGATCATCACCAGCCGGCGTTCGTAATCCGAACCCAGGCGCGCGGCGCCGTCGAGCACCTGAACCTGGTGGCTTGGCGCGAGCTTCTGGCGCGCCATGATCGTATTGAGGCTGGTGCGGCGCTCGTAGTCGCTGCGGCCGTTGATGGTGGCGGCCAGCAGGCGCGTGAGGCGCTTGTCGTCGAGCGTGACGGCGTTCGACAGTTCGGTGACGTAAATGCGGCGCGCGTAGTCCGATTCGATCTTGTCGATTTCGGCCAGCACGGCGTCCGCCGCACCCTTGTCGAGCAGGCGCTTGACGCGGCGCGGCGCATCCATGGCCGTCTCGCGCAGCACGGCGGGCAGCACTGTGGCGAGCCATTTGCGCCCGGCCGGCTCGAAGGCGGCGCTGCGTCCGTCCACGCTGTAATTGCGGGTGATGCCGTGCGCGCCTTCCGATTCGATTTCCACGCGCTGCACGCTGCCGTTGCGCTTTTCTTCGATCAAGAGGTGGCCGTCAATGGTGCGCACGTCGTCTTCGGCATCGGTGAACTCGATGGCGCCGGTCAGCTTGACCTTCATGCTGCCGGACGGCGTATCGAATTCGACGCGGGTGATCGAGGTCTTCTTGCCAACCAGGCGCGACAGGATGCTGTCGGCGTGGGCGGGCGTCAATACGAGCCAGGCGGCGAGTGCGGGAATGGCGAGGCGGGTGATGCGCTGCATGGGAGGAATCCTTCCGGTTGGTCAGGCTTGCAGGATGCCAGCGAGGAACCGGAAGGACAAGTGCCTTGCGACAGAGTGCTCAATCGCGGGAATGAAACGCCTTAGTTGGCTTTGACGGCTTCGACTTCGATGGCCAGGCGCACTTCCGGCGAGAAGTTCGGCAGGCCGTAGTTGATGCCGAAGTCGGAACGCTTGAAGCTGGCCGAGGCGTCGGCGCCGCACACTTCGCGCTTGAGCATCGGGTGCATGATGCACTTGAACTTGTTGATCGTCAGCGTCAGCGGCTGCGTCACGCCGTGCAGGGTGAATTCGCCGTCGACGGCGGCCGGCACGTCGCCGTTGAACTTGATGCTCTTCGATTTGAAGGTGGCGGTCGGGAACTTGGCGACGTCGAACATGTCGGGCGACTTGGCGTGGTTGTTCAGCTTCTCGAGGCCGAAGTCGAGCGAGTTGGCATCGATGGTGATGTCGACGGTGCCGGTCTTGGCGGCGCGGTCGAGCGTGATGGTGCCGCTGTTCTTGGTGAACTTGCCGCGCAGGACGGACAGGCCGCCGAAGTGGTCGGCTTCAAAACTCGGATAGGTGTGGCTCGGATCGATATTGTAGGTATCGGCGGCGAAGGCGGAAGTGGCCGTGGCGGCGACGAGGGCGAGGGCGAGGTGCTGCAGTTTCATGGGAGGTTCCTTGGGTGGGTAGTGGGGGTGTTACTGCGCCGCGCTGACGCGGAATTTGATGACGACTTCATCGGCGACCATGCTGGTGTCCTTCCACTCGCCTTCACCGATGCTGTAGGTGAGGCGCTTGATGGGCAGCTGGCCTTCGAACACTTGTTTGCCCGCTTCCGCTTTGACCAGCAGGGGGAAGCTCACGTCGGTGGCGCGGCCCTTGATGGTGAGCTTGCCCGAAACGGTGAGCTTGCCGGCGCCGGCCGGCTTGATGGCCGAGGAGACAAAGCTGGCCTTGGGGAACTGGCTCGAATTGAACCATTCTTTCTTGGCCACTTCCTTGTTCATTTCCGCTTCGCCCACGTCAAGGCTGGCCGTGTCGATGTCGACGCTGGCCTTGGCCGCTTCCGGCTTGGCCGGGTCGTAGTCGATGCTGGCGCTGAATTTCTTGAAGTGCGCTTCGACCGGCACATTCATTTGCTTGAACACGGCCGATACGCTGCTGTGCGCGAGGTCGGTCTTGAGCGGGGCAGCCGTGGCGGCGAGGGCCAGGCCGAGCAGGGTGGTGAGCAGTACGGGTTTCATGGGGCTCGCTTTCCAGGATTAAGGCAGCATGCGTTGCAGCACGCCGTCGCGGTCGATGAAATGGTGTTTGAGGGCGGCGGCCACGTGCGCGCCGACGCCGGCGGCCAGCAGCATGTTGAGCCAGAAGTGCACTTCCTTGAGCACGGGCTTGAGTTCGGCGTTCTTCTCGATCAGCACGGGCAGCTGCCACAGGCCAAAATAGACGACCGGGATGCCGGCCGACAGGGTGTAGAAATAGCCCGACACGGGCACCGCGAAGATCAGCGCATACAGGCCCAGGTGCAAGACGCTGGCCGCTTGCCGCTGCCACACCGGCATGCTGGCCGGGTAGGCTGGCGCGCGGTGGCTCAGGCGCCACAAGAGGCGCAGGCAAGCCAGGGCGAGGATGGTCATGCCAGCCCATTTATGCCAGGAGTAGTACTTCAGCTTGGTCGGCGTGATGCCGGGGATGTCCGTCATGACCAGGCCCATCGTGAAGGCGCCAATGATCATGAGGGCGATGAGCCAGTGGAAGAAAATAGCGGTCTTGGTGTAGCGCTGCATTAGCCCGTCTCCAGGGAGAATAGTACGTGTTAGGACTAAATATACCAAAGTTTTGCGCGGCGTGCTGGCGGCGCCGATTTTGATGCTCGTACACTAACACGATTGCCCATGGTGTGGCATCGGCGCGACGCCGCTCGCCTGTGCGACACGCCCGCCGATACTTGGTTGATAATAGTGACAATTTGCTCAGCAAGCTGACAGGACGGTCATGCCTCATCCACAACGCAACGCAGTGGCCATCGCCTTGCTGCTTCCCCTTTTGGCCAACGCCGCCCCGGCGGTGGAACTGGCCGACTTGTCGATCGAAGACTTGTCGAACCTGCGCGTGACGTCGGTGTCGAAGCGCGCGGAACGCCTGCTCGACGCGGCCGCCTCGGTGTATGTGATTACCGCCGACGACATCCACCGCTCCGGCGCGGCCACCCTGGCCGAGGTGCTGCGCCTGGCGCCCAACCTGCAGGTGGCGCAAGGCAGTAACGGCAACTTTGCCATCGGCAGTTCGCGCGGCCTGAACGGCACCGCCAGCGCACCACCGAACAAGCTGCTCGTGCTCATCGACGGGCGCTCGGTGTATTCGCCGCTGTTTGCCGGCGTGTTCTGGGACACCCAGGACGTGATGCTGAGCGACGTCGCCCGCATCGAAGTCATCAGCGGTCCCGGTGCCACGCTATGGGGCGTCAATGCCTTCAATGGTGTCATCAACGTCATCACGCGCAGCGCCAGCGAAACGGCCGGCACCGAGGTGTCGGTGCGCGCGGGCGGGCGCGGCAGCGAATTTGGCGCACGGGTCGGCACGGCCAACTGGCGCTTGTCGGCCAAGCTGATCGATCTCAAGCATTCGGACCTGGCCAGCGGCGCGCGCGTCAACGATGCGCGCGAGCAGCAGCGCCTGGCCTTCCGCGCCGACTGGGGGCCGGAAGGCGATCGCCTCACCGTCATCGCCAATGCCTACACGGGCCTGTCCGAACAGCCCTTGCCCGGTTCGGTCTCGGTGAACGGCACCACGCTCAAGCTGGGCGATATCTCGGCCACCGGCGCGAGCCTGTCGGCGCGCTGGCAGCATGCGCTGGCCGGTGGCGGCAGCGTCGACCTGCAAGCCTACCTCGACCACAGCCAGCGCATCGTGCGCCCCACGTTTGCCGAGCTGCTCGACATCGTCGACCTGCAATTCCAGCACACCCTGGCCGCCACCGGCGCCAACCGCATGGTGTGGGGCGCCAACCTGCGCGCCAGCCACGACCAGGAAGACAATTCCTCGGTCATCGCCTTCCTGCCGGCCAACCTGCACCAGAAATGGAGCAGCCTGTTTGCCCAGGACGAGTTCGACCTGTCCGAGCGCTTGCGCGTGACGGGCGGGCTGCGCCTCGAACATAACGACTATACGGGCCTGGAAGTGCTGCCGACCGTGCGCATGGCCTGGAAGCCGGCGCCCGACCATGCGGTCTGGGGCGCCCTCTCGCGCACCGTGCGCGCGCCCTCGCGCCAGGACGTCGATGCCTTCGTGCCTGGCGCAGCGCCCTTCCTGCTGCGCGGCGGCGCCGATGTGGTGGCCGAAGTGGCGCGCGTGGCCGAGCTGGGCTACCGCGGCCAGCCCACCAGCACGTTCTCGTATTCGGTCACGGCCTTGCACCAGCGCTACGACCATTTGCGCACCCAGGAAGTATTCCTCAAGCCGACCCGGGTTTTCTACGACAGCAATATGGAAGGTTCGGCGCGCGGCGTCGAGATGTGGGGCATGTGGCAGGCCTCGCCGCAGTGGCGCCTGTCGGCCGGCCTGACGGCCCTGCATGAAACCTTGCAGCTCAAGCCCGGCAGCAACGACGCGGCCGCGCCACTGGCGAGCGGGCGCGACCCGGCGCACACGCTGACGCTGCGTTCATTGCATACCCTGGGGACGGATAAGGACCTGGAGCTGACGCTGCGCAAGGTGGGCAGCCTGGCCAATCCGGCGGTGCCGGCCTATACGGCGTTTGACGCGCGCTTCGTCTGGCGCCTGTCGCGCAAGGCCGAAGTGTCCCTGCTGGGACAGAACCTGAACGGCAGCCACGCCGAATACGGTGCGATCGCCACGCGCGCGGACTTCCCGCGCGCCCTGGCGATCAGGCTGGTGTGGCAGAACTAGATGGCCCGCGCCAACTGTTCGGCGATGCCGACGTAGTTCATCGGCGTCATCGCCAGCAGCAAGTCCTTGGCCTCTTGCGGAATGGCCAGCGTGAGGATGAACTCGCGCAGCGCATCTTTCGAGATGCCCTTGCCGCGGGTCAGTTCCTTGAGCTGCTCATACGGGTTTTCGATGCCGTAACGGCGCATCACCGTCTGCACCGGCTCGGCCAGCACTTCCCAGTTCGCGTCGAGGTCCTGCGCGAGGCGGGCGGCATTCACTTCCAGTTTGTTCAGGCCGCGCAGGCAGCTGTCATAGGCCAGCAGGGTGTAACCGAAGCCGACACCGATATTGCGCAGCACGGTCGAATCGGTCAGGTCGCGCTGCATGCGCGAGACGGGCAGTTTTTCCGACAGGTGCTTGAGCACGGCGTTGGCCAGGCCCAGGTTGCCTTCCGAGTTTTCGAAGTCGATCGGGTTGACCTTGTGCGGCATGGTCGAGGAACCGATTTCGCCGGCCTTGGTCTTCTGCTTGAAGTAGCCCAGCGAGACGTAGCTCCAGATGTCGCGGTTCAGGTCGAGCAGGATGGTGTTGACGCGGGCGAAGGCGTCGAACAGTTCGGCCATGTAGTCGTGCGGCTCGATCTGGATGGTGTACGGGTTGAACACCAGGCCCAGGCGTTTTTCAATCACGTCCTTGGAGAACGCCGCCCAGTCAAACGACGGGTAGGCCGACAGGTGGGCGTTGTAGTTGCCGACCGCGCCGTTCATCTTGCCCAGGATCTCGACCTGCTCGATGCGCTTGATGGCGCGCTGCAGGCGGGCGACGACGTTGGCCATCTCCTTGCCCAGCGTGGTCGGGCTGGCGGTCTGGCCGTGGGTGCGCGACAGCATCGGCACGTCGGCGTTGACGATGGCGATTTCCTTCAGGCGGGCGATGAGCTTGGTCAGCGACGGCAGCATGACGCTGTCGCGGGCCGCTTTCAGCATCATGCCGTGCGAGGTGTTGTTGATGTCTTCCGAGGTGCAGGCGAAGTGGATGAATTCGGTTGCGGCCAGCAGTTCCGGCACGTCCTTGACCTGTTCCTTGAGCCAGTACTCGACGGCCTTGACGTCGTGGTTGGTGACCGCTTCGATGGCCTTGATGCGGGCCGCATCGGCGTCGGAGAAGTCGCGCGCCATCGCCTCGAGCCTGGCCGTGGCCTCGGCCGAGAACGGTTTGATCTCGGAAAAACCGGCTTCGGACAGCGCTTGCAGCCAAGCCAGCTCGACTTTCACGCGGTGGTGCATGAAGCCCGCTTCGGACAGGATGGGGCGCAGGGCGTCGGTCTTGGCGGCGTAGCGGCCGTCCAGGGGCGAGAGCGCGGAGAGCGTGGAGTAGGGAGTGGTGGTCATGATGGTGGGGAGCTCGTTAGGAATGGGGTGCCGCAAAAGGTCGATTTTACCACTGGCGGGCGCGGGCGGCCGTTGTGGGGCAGGCGCATTCCCGCTCCCGGCCCTGGTGGCCGATGCTATACTGTGCTCCATCTTCCTTTGCATGGTGTCTATGAAACTCATCGGTTCTACAACCAGCCCGTATGTCCGCAAGGTCCGAGTTGTCCTGGCGGAAAAGAAGCTCGACTATTCTTTCGAGCTTGAAAACGTCTGGACGGCCGAAACCACCATCCACCTGCACAACCCGCTGGGCAAGGTGCCTTGCCTGATCATGGAAGACGGCTACGCGATGTTCGATTCGCGCGTCATCGTCGAATACCTCGATACCTTGACGCCCGTGGGCAAGCTGCTGCCGCCGAACGGGCGTGAGCGGGCCGATGTCAAATGCTGGGAAGCCCTGGCCGATGGCGTGCTCGACGCGGCCGTGCTGGTGCGCCTGGAGAAAACCCTGCGCCCCGAGCAGGAGCAAAGCGCTGCCTGGATCGCGCGCCAGATGGGCAAGGTCTCGGCCGGCCTGACGGTGATGTCGGCCAACCTCGGCGAAGGCCCTTTCTGCGCCAGCAACCACTACAGCCTGGCCGATGTGGCGGTGGGCTGCTGCCTGGGCTGGCTCAGCTTCCGCTTCCCGGAAATCGGCTGGCGCGACGACTTCCCCAACCTGGCGCGCCTGTTCGACAAATTGTCCGAACGCGCCTCGTTCAAAGATACTTTGCCCCACTGAGCCATGGGAGCCCTCCTCTACGGCGAAGCCCTGGTCGACGATTTCGGCACCGAGCAGGTGGTCGGCGGTGCGCCCTTCAATGTGGCGCGCCACCTGGCCGCCTTCATGGACCAGCCCCTGCTCATCACCCGCCTGGGCAATGACAAGAACGGCGCCATCGTGCGCGCCGAGTTCGAACGCTTCGCCATGAGCACGGCCGGTGTGCAGACGGACGACATGGAAGAGACGGGGCGCGTGATCGTCCAGCGCGGACCGGAAGGGCACGAATTCGCCATCCTGCCGCGCCAGGCCTACGATTTCATCCGCGCCGAGGAAGCCTTCGAGGCGGTGGCGCGTTTCGATGCGAGCGTGTTCTATTTCGGCACCCTGGCCCAGCGCGGCGCGCGCTCGGCCGAGACCTTGCACAACCTGTTGAAGGCCGTGGGCGGCACCCGCTTCCTCGACCTGAACCTGCGCCCTGGCTTCTTTGATGAACTGGTCGTGACGGCCTCGATCGAGGCGGCCGATATCGTCAAGGTCAACGAGGCCGAGCTGCAGTTCCTGTTCCGCTGGTATTTCCAGGTCGAGCCGGAAGAACAGCTGGCCGCCGACGAAGTGCACAGCTTTTGCGCCGCACTGCTCGACCGCTTTGGCCTCGAAGCCCTGATCGTCACGCTGGGCCACCGCGGCTCAGTGTACTTTGGCGCCGATGGCCAGACCATCGCCAACCGCGACAATCCGGTGCCGCCCTATGTGATCGACACGGTCGGCGCGGGCGACGCGTATTCGGCCATCTTCCTGTACGGCCGCCTGCATGGCTGGCCGCTCGAGCAGACGCTGGCGCGCGCCAACGAATTCGCCGGTGCGATCTGCGCCATTCCGGGCGCGGTGCCGCGCGAGCTGGGTTTTTACGACAGCTGGGTAAGCCGCTGGCGCTGATTCACTCTTCCAGCTGGCTTTGCAGGAAGTTCTGGATGCCGATCTTGGTGATCAGGTCCAGCTGGGTTTCAAGCCAGTCGATGTGTTCTTCGGTGTCGGCCAGGATGGCCTGGAACAGTTCGCGCGACACATAATCGCCCGCCACTTCACAGGCGGCGATGCCTTCCTTGACGGTGAGCTGGGCGGCTTGCTCGAGCTTCAAATCGCATTCGAGCATTTCCTGGGTGTTTTCGCCGACCAGCAGCTTGTGCAGCGCTTGCAGGTTGGGCAGGCCGTCGAGCATCAGGATGCGGTCGATCAGCTTGTCGGCATGCTTCATCTCGCCGATCGATTCCTCGTATTCCTTCTTGCCCAGTTTGGACAGGCCCCAGTGGCGGTACATGCGCGCATGCAGGAAGTACTGGTTGACGGCGCTCAGTTCGTTGGTCAGCTGCGCATTGAGCAGACGGATGATATTTTTATCGCCCTTCATGGCGTGCCCTTGTCGATGGTTGCGTGAGGGGCCGGCGTGGCCCTTGCCCATCATAGACTATTTCAGGACAGCTGGAAGTTCAGTGGAATGATGACGTAGACGGGCACGGCGCGGCCGTCTTCGAGATGCGGTTTGAACAGGGCGCGCAGGGCGGCCTGGCGGCCCGCTTCGTCGAGGCGGGTGGAGCCGGACGAACTTTGCACGGTGGCCTGTTCGGCCAGGCCTTTTTCATTGACCAGTACGCGCAGCACGACCTTGCCCTGTTCGCCCATGCGGCGCGACATGGCCGGATAGACGGGCTGCGGCGCTTGCAGGTATTCCACGCCCGTGCTGATGGTTTTCGGGCCGGTGGCGGCCAGCGCAGGCGCTGCGTTGACCGGTGCGGCGGCGGGGGTTTTCTCGACCACGGCGGCCACGGTGGTCTGGACCGTGATGCTGGCCTCGACGGGCGCGACGCTGACGGCAGGCAGTGGTGGCGTGTAAGGCGCGGGTGCTGCCAGGGTCGGCAGGGCAGGGGGCGGCGGCGGGGTGTGCTGCTCGGGCGGCGCGACGAAGGTCACGACGACCGCTTGCGGCAGGGCCGCTTCGACGGCGCGGTGCAGCAGGCCGGACCAGGCGGCATAGAAGAACAGCAGGTGCAGCGCGAGGATGAAGGCAAGCGGCTTGATCCGCGCCCGCAGCGTGTCGGCCAGCGCAGGGCTGGCGGCATACGGGTTGGTGGAGAAGCTCAGCGTGCTCATGGCGGGACTCAGGCGGCTTGGGGCGCGCGGCGCAATTCGGTCGCGTTGAGCGTGGCCAGGTGCTCGGCCAGCACTTGCTTGGCGCAGCTGGCGCATTTGCCGCAGCAGGTGGCCACGCCGAGGTCGTCGCGCAGCTCGGCCATCGTGGACAGGCCCAGCTCGGCAGCCTGGCGGATTTCCCGGTCGGAGATATTGTTGCAGACACAAACTATCATGATCAGCTTTCCTGGCTTGGTGAAAGCGGCAAGTTTGGCCTTTTCACCATAATGAGAATCATTATCATTAAGATTTGTATTCTGAGGGAAGTCGAAAACGAATGCAAGCATTTTTGCGCTGCTCGCTGCTGTCCCCATGTGCCCGGCATGATCTGGATCAAATTTCTGCCTGTTTTTGTTGCAGGAATGGAAGGGTGATAGAATCGCAAATAGAAATAATTCGCATTACCGTTTATGATGCTAGTATGCGTAAACGATTCGTGACGCGCAGCAACGACTTTTGAGAACACCATGACCCTCGCCCCGACCCTGACCACACTCGACACCCTGGCTGCCGGCCAGAGTGCCACCGTGATTCATTTGGCGCCCGGCGACAATGCGGGCCATGGCGCCGACGTGGCGCGCCGCTTGATGGAACTGGGCTTCGTGCCGGGCGAACGCATCCGCATGCTCAAGCGTGGCGTGCCCGGCGGCGAGCCGCTGGCCGTCAAGGTCGGCAATTCGACCTTCGCCCTGCGCCGCTTCGAGGCGGCGCTGGTGTCGATCCATCCGGAATAAAGCATGGGTGCAGTCGAACAGCAAGTCCACGGCGTCACTCCCCTGATCGCCCTGCTGGGCAATCCCAACTGCGGCAAGACAGCCCTGTTCAACCGCTTGACCGGCGCGCGCCAGAAGGTCGCCAACTACGCCGGCGTGACCATCGAGCGCAAGGAAGGCAGTTTCGTCTCGCCACTGGGCCGCCAGTTCCGCGTGCTCGACCTGCCCGGCGCCTACAGCCTCTCCGCCCACACCCCCGATGAAGCGATCACGCGCGACGTGGTGGCCGGACTGCGCCACGGCGAAGCGGCGCCCGACGCCATCGTCTGCGTCGTCAACGCCACCAACTTGCGCCTGAACCTGCGCCTGGTGCTGGAAATCGCCCGCCTCGGCCTGCCGATGATCCTGGCGCTGAATATGGTGGACGTGGCCAAGAAACGCGGCATCCATATCGATACCGCCAAGCTGGCCGCCGAACTGAAGATGCCGGTCGTTGAAACGGTGGCGGTGCAAAGCGGTGGCGAGAAAGCCCTGCTCGAAGCGCTCGACGCGATGCCGCATGGCGTCGTCGCGCGCGCCAATCCGCTCTCGGCCATCGACGCGGTAACGGTCGAAGCGACCCAGCGCGAGGTGCGCCGCATCCTCGACGCCTGCACCAGCCACGCCAACGACACGGGCAACCTGTCCGAACAGATCGACCATGTGGTGCTCCATCCGGTGCTCGGGCCCATCATCCTGGCCGTGCTGATGTTCCTCGTGTTCCAGGCCGTGTTCAGCTGGGCCAACGTGCCGATGGACATGATCAAGGCAGGTGTCGATGGCGCCGGCCAGTGGCTGACCGCGCATATGGGCGATGGTTTGCTGCGCAGCCTGCTCGTTGAAGGCATCCTCGGCGGCGCGGGCAGCGTGCTGGTGTTCCTGCCGCAGATCTTGATTTTGTTCTTCTTCATCCTGGTGCTGGAAGACTGCGGCTACCTGCCGCGCGCGGCCTTCCTGCTCGACCGCCTGATGGGCGGCGTGGGCCTGTCGGGGCGCGCCTTCATTCCGCTGCTGTCCAGTTTCGCCTGCGCCATCCCCGGCATCATGGCCGCGCGCACGATCCAGAATCCGCGCGACCGCCTGGTGACGATCATGATCGCGCCGTTGATGACCTGCTCCGCGCGCCTGCCCGTGTACGCGCTGATCATCGCCGCCTTCATTCCAGAACGCCAGGTGTGGGGCGTGGTCAGCCTGCAGGGCCTGGTGCTGTTCACGCTCTACTTCGCCGGCATCGCCAGCGCCATGGGCGTGGCCTGGGTGTTCAAGCGCTCGATGGGCGCCAACGGCCAGCAGCCGCTGATGCTCGAACTGCCCAGCTACCACTGGCCGCACCTGAATAACCTGGCCCTGGGCCTGTGGGAGCGCTGCAAGATCTTCCTCTCGCGCGTCGGCACCATCATCCTGACCTTGATGGTGCTGCTGTGGTTCCTTTCCAGCTTCCCCGGCGCGCCCGAAGGCGCCACGCATCCGCCGATCTACTACAGCATGGCCGGCATGCTGGGCCGCGGCCTGGCCGTGATTTTCGCGCCGATCGGTTTTGGCTGGCAGATCTGCATTGCCCTGGTGCCGGGCCTGGCGGCGCGTGAAGTGGCCGTCGGTGCACTCGGTACCGTGTACGCGCTGTCGCAGACGGGCCAGGAGCTGGCCACCTCGCTCACGCCGCTGATTGCCCAGTCGTGGTCGCTGCCAACGGCCTTGTCGCTGCTGGCCTGGTATGTGTTTGCGCCGCAGTGCATGTCCACGCTGTCGGTGGTCAAGCGCGAAACGAATTCGATCCGTTATCCGCTGATGATGGCCGGGTATATGTTCGCGCTGGCCTATACGGCTTCCTTCATCACCTACCGCGTGGCGCTGTCCATGCTGGGGAGCTGAGATGGTCCAGAACCTGGTCGTGGCCCTGATTGTCGTGCTGGCGCTGCTGCACGCGCTGAGCAAATACTTGCCCGCCGCCTGGCGCGAGCAAATCGTCTATGCGCTGGCGCGCCGCGGCGTCGACCAGGCGAAGGCGGCCAAGTGGCTGCACACGGAAGCGAGCTGCGGCAGTGGCTGCGCCAGCTGCAAATCCTGCGCAACGCCTGAACCGGCGGCCCCCACGGGCCACCGCGTGATCAAGCTCCACCAGCGCCCTTAATTCACCACCGGCAGTTCAATCGCGCTTTCCATGCCCGCGGCATGGTAGACGCGCTGTGTCGCCTTGATGTAGTCGGCCGGCTTGGCCAGGAAGATATTCGGCACGAAGCTTTGCGGATTGCGGTCATACAGCGGGAACCAGCTGGACTGGATCTGTACCATCACGCGGTGGCCGGGCAGGAACACATGGTCCGCATTGGGTAGCGCGAAGCGGTAGTTCTCCACTTTGCCGGCGGCGATCGGCGCGGCATGTTCGAAGCTGCTGCGATAGCGGCCACGGAAGATGTCCATCGCAATGCCAAGCTGGTAGCCACCAAGTTCCGGCTGGTTCGGCATCTCGTCCGGGTACACATCGATCAGCTTGACGACCCAGTCGGCATCGGTGCCGCTGGTCGAGGCGAACAGGTTCACCATGGCCTGGCCCGAGATCTGCAGGGGTTTGCTCAAAGGCGCCGTCGCATAGCTCAGCACGTCGGTGCGGTCGGAATAGCCGCGCTGGTCGGCCACCAGCCACGGACGCCAGACATCGCTTTCGTTCATGCGTACCGGGCGCGCAACGAATGGCACCGGCTTGGCCGGGTCGGACACATATTCGTCGTAGCCCGTTTCGGCCTGGGCCTTGTCGAAACCCAGGCCCATGCCGGCCTTGAAGTAGATCGGCGTGGCCGCTTTCACCAGCGGCCACTGGTTCAGGCGCGTCCATTTGTTGGTGCCGGTCTGGTAGGACAGCACCGGCGGCGTATCGGCCTTGGGCGCACCATCCTTCAGGTACTGGTCGAAGAAAGGCTGCATCACATCGTGGCGGAACTGCGCCGCGGTGTCGCCGGTGAAGTGGATCGGGCCCAGGTGCGAACCGTTGTAATTGACGCCGCTGTGGCGCCAAGGGCCAACGACGAGGAAGTTCATGTTGTTGTGCGTGTCTTTCGGCTCCACCGCGGCGTAGCTGGCGTAGGCGCCGTAGATGTCTTCCTGGTCCCAGCGGCCCACTACTGTCATGGTCGGCACCTTGAGTGGGCGGCTGGCGAGGATGCGGTCGAGCGCTTGCTCCTGCCAGTACTGGTCGTAGGCCGCGTGCTCGATCATCTTGCGCGTGAAGGGCAGTTCGTCCAGCCCGTAATTGGTCGCGAAGGCGCCTGCCGAACCGGCGCGCAGGAAGGCGTCATAGTCGTCGAAGGCGCCCGTTGCCACTTCCGTGCCGGCGCCGCGCGCGCTGGTCTGGCTGGCCACATAGCCAAGGTTGATGGCGCGGAATGCACCGTTGTGGAACCAGTCGTCGCCGCGCCAGCCGTCGACCATCGGGCTCATTGGAACAGCCGCCTTGAGGGCCGGGTGCGGCTCGGCCAGCGCCATCAGCACCGTGAAGCCTTCATACGAGGAACCCACCATGCCCACTTTGCCGTTGCTCTGTTTGACGTTCTTGACCAGCCAGTCGATGGTGTCGTAGGCGTCGGTGACGTGGTCGACTTTGCTGGCATTGAGCGGGCCGCGGATCGGGCGCGTCATCACGTAGTCGCCTTCGGAACCGTATTTACCGCGCACGTCCTGGAACACGCGGATATAACCCTGGGTGACGAAGTTGTCGTCGCCCTCGGGCAGGATCGCCACGCGGTGCGGGCTGGCGTTGCGGCTGGCGCGCTTGGCCGCATTGTACGGCGTGCGGGTCAGCATGATCGGCGCGTTGACGGCGTCCTTCGGTGTGACGATAACGGTGTACAGCTTGACGCCGTCGCGCATCGGGATCATCACGACCTGCTTGGTGTGGTCAGCGTTCGGCAGGGCCGCCTCGAACTTGGCGGGGACATCGGCCAGCATGGGCGGCGTATCGGCGAAGGCGGGCAGGGCGGCGAGCAGCAAGGGCAGCAAGGGCAGCAGGGACAAGGGGGTACGGCGGGACATGAACTCTCCTGATTGATGAGGCGAAGCGCGCTTGCATACTACCGAAGCGGGGCAAGGCGCGCAATCGCCGCACGATTACTAGGACAGTGGATGGAAGGACTCGGCCTGGGCGATCGGCCAGTACAGGGCGAAGACGGGCGGCAGGCGTTCGGCCTGGGCAGGGTCGAGCAGCTCGCCCGGATCGAGGTAGGGCAGCAGCGCCGAGGCCAGCTTGACCTGGTTGTGCGAGACGCGCCGCACGAGGTGGTGGGGCTTGAGCTGTGACGGATGCACCAGGCCGGCCGCCGCGATCAGGTGCGACAAAGCCTTCATCGTATTGGTGTGGAAGTTGGCGACGCGGCTGGTCTTGTCGGGCACGTCGAGTGCCCTCTGGCGCAGCGGGTCTTGCGTGGCCACGCCGGTTGGGCAGTGGTCGGTATGGCAGCTTTGCGACTGCACGCAGCCAAGGGCGAACATGAAGCCGCGCGCGCTGTTGCACCAGTCGGCGCCAAGGGCGATGGTACGGGCGATATCGAAGGCGGTGATGATCTTGCCCGACGCGCCGATTTTGACCTTGTCGCGCAGCTTGGCGCCAACGAGGGTGTTATGCACCAGCAGCAGTGCTTCCTGCAAGGGCGTGCCGACGTGATCGGAGAACTCCACCGGCGCGGCACCGGTGCCGCCTTCGCCGCCATCGACGACGATGAAATCGGGTGTGATGCCGGTCGCCAGCATGGCCTTGACGATGCCGAAGAATTCCCAGGGGTGGCCGATGGCGAGCTTGAAACCGGTCGGCTTGCCGCCCGAGAGCGTACGCAGTTTGTCGATGAAGTGGATCATCTCGAGCGGCGTGGAAAAGGCCGAATGCATGGCCGGCGAGATGCAATCGACGCCGGGCGTCACGCCGCGCGCCGTGGCGATCTCGATAGTCACCTTGGCGCCGGGCAGCACGCCGCCGTGGCCCGGCTTGGCGCCCTGCGACATCTTCAGCTCGATCATCTTCACTTGCGGCGAGCTGGCATTGGTGACGAAGTTCGCTTCCGAGAAGGAGCCGTCATCGTTGCGGCAGCCGAAATAGCCGGAGCCGATTTCCCACACCAGGTCGCCGCCGTTCTGGCGATGATAGGCAGAGATGCTGCCTTCACCGGTGTCGTGCATGAAGCCGCCCAGCTTGGCGCCGCCGTTCAGCGCCAGGATGGCATTGGCCGACAGCGAGCCGAAACTCATGGCCGAAATATTGAAGACGCTGGCCATATAGGGCTTGGCGCGCGGGCAGTCCGGGTGGTTGCCGATTTCGATGCGGAAGTCGTGGTCCTGCACTTCCTCCGGTGCCATCGAATGGTTGATCCATTCATAGCCTTCCTGGTACACATCGAGCTGCGTGCCGAACGGGCGCTTTTCGTTCTGCACCTTGGCGCGCTGGTACACCAGGCTGCGCTGGTTGCGCGAGAACGGTTTGGCATCGGTGTCGTCTTCGAGGAAGTACTGGCGGATCTCGGGGCGGATGGTCTCGAAGAAGAAGCGGAAGTGCGCCAGGATCGGGTAGTTGCGCCGCAGCGCGCGCTTGGACTGGCGCAGGTCCGCGATGCCGACGGCGGTCAGCGCGCCCGCCAGCAGCACCAGCCACCAGCCTTGCCCGAGCAGCGATGCGATCAGCAGCGCGAGCACGAACACGCAGGACACGATCATGAACGCCAGGTAGCGGAAGGGGAAAGGATGCATGGTCACTCCATGGTGGACGCGCTTGAGTGTACTGCGGTTTACAATGCTAAGCTAGTGTCGCGCCAACCGGAGGAAACCTTACATGATCGTCGTCCATCACCTGAATAACTCGCGCTCGCAGCGCATCCTGTGGCTGCTCGAAGAACTCGGCCTCGACTACGAGATCAAGAAGTACCAGCGCGACGCCAAGACCATGCTGGCGCCACCGGAACTGCTGGCCGTGCACCCGCTGGGCAAGTCGCCCGTCATCACGGACGATGGCGACACGGTGGCCGAATCGGGCGCGATCATCGAATACCTGGTCGGCAAATACGGCAACGGGCGCCTGGTGCCGGAAGCGGGCACGCCGCAAAAACTCAAATACACCTACTTCCTGCATTACGCGGAAGGCTCGGCCATGCTGCCGCTGCTGCTCAAGCTCGTGTTCGACAAGGTGGAATCGAGCCCCATGCCCTTCTTCGCCAAGCCGATCGCCAGGGCCATTTCGCAAAAGGTCAAGAAGACCTATATCTACCCGCAGATTGCCAGCCACCTGGCTTTCCTCGAAGGTTCGATCGGCAAGACCACCTGGTTCGCCGGGAAGGACTTTTCGGCAGCCGACATCCAGGTCAGCTTCGTGCTGGAAGCGGCGGCCGCGCGCGGCGGGCTCGACGAGAAGTATCCCCACCTGGACAACTTCCTCAAGCGCATCCACGCGCGTTCCGCCTACAAGCGCGCGCTCGAGCGCGGCGGCGAATACGGGTTGATCAAATAAAGGCCATGGCCAAGCTGCTTGCCATCGACGGCCTCAATATCGTGAGGCGCGTGTACGAAGCCAGCCCCGAGCCGGACTCGGAAGAGAAGGCCACGACGGCCTTGCGCCATGCCCTCTCGTCGTTCCGCAAGCTGCTCGGGGCGCACGAACCGTCCCACGTGCTGGCCGCCTTCGACTTCGGCGGCCCCACCTGGCGCCACGCGCTGTATCCGCGTTACCGCGAACAGCGCGCGCCGATGCCCCCGTTTTTGCGCGACGCGCTGCCGGCGTTCCATGTACGCCTGAACGAGATGGGCATGCAGGTGGTGATGATT
The DNA here is from genome assembly GCA_040390345.1 of Pseudomonadota bacterium. Taxonomy (GTDB): domain Bacteria; phylum Pseudomonadota; class Gammaproteobacteria; order Burkholderiales; family Burkholderiaceae_D; genus Telluria_A. The sequence goes on along the minus strand of JAZJYP010000275.1, from coordinate 5,078 downwards.
GCTGAAGTGGAAGCGGACGACGTCATCGGTACCGGCGTGCTGCGCTGGTTGTCGGAAGGACGCGGTGATGCGATCATTGCCACGACTGACAAGGATTTGCACGGCCTCATTGCCCACGGCGCGCTGGTGTGGGACCATTTCAAGGGCGAGTGGCACGACGACGCCTGGGTGCGCAACAAGTTCGGTGTCGGGCCCGAACGCCTGGTGGACTTGCTGGCGCTGATGGGCGACGTGACCGACGGCGTGCCGGGCGTGTCCAAGGTCGGCATGAAGACGGCGGCCAAGCTTCTCAATGCCTATGGCGACCTCGATGCCGTGATGGCCGGCGCCGGGATCCTCAAGACGCCGATCGGCGAAAGGCTACGCGCCGAGCGCCAGATGCTGTATCTTTCGCGGCAGCTGGTGGAATTGAAGACCGATGTGACCCTCGGCGTCACATGGAAAATGCTGGAACTAAAGGAATAGCGATGTTAAAGGCGGTAATCGTCGATTCGAATGCGATCTCGCGCGGCTTGCTCAATACCGTGCTGATCGAAGGCGGCTATGACGTCGTCGGGACCACGCACACGAGCGCGCAGGGCCTGGCGCTGGTGCAGAAACACCATCCGCATATCTTCTGCGTGGCGCTTGACCAGGTTGAGGACGGAAACAACGTCGTTGAGCATATCCGCGCGAATATGCCCAAGACGCTGGTGTTCATGGTCTCGGGCGCGATCGATGCGAGCATCCTTCAGCAGGGCCAGGCGCGCGGTGTGCAGGGGTTTATCGTCAAACCGTTCAAGGCCGATGCGGTGCTCAATACCATCCGCAATACCGTCATCGCGATGGTGAAGAAGCTCCAGCAGGGCGGCTGATCTGGTGCGTATCGCGCGTTGCGCTCGCCCACCCTACGCCACTGCCACGGTCCCGTGAAAAAGGGTAGGGTGGGTCAGCGCGTAGCGCGTCACCCACCAGTCAAACCGAAGTCGAACCGGCGATGATGCCGCCGCCAAGGCACACGTCGCCGTCGTACAGCACGGCCGACTGGCCAGGCGTGACCGCCCACTGCGGATCGGTAAAGTTCAAGGCAAACTCGCTCATGCCCGACGGCGCGATGGCGCAGGCCACATCGGCCTGGCGGTAGCGCGTCTTGGCCGCCATGGCGCGCGCTTCGGGCGGCACGCCCGCGATCCAGCTGGCCTGGTCGGCCGTGAGGCCCGGCGAGAGCAACCACGGGTGGTCGTGGCCCTGCACGATATACAGGGTATTGTTCTCGATGTCCTTGCGCGCGACGAACCACGGATCGCTCGACCCATCTTCCTTCTTGTAGGCCTTCAGGCCGCCCACACCGATGCCCTTGCGCTGGCCCAGGGTGTAGAAGGACAGGCCCACGTGCTCGCCGACGACGGTGCCGTCGTCGGTCTTCATCGGGCCCGGCTTGTAGGACAGGTAGCGGTTCAAAAAATCGCGGAACGGGCGCTCGCCGATGAAGCAGATGCCGGTCGAATCCTTCTTGGCGGCGTTGGGCAGGGCCAGCTTTTCGGCGATCTTGCGCACTTCCGTCTTCGGGATTTCACCGAGCGGGAACAGGGTCTTGGACAACTGCGCCTGGTTAAGGCGGTGCAGGAAGTAGCTCTGGTCCTTGGTCGCGTCGATGGCCTTCATCAGCTCGAACTGGCCGGCGTTCTCGCGCACCCGCGCGTAGTGGCCGGTGGCGATCAGGTCTGCGCCCAGGTGCATGGCATGGTCGAGGAAGGCCTTGAACTTGATCTCGGCGTTGCACAGCACGTCCGGGTTGGGCGTGCGGCCGGCCTGGTACTCGCGCAGGAATTCGGCGAAGACGCGGTCCTTGTATTCGGCGGCGAAATTGACCGCTTCGATGTCCACGCCGACGACATCGGCCACCGAGGCGGCGTCGATCCAGTCCTGGCGCGAGGAGCAGAATTCCGAATCGTCGTCGTCTTCCCAGTTTTTCATGAACAGGCCGACCACCTCGTAGCCCTGTTCCTTCAGCATCCACGCCGCGACCGAGGAGTCCACCCCGCCCGACATGCCGATAACGACTTTTTTCTTGCTCATGTTTTGTTGGCTTTCGCATCAAATACCGAGGCGTGCGTGTGCAGCAGGTCCAGCGGCGCGCGCTTGCCGGCCAGGTAGTCGTCCACGCATTGCAACAGCAATGGGCTGCGGTGCTGCTCCTGGCAGGCGGCGATTTCGTCGCGCGTAAGCCACAGTGTGCGCAAGATTCCCTCGTCCAGCGGACGGTCGTAATGCGCCCCGGCTGTGCCGCAGAAGGCAAAACGCAGGTAAGTCACGTCCTCCAGGCGCCGCTTGGAGCGGTAGGTGGACATATACATCCCCACCAGGGCTTCGGGCGTGAAATCGTGCGCCGTCTCCTCCATGACCTCGCGCACCACCGCCTGTTCGAGCGATTCGTGCGGGTCCAGGTGGCCGGCCGGCTGGTTCAGGCGCACGCCGTCGCTGGTCTCTTCTTCGATCAGCAGGAAGCGGCCATCGCGTTCGATGATGGCCGCGACGGTGACGGAGGGTTTCCAGGTGTGTGGCATGCGCTTCCTCATTAAGAGCCGACATTCTACCGTAATGCCGCCTGGCCCTCACTTGTCCATACAACCGGTTCGAAATCCGAGCATTTGCTCTAAAAAAACGAACGATGGTTCGTTTTTGTGGTTTCCGTGTAAGATTCTGGACGGTTTATCAATTTACGGAGGCGTTCATGAGAATAGGCATACCGGCCGAAACGCGGTCGGGCGAGACCCGTGTTGCAGCTACCCCCGAGACAGTCAAGAAGCTGGCGGCCAAGCACCAGGTAGTGGTGCAGTCCGGGGCCGGCACCATGGCTTCCGTGATCGACGATGCCTATGTGGCCGCGGGAGCGACCATCGGCAGCGCCGCGGATGCCTTTGGCTGCGACGTCGTGCTCAAGGTCCGTGCCCCCAATGCCGACGAACGCGCGCTGATGAAGCAGGGCGGCGTCGTCATCGGCATGCTCAATCCCTTCGACAATGAGAACATCGCCGCGATGGCCGCCTCCGGGCTGTCCGCCTTTGCCCTCGAAGCGGTGCCGCGCATCACGCGTGCCCAGTCGATGGACGTGCTCTCGTCCCAGGCCAATATCGCCGGCTACAAGGCGGTGATGGTCGGTGCCAACACCTACCAGCGCTTCATGCCGATGCTGATGACGGCCGCGGGCACCGTGAAAGCGGCGCGCGTGCTGATCATGGGCGTGGGCGTGGCCGGCTTGCAGGCCATCGCGACGGCCAAGCGCCTGGGCGCCGTGATCGAAGCGTCCGACGTGCGCCCGCCGGTGAAAGAACAGGTCGAGTCGCTTGGCGCCAAATTCATCGACGTGCCATTCCTGACCGACGAAGAGAAGGAAATCGCCAAGGGTGTGGGCGGCTATGCGCGCGCCATGCCGGCCGACTGGATGCGCCGCCAGGCCGAACTGGTGCACGAACGCGCCAAGCTGGCCGACATCATCATCACCACGGCCCTGATTCCCGGCCGCGCCGCGCCGGTGCTGATCTCCGAAGAGACGGTCAAGGCCATGAAGCCCGGTTCCGTCATCGTCGACCTGGCCGTCTCGCAGGGCGGCAACTGCCCGCTGTCCGAACTGGGCAAGACGGTCATCAAGCATGGCGTGCATATCGTCGGCGAGCCGGACCTGGCCACCCTGGTGGCGGCGGACGCCTCGGCCCTATATGCACGCAACGTGCTCGACTTCCTCAAGCTGATCATCGACAAGGATGAACAGCTGGTGATCGACGTCGAAGACGAGATCCTCAAGCCGACCCTGGTCTGCCACGGCGGCCAGGTGCTGCGCAAATAGAATTTTCAACACTTAGGAAGAAGTAAAGATGTCCATGCAACGAGTAATGCTGCGCTCCAAACTGCACCGCGTCACGGTGACCCAGGCCGACCTGAACTATGAAGGTTCCTGCGGCATCGACGTGGACCTGCTGGAAGCGGCCGATATCTGGGTAGGCGAAAAGATCGAGCTGTATAACGTGAATAACGGCGAGCGTTTTGCTACCTATGCCATTCCTGGTGTGCGTGGTTCGGGCGAGATTTCGCTCAATGGCGCCGCCGCGCGCCGCGCCCACCTGGGCGACCTGCTGATCATCTGCACCTATGCGCCGATGACCGAGAGCCAGGCCAGGGAATACGTGCCCAAGATTGTGTTCGTGGACGATCAAAACCGCATCACGGGAATGAAAAAATAACGTAACGACGGAGGAAGCATGGAAGTCAGTCACACCATCATCAATCTCATTATCTTCGTGCTGGCGATTTATGTCGGCTACCACGTGGTCTGGACCGTCACCCCGGCGCTGCATACGCCGCTGATGGCCGTCACCAATGCGATTTCGGCCATCATCATCGTCGGCGCCATGCTTGCCGCCGGCCTGACCGAAGGCATGGTGGGCCAGGTGGCCGGTACGGTCGCCGTCGCCCTGGCGGCGGTGAACGTGTTCGGCGGCTTCCTCGTCACCCAGCGCATGCTGGAGATGTTCAAGAAAAAAGAACCGAAGGCCAAGGCAGGGGAGCACGCATGAACTTCATCTCGATGAACCTGGTGACGCTGATGTACCTGATTGCGTCGGTGTGCTTCATCCAGGCGCTCAAGGGCCTGTCATCCCCGGCCAATGCGCGCCAGGGTAACGCCTTCGGCATGATCGGCATGGCCATTGCCGCCGTGACGACGATCGCACTGATCGCCAAGCTCAAGGCCGAAGCGGCCAATGGCGGCATGGGCTTTGGCCTGGTCACGCTGGGCGTGGTGGTCGGTGGCGGCATTGGCGCCATGCTGGCCAAGAAGGTTGAAATGACCAAGATGCCGGAGCTGGTCGCGGCGATGCACTCGCTGATCGGCCTGGCCGCTGTCTGCATTGCGGTGGCCGCCGTGTCCGAGCCGTGGGCCTTCAACATCGCCACGCACGGCACGCCGCTGCCATTCGGCAACCGCCTCGAACTGTTCATCGGCACCTTTGTCGGCGCGGTGACCTTCTCCGGTTCCGTGATCGCCTTCGGCAAGCTGTCGGGCAAATACAAGTTCCGCCTGTTCCAGGGCGCGCCGGTCA
>JAZJYP010000274.1:0-31590 GCA_040390345.1 Pseudomonadota bacterium | reverse complement strand
TAAGCGCTGCGCTTAGGGTCTGTCCCCGATTTGTCCAGTTGCCGGGTTTGACCCCGGGACTATTTGAGCAGGCGGGCGATGTCGCGGGCGAAGTAGGTCAGCACGCCGTCGGCGCCGGCGCGCTTGAAGGCCATCATCGATTCCATCATCACCTTGTCGTGGTCGAGCCAGCCATTTTGCGCGGCCGCTTTCAGCATCGCGTACTCGCCGCTGACCTGGTAGGCAAACGTCGGCACCTTGAATTCGTCCTTCACGCGGCGCACCACGTCCAGGTAGGGCATGCCCGGCTTGACCATCACCATGTCGGCACCTTCGGCAATGTCGAGCGCCACTTCGCGCAGCGCTTCATCGCTATTGGCCGGATCCATCTGGTAATTTTTCTTGTCGCTCTTGCCCAGGCTGGCGCCGGAACCGACCGCGTCGCGGAACGGGCCGTAGAAGGCCGAGGCATACTTGGCCGAATAGGCCATGATGCGCGTGTGGATGTGGCCCGCTTGTTCGAGCGCATTGCGGATGGCGCCAATGCGCCCGTCCATCATGTCCGAGGGCGCCACCACGTCGGCGCCGGCCTTGGCATGCGCCAGGGCCTGGCGCACCAGCATGGCGATCGTCTCGTCATTCATCACATAGCCGGACTCGTTGATCAGGCCGTCCTGGCCGTGGCTCGTGTAGGGGTCGAGCGCGATATCGGTCAGGATGCCCAGCTCGGGATAGGCTTCTTTCAGTGCCCGCACCGCGCGCGGCACCAGGCCTTCCGGGTTGGCCGCTTCGATGCCGTCGGGCGTCTTCAGGCGCGCGTCAATCACGGGGAACAGGGCCAGCACGGGAATGCCCAGGGCCACGCAATCGCCCGCCACTTCCATCAGCAAATCGACCGACAGGCGCTCGACGCCGGGCATCGAGGCCACTTGCTGGCGCTGGTTCGTGCCGTCGAGGATGAATACCGGGTAGATCAGGTCGTCCGCTGTAATCGTGTTTTCGCGCATCAGGGCGCGCGAGAACGGGTCGCGGCGCATGCGGCGCATGCGCACGGCGGGATACTGGATGGGCGTGTTGGACATTGCAGCTTTACTCCTGTGCGGTTGGGGCGGGCGCTTCCTCGTCGGTCAGGCCCAGCAGTTCAATAATCTTGTCGTTCGCTTCGTCAATGCCGACCCGCTTGAGCGAGGAGAACAGCTGCACCGTGAAGGGGAAGCCTTCGCCGTCTTCGTCGACATAGCTGTCGAGCACCTGCCGGGCCTGGCGCAGCGCATTGGTCGCTTCGTTGCGGTTGAGCTTGTCGACCTTGGTCAGGATGCAGTGGATCGGCTTGCCCGTGGGCGCGAACCATTCGAGCATCTGGATGTCGAGCTCGGTGAACGGGCGGCGCGAATCCATGATCAAGACCAGGGCGGCGAGCTGGTCGCGCCGCTGCACGTAGTCGCCCAGCAGCTTTTGCCAGTGCAGCTTGGCCGTGCCCGACACTTCCGCATAGCCGTAGCCGGGCAAGTCGACCAGCAGCGCTTCGATCTCCTCGACGATGGTCGGGTCCTTGCGGTGCTGGGCGATGTGCGCGCCGCCGATCGAGAAATAGTTGATGTGCTGGGTGCGCCCCGGCGTCTTGGAGGCGAAAGCGAGGCCCTTCTGGTTCGTCAAAATGTTGATGGCGGACGATTTTCCGGCATTCGAGCGCCCGGCAAAGGCGATTTCCGGCACCTGCGTATTGGGCAAATCGCGCAGTTGATTGACGGTCGTAAAGAAGCGGGCTTGCCAGAGTTTGGACATGGAATGGGCAGAAAATGCAAGAAAAGGGGGCGATAAGCCGAGAAAGCTATTGTACAATAAGGGGTTACGAATTGTTGCAACGCAAAAGCTGTGCCACAACTCCTCATACTAATTATTGACTTGTCTCAGGGTGTTTGAATGAATCGTGCGTTTTTTGTGAAATCCTTGTTGGCCGCCACCCTCGCCCTGACCGGCCTGGCGCAGGCCTCTGAAGCAGCCCACGGCGCCGCTGCGCCAGCCAAGGCCGATGCGGCCAAGGGCGCGACCCTGTTTACCGATGGCGACGCTGCCCGCAGCCTGCCAGCGTGCGTGTCCTGCCACGGCGCGGCCGGCAATTCGACCATCTCGGCCAATCCGAAGCTCGCAGGCCAGCATGCCGGCTACATCGTCAAGCAGCTCAACGACTTCATGGGCGCCACCCGCACCCAGCCCATCATGACGACCTACGCCAAGATGCTGACCGAAGACGAAAAGCGCAATATCGGCGAATACCTGTCGAACCAGGTACAAAAGCCGGGCGCGGCCAAGAACAAGGACACCCTGGACCTGGGCAAGAAGATCTACCGCGGCGGCATCGCCGAGCGCGGCGTACCAGCCTGCGCCAGCTGCCACGGCGCTGCCGGCGCCGGCATCCCGGTGCAGTTCCCACGCGTGGGCGGCCAGCACCAGGACTACACCGTCGCCCAGCTGGCGGCCTTCAAGTCCGAAGCGCGCAAGAACCTGCAGATGTCGGCCATCGCCAAGCGCATGTCCGACGAAGAAATGAAGGCCGTGGCAGACTACATCGCCGGCTTGAAGTAAGCACCATTCGGCCCGCACCCTGCGGGCGGATTGAAAAGGGCGGCAGCGCAAGCGGGCTGCCCTTTTTCGTTGTAAGGAAAGCATGAATACCTCGGGAATTGAACTGCACACCCAGCGCCGCGGCCTGGCCACGGCCGTCGAGCTGGTGTCGTCGATGCGCTTTGCCATCAGCATGCTCACCATCATCGCCATCGCCTCGATGGTCGGCACCGTGATGCCGCAAAACGAACCGATGCCGAACTACGTCAACCAGTTCGGGCCGTTCTGGTTCGAGGTGTTCAAGAAGCTGGGCCTGTACGCCGTCTACTCGGCCTGGTGGTTCATGACCATCATGGGCTTCCTGGTGCTGTCGACCTCGCTGTGCATCATCCGCAATACGCCCAAGATGCTCAAGGACATGCGCAGCTGGCGCCAGAATGTGCGCGAAATTTCGCTGCGCAACTTCCACCACAAGAGCGAATGGACGGCGCCGCTGGCGCGCCCCGCGCTGGCCGCCCAGACGGCGCAGCGCCTGGCCCATGCCGGCTATGCCACCAAAATCGTCGACAAGGAAAACGGCACCCTGGTCGCGGCCAAGAAGGGCGCGGCCAACAAGTTCGGCTACATCTTCGCGCACAGCGCCATCGTGATCATCTGCATCGGCGGCCTGCTCGACTCGGACATGCCGATCCGCTTCCAGACCTGGTTCATGGGCAAGACGCCGTTTGCCGGCGGCGGCCTGATCGACGACATCCCGGCCCAGCACCGCCTTGGCCTGGGCAACCCCACCTTCCGCGGCAACACCATGATCCCGGAAGGCCAGGCCAGCCGTGTCGCCATCATCCCGCAGGCGACCGGCGTGCTGGTCCAGGAATTGCCGTTCACGATCTTCCTGAAAAAATTCAATATCGATTTCTACTCGACCGGCATGCCCAAGCTGTTCGCCAGCGAAGTCGAGATCAAGGACCACGAGACCGGCAAGGTCTTCCCGGCCACCATCAAGGTCAATGAACCACTGATCTACAAGGGCGTGGCGGTCTACCAGTCGAGCTTCGAAGACGGCGGCACCAGGCTCAAGCTGACCGGCTACCCGATGACGGGCGCCGACACGCGCGGCTTCGCCATCGGCGGCGACGTCAACGGCAGCACGCCCCTCAAACGCGGCGCCGAGGACTACACGGTCGAATGGTCGGGCTTCCGCCCCTTCAACGTGGAAAACACGGCCACCCAGGACGCGCGCGCCGTCACCAAGGGCAAGTCCCTGAACGAGGAATTCGCCCAGAGCCTGGACAAGCACACCGGCTCGGCCGCCAAGAACGCCAACAACAAGGACCTGAAAAACGTCGGTCCGAGCGTGCAGTACAAGCTGCGCGACAAGACCGGCCAGGCGCGTGAATTCAACAACTATATGCAGCCGGTGAATATTGATGGCGCCACAGTATTCTTGGCAGGAATGCGAGCTTCGCCGGCCGACCAATTCAGCTACCTGCGCATCCCCGCCGACGACGCCTACACCGTCAAGGACTGGATGCGCCTGCGCGCCGCCCTGAACGACCCTGCCATGCGCGTGGCCGCCGCCGGCCGCTACGCCCTGCGCGCCATGCCGGGCACCAATAGTTCGCCCGCCATGCTCAAGCAGCTCACCGATTCGGCCGCCCGCACGCTGTCCATCTTTGCCGGCAACGAAAACGAGGGCGGCTACGTGGCCGTGTCGCGCTTCCTCGAAAAGATTCCCAAGGAAGAGCAGGAAAAGGCCGCGAATATCTTCATGAAGATCCTCAACGGTACGCTGTGGGAAATGTGGAATGTGGCGCGCGAAAAAGATGGCTTGCCTGCCGTCGAGCCGGACGAAAAGCACGGCCGCTTCCTGCAACTGGCCACCAATGCCCTGTCCGACAGCTTCTTCTACGGCGCGCCGGTCTACCTGCAGCTCGACGAATTTACCGAAGTGAAAGCCTCGGTCTTGCAGGTGACGCGCTCGCCGGGCAAGAAAGTGGTGTATTTTGGCTGCCTGTGCCTGGTGCTGGGCGTGTTTGCCATGTTCTACATCCGCGAACGGCGCCTGTGGGTCTGGCTGCGCGACGACGGCGAAGGCGGCACCCATGCGCTCATGGCCATGAGCACCCAGCGCAAGACGCTCGACTTCGAGCACGAATTTAATGAACTGAAGGCCAAGCTGCCACAAACGGCCTAAACTTCAGACGAGGAGAAACGATGGAACTGACTCAAACCTATTCGCAGGAACCGGGCTACTTCAAGCGCCTGTCGCTGGCCGACTGGCTGTTTGCCGCCGTGTTGCTCGGCGCCAGCCTGTTCGCCCTGTCGCGCTACGGGACTTACATGGACGGCTACGAGAAGGGCATCCTGCTGCTCGCCGCCCCCACCTTTGCCGCCCTCGGCTGGCACTGGAAGCCGGTGCGCTGGCTCATGCCCCTGGTGGCGCTGCTGGCCCTGTGGTCGATCTCGCTGTATGCAGGTAGCCTGGCCAATGCGAATACCAAGTTCTTCCTCAAATACATGCTGTCATCGCAGTCGGCCATTCTGTGGATGAGCGCGCTGTTCGTCTTCTCCACCGTGTTCTACTGGATCGGCCTGGCCGCGCGCTCCGAATTTGGCGGCGCTGTCGGCTCCAAGCTGTGCTGGTCCGCCGTCGTGCTCGGCCTGACGGGCATGATGGTGCGCTGGTTCGAGTCCTACCTGATCGGCACCGACGTGGGCCACATTCCCGTGTCCAACCTGTATGAAGTGTTCATCCTGTTCTCGATGATCACGGCCATGTTTTACCTGTACTACGAGAAACGCTACGCCACGCGCCAGCTGGGCCCTTTCGTGCTGCTGGTCATCACCGCAGCGATTGGCTTCCTGCTCTGGTACACCGTCACGCGCGACGCGGCCGACATCCAGCCCCTGGTGCCGGCCCTGCAAAGCTGGTGGATGAAGATCCATGTGCCGGCCAACTTCATCGGCTACGGCACCTTCTCGCTGTCGGCCATGGTGGCATCAAGCTACCTGCTCAAGTCGCACGGCTACCTGGTTGACCGCCTGCCGTCTCTCGAAGTGCTCGACGACGTCATGTACAAGGCCATCTCGGTCGGTTTTGCCTTCTTCACCGTCGCCACCATCCTGGGCGCCTTGTGGGCCGCCGAAGCCTGGGGCGGCTACTGGTCCTGGGACCCGAAAGAGACCTGGGCGTTGATCGTCTGGCTCAACTACGCGGCCTGGCTGCACATGCGCTTGATGTCCGGCCTGCGCGGGCGCGTCGCCGCCTGGTGGGCCCTGATCGGCCTGGTCGTGACGACGTTTGCCTTCCTCGGCGTAAATATGTTCCTGTCGGGGCTGCACTCCTACGGCAAGCTGTAGGGCTGTGCGTGGTGGGTATCGCGCGATGCGCTCGCCCACCCTACGCCACTATCGACGGCCCGGGGCGCAAAGGGCGGCGTAGGGTGGGCGAGCGCAAGGCGCGATACCCACCACATCCGAGCAAAACAAACGCTGTAAGGTTAGACTGCTCCCACCCGACCAAGCAATAACTGAAACCCGGAGCCGTCGCCATGTTGATCAAATCGTCAGAAATCACGCCGCAACACGTCTACGAAGAACGCCGCAACTTCATCAAGAAACTGGCCCTTGGCGCCACCGCCGGCAGTGCGCTGTGGGAGATGGCCAACCGCGAAGCCTTCGCCGCCGACACCACGCCGCTGGCCGCCAAACTCAATTCCGCCTACTCGGCGCTGGACAAGCCCACGCCGATCAAGGACGCCACCAGCTACAACAATTTCTACGAATTCGGCACCGACAAGGGCGACCCGGTGCAAACCGCGCACACGCTCAAAACGCGCCCGTGGACCGTGTCCATCGAAGGCGAAGTCAAGAAGCCGATGACGCTCGACATCGACAGCCTGCTCAAGCTGGCACCGCTGGAAGAACGCGTGTACCGCCTGCGCTGCGTCGAAGGCTGGTCGATGGTGACTCCCTGGGTTGGCTACTCCTTCTCCGAAATCATCAAGAAGGTCGAGCCGAATGGCAACGCCCGCTACGTCGAATTCACGACCCTCGACGACCCGCGCCAGATGCCCGGCGTGAACAGCCGGGTGCTCAACTGGCCCTATGTCGAAGGCTTGCGCCTCGACGAAGCGAACCACCCTTTGGCCCTGCTCACAATGGGCATGTACGGCCAGACCCTGCCCAACCAGAACGGCGCGCCGGTGCGCATCGTCGTGCCCTGGAAATATGGCTTCAAGTCCGCCAAGTCGATCGTCAAGATCCGCTTCACGCGCGACCAGCCGCGCACGGCCTGGAACGTGTCGGCCCCGCGCGAATACGGCTTCTATTCGAACGTGAACCCTGACGTCGACCACCCGCGCTGGTCGCAGGCGAGCGAGCGCCGCATCGGCGAAGACGGCTTCCTGCAGCGCAAACGCAAGACGCTCATGTTCAATGGCTATAACGATGTCGCCTCGCTGTATTCCGGCATGGACTTGAAGAAGTATTTCTGATGATGAACCCGAACGCCAAACAGATCAGCCTGATCAAGGCCGCCATCTTCGTGCTGGCGCTGGTGCCCGTCGCGCGCATGGCGTATTTGACGCTGACGGGCCAGCTGGTCGAGCCGCTTGAATTCATCACGCGCGGCACCGGCGACTGGGTGCTATATTTCCTCTGTATCACCTTGGGCGTGACGCCATTGCGTCGCCTGACGAAGTGGAACTGGCTCATCAAGCTGCGCCGCATGCTGGGCCTGTATGCCTTTTTCTACGCCTTCCTGCATTTCATGACTTTCCTGTGGTTCGACCATTTCTTCGATGTCGAAGAAATGTGGAAGGACGTCATCAAGCGCCCCTTCATCACGGTCGGCTTCACGGCCTTCGTGCTGCTGATTCCGCTGGCCGTCACGAGCACCAACGGCATGGTGCGCCGCCTGGGCGGCAAGCGCTGGCAGTTGCTGCACAAGCTAGTCTATGTGATCGCCCCGCTGGGCATCCTGCACTTCTGGTGGATGAAGGCCGGCAAGCACAACTTCACCCAGCCGATCATCTTCGGCTGCATCGTCGCCCTGCTGCTGGGCGTGCGCCTCTACTGGAACGTCACCAAGCCCGCCATCACCGCGCGCGCCTGATTCATCCGGCCACCTCGCTAAAGACGCGCCTGTCTGTCCCCTGTTTCGGGGACAGACAGGCGCGTCTTGTCATTTTAGAATGCTTTTTGGCCATTCTGACATTTCCTCGTCCTCCAAGAAGGACAAGCAAGGATTCTTTCCCATGAAAACACCACGCCTCAAGCCCCTGAGCCTGGCCATCGCGCTGGCCTTCCTGACGCCGGTCGCCAGCGTGCACGGCGAGGACCTTGTCATCCTCACCAACAGTAGTGGCACCAGCCTGGTCGATACCGCAGTCCACAGCGGCACCATCGGCTTGCGCAAGACGGGCTCCGGGTTCGTGGAAGTGTGGGGCGACAATTCGTACACGGGACGCACCCTGCTCGAGGATGGCGCGCTGTTTCTGCTCTCGCCGCATGCCCTCGGCAACACCTCGCAGATCGTCTTTTCGGGCGGCTACCTGGGCCACAGCAGTAATAATACGGTCGACTATTCGTCCAAGTTCACCCAGACCACGCTGCCGGCGAATTTCCGCATCGATAGTGGTGGGCAAAACGTCACCTATGCGTCAAGCTGGAGCACCAATGCCCAGAACGCCTTGACCAAGACAGGTGCCGGCACCCTGACGCTCACCGGCAACAACACCTTCAACGTGCTCGTCGGCAGCGGGACTCTGTCGATCGGCAACGGCGGCACCACCGGCAGCCTGACGGGCAATGTCGTCAATGCCGACAACCTCACCTTCAATCGCAGCGATGCATCCGTCTACGCGGGGGCGCTCAGCGGATTTGGGCAGGTGAACAAGCTCGGCCAGGGACTGCTCACGCTCAGCGGCAACAATAGCTACACGGGCACGACCGTATTGGGCGCCGGCATACTCTCGCTGGGCAGTGCCGGAGCCCTGGGCAGTGTTTCCCCACTCTACTTCGCCGGTGGCATGCTGCAATTCACCGCCAACAACACCACGGACTATTCGGCCCGCTTCAGCACCTTGGCCAACCAGACATTCTCCTTCGATACCAACGGCCAGAACGTCACACTGGCAGGATCGTTCGGGAGCGCCAGCGCAGCGCTGACGAAAACGGGCAGCGGGATGCTCACGCTCTCGGGGACGACGGCGTTCGGTGACGTGAACCTGCTGAGCGGCGACCTCAATGTCAGCGGCAACAGCACCGTGAGCGGTGCGACCTTCGGCAATGGCAACGTCATCAAGTCCGGCCCCGGGGTCCTGTCGATGAACGGCGTCGACAACCACGCCGGTGCGACCGTGATCGCCGGCGGCATTTTGTCCCTCGACAGCCACCTGGGCCTGGCGCCGATCGGTGCGATCAGTTTCACTGGCGGCGTGCTGCGCTTTAGCGCTGCCAATACGCGCGACTATTCCGGCTTTTTCAGCAAGGCCGATGGCCAGAAATTTGCCATCGACACCAACGGCCAGGCGGTCCGGCTGGCGACCTCCCTGGGCGGCGCGACAAGCAGCCTGACCAAGTCCGGCCTCGGCACCCTGAACCTGGCCGCGGCGCCCAGCTACGGCGGCGCCACCACCATCAGTGCCGGCACGCTCGAGTACAGCGGCAACGCCGACGCCGTCCTGGCCGGCCCCATCAGCGGGGCCGGATCCCTGGTCAAGAGTGGTACCGGCGTGCTCACGCTGGGCGGCGCCAACACCTATACCGGCACGACCACGATCAGTGCAGGTACCTTGGCGATTTCGACCCAAGGTGCCGATAGCAAATTGTCCGGCGTCATCAGCGGCGCTGGCAGTTTGCGCAAGGATGGCAGCGGCACCTTGACACTGACGAGTACCAATACCTACAGCGGCGGCACGACCATCAATGGCGGCACCCTGGCCATCGGCGATGGCGGCAGCGGCGCCTGGATCAGCGGGAATGTCGCTAATTTCGGAAAATTATCGTTCAATAGCAGCGACACCAGGGCCTTCGGCGGGGCAATCAGCGGCACTGGCGTGCTGGAAAAAGCGGGCACGGGTGTCCTCACGCTCAGCGGATCGAATTCCTACTCGGGCGGCACGGAGATCAAGGAAGGGACGCTTTCGCTGGGCAGCCCCAATGCCCTTGGGAGTAGCGGTACGATCTCGTTCTCGAGCGGTATCCTGCAATTTGGCGCGAACAATACGACCGACTACTCTCAGCGCTTTAGCCAGTCATTGACGTCTGGCATTAGGCTCGATACCAACGGTCAAAACATTGTACTGGCGACGCCCTTGAAGACGGGATTCCTCACCAAGATTGGTACGGGCACCCTGACCGTTGACAGCGCCTCGGCGTACAACGGTACGACCTATATCGGCGGCGGGACGCTCAACTTTGTTGGCAATGCCAATACCAGTCTCACCGGCAGGGTCAGCGGCATCGGTTCCCTCACCAAGAACGGCACTGGCACGCTGACGCTGGGCGGCCCGGCCACCTATAGCGGTTCGACCACCATCAGCGGCGGCACGCTGCGTTTCGACAGCAGCGACGACAGCCAAGTTGTGGGCACGTTGGCCGGGGGCGGAGCGCTGGTGAAAGCGGGCACCGGCACGCTGGAGATCGGCAAGGGAACGGCCTTCACGGGCACCGCCACGATCACGGCAGGGACCTTGACCATCGGGCACGGCAACGCGATCGGCACTGGAGATAACGACGTCCTGGGGGCGAACATCACCAATAATGCCAAGCTCGTTTTTAACCACAGCGACGGCCTCTCGTATAGCAAAAAGATCATCGGCATGGGATCGCTGGAGAAAGCCGGTGCCGGAGAGTTGTTGCTCTCTGGCGACAATTCCTATAGTGGCGGCACGATCCTGAGCGCCGGCAATCTTCGCCTCTTCAGCGCCGGCGCCATCGGGACAACCGGCACGATCAGTTTCAACGGCGGCACCTTGAAATTCAGTAGCTTCAATACGACGGATTATTCCGCACGCTTCAGTACGGTTGCAGGGCAAAAATACGCCTTCGACACCAACGGCAATACCGTCAGCCTGGCCAACAACCTGTCTGCGCCCAACAGTACGCTCAGCAAGTCCGGCTTAGGCTCCCTGGTGCTTGCCACCAACGTCAATTTTGGCGGTGCCGTCACCATCAATGCGGGCTCGCTCGAAGTTTCCAGCGGCACCTTCGGTGGTGCGATCTCTGGCGCCGGTACGCTCACCAAAACCGGCAGTGGCAACCTGACCCTGAACGGCGACACCAGTGCCTTGACGGGCGCGATCGCCCTCAACGCCGGAACCCTGTCATTCGGCGGCGCCAGCAATCATGGCATGCCTGGTGCCATTAGCGGCGCTGGCAGCGTCGTGAAGACGGGTGCCGGGACCATGACGCTCAGTGGCACGAATAGCTACACGGGCGGTACCACCTTGAGCGGCGGCACGCTCACGTTGGGAAACGCGGGTGCGCTCGGCACGAGTGGCAGCGTCAGCTTCGCGGGCGGGGCGCTCGGATTCGGCATCGCGAATACGACCGATTATTCGGCGCGTTTCAGTACCGCAGCGGGCCAGGCCTACGCATTCGATACGGGCGGCCAGACCGTCACCTTTGCCACCGCGTTGAGCGGCGCGACCAATACCCTGAGCAAGCAAGGTGCGGGCACGCTCGTTCTCGGCAGTGTGCCAAGCTACGGTGGCACGACAAATCTGCTCGGTGGTACGCTCAGCCTTCCCGTGACGGGCGCGGCTACCCTTGCCGGCAATGTCGTCGGCGCGGGTTCCCTGGAAAAGAGTGGCACCGGTGCCTTGAAGCTGGGCGGCGGCGCCAACTACCTTGGCAGCACCACGATCATGTTAGGCACGCTGGTCATTGGCGGCGATACGGCCAACAGCTCCTTGCCCGGAGTTATCAGCGGCGTGGGCGCGCTCAGGAAGGATGGGAACGGCACGCTGACGCTTGGCGGCATGAACACCTATAGCGGCGGTACCGCCCTCACCGGCGGGACCTTGGCCCTGGCTGCCCCCGGTGCGCTCGGGTCCAGTGGCACGATCAGTTTCGATGGCGGCACACTGGCCTTCGGCCTGGGCGCCACCACCGACTACTCTGCGCGCTTTAGCACGGCGGCAAACCAAAACTACGCGCTCAACACGAATGCAGAAACGGTGACGCTCGGCACGGCATTGGGTGGTGCCAGCAATCGTCTGACCAAGAGCGGCAGCGGCACCTTGGTCTTGACAGCAGTTCCCACCTATGGCGGCGCCACCCAGATCAACGGTGGCACCCTGTTCCTTAACGCCACTGCCAGTAGCACCCTGGCGGGCGACGTCAGCGGTGCGGGCAATCTGGCCGTGAATGGCGCTTTGACGGTCAGGCTGAACGGCGCAGTCTCATACAGCGGGACCACGACCATCAGCGGCAGTGTGCTGTCCTTCGGTGGCAGCGGTACCTTGCCGGGCACAATCAGCGGCTCGGGTAGTTTGCGCAAGGAAGGCACCGGCACGCTGACCCTCACCGGCGCCACCACCCATAGCGGTGGCACCGACATTCGATCTGGCACCCTGGCCATTGGCGATGGCGCTACGAGCGGCTCCTTGAGCGGCAATGTCGCAATCGCGACCGGTGCCACGCTCTCATTCAATCGCAGCGACGCTAACACCAATCCCAGCACTATCAGCGGCAACGGTGTCGTGGAGAAGGCCGGTGCGGGGACGCTGACGCTGCTTGGGTCCAATTCGTATAGTGGCGGCACCACCCTCACTGATGGCACCTTGTCGATGAAAAGTACGGCGGCCATCGGCACGACGGGTACCATCAAATTCAATGGTGGCGTGCTGGGCTTCACGAGCACGAATGCCAGCGATTATTCTGCCCGTTTCAGCACAGCGTTGGGACAGAAATACGCCTTCGACACAAACGGCGAGACCATCAATTTGGCCACGGCATTGACGGGCGTGACCAATACGCTCACCAAGTGGGGAGGCGGTACCCTGGTACTCAAAGCCGCGCCCAGCTATGGTGGCACGACGCAAATCAACGCAGGCACCCTCAAACTCGATTTTGGTTTCAACAGTGCCTTCCTTACAGGAGCTGTCAGCGGCGCCGGGTCCCTGATCAAGAGCGGCAACGGCATAGTGACCTTTTCGGGGACGTCGCTGAGCTATACCGGCACGACGACCATCGAAGGGGGGAGCCTCAGTCTCGACAGCAATGCGGACAGCTACCTGGCCGGCGCCCTGACGGGCGGCGGCACCTTGATCAAAAGCGGCACCGGCACACTGACGCTCGCCGGCGCCGACAGCCATGCTGGTGGAACGACGATCAACGGGGGCAAGCTAGTCATTGGCAATGGTGGAACGAGCGGTAGCTTGAACGGCAGCGTGATCAATAAAGGCATACTGTCCTTCAACCGCAGCGATAATTCGACGGTTGCGAGCGCGATTAGCGGCACCGGGAGTGTGCAAGTCAATGGTGGTGGCACACTGACGCTTGGCGGCAGTCTTTCCTATACCGGCACGACAACGCTCGCGGCCAGCGGTCTGGTCATCTCCAGCAACAGCAGCCGCAACCTGACTGGCGTTATCGGCGGCACCGGCACACTGGAGAAAGCGGGCCTTGGTACCTTGACCCTGGAAGCTGCGAACACCTTCAGTGGGGCGACCAAGGTCACGGCCGGTACACTGCTGGTCGACGGTTCGCTCAAGTTCAGCACGGTCAGCGTCGCCGCTGGCGCCACGCTGGCCGGCCGCGGAACCGTCGGCACGCTCAATGTGCTCGGCACGGTCGCGCCAGGCGACCAGGTGGGCGTGCTCAGCGCTGCCAGTGCCACCTTCGGCGGCGGTGGCAGTTACCAGTGGGAGATCAATAGCGCTACCGGGTCGGCTGGCGGGGCCTACGATTTGCTGGCCCTGGGCGGTGACCTGAATATCGGCGCTACCAGCGCCAGCCCGTTCACGATCAAGCTCACCACGCTGGGCAGCAATGGCGTGGCGGGCGCTTTGTCCAGCTTCGATGCCAGCATTGCGCATAGCTACACCCTGCTGACGGCGGCGAGTATCAGCGGTTTCTCCAACGACACCCTGCGCCTGGAAGTGAGCGGCTTCCAGAATGCACTGAACGGTGGTCATTGGAACTTGCTCAACAATGGCAAGGCCTTGAGCCTGAACTTCACGCCCTACGCCCAGCCCGTACCGGAACCACAATCCTACGCCATGTGGCTCGCGGGCCTGCTTGCCGTGGCCGGCATGGCACGTCGCAATAAAAAATCGCCTTCGGAAGGAGCATCATGCTGAGCACTTTGCAATACCGCATTCTCAACGCTTGCGCGGGCCTTGCCCTGGCCCTGCTGCTGTCCAATATATGGCTCTACGTGGACAACCGCGGCGCTGTCGCCGAACTGGAACAGCGCCAGCTGTTCCTGCAGCAAACGAGCCAGTTGCAGGCCCTGTACCAAGATATCGCCAAGGCCCTGGCCGAGGCTGGCCTCAAGAGCAACGACGGTCCCCTGCTGGCCATGCTGGCCGGCCAGGGCATCCGGGTCAGCCCGCCTGCAGCCCAGGAGAAGAAATGAACACCGCCGAGAAAAGCCTGTTCCTGCCCGCGCTGCTGCTGGCCCTTGCCGTCGTTGGCGCATTGGGCTTGCAGACTTTCCAGTACGCTGCCGAGCGCCAGATGCTGCAACAGCGCACCGTCGCCTCCCAGCCGCAAATGGCGGCGGCGCAGCAGTTACGTGCCTCGCTCGACGGGTTGGCCCTGGCCACCGACAAGCTGGCACGCGAGGGCAACCCGAATGCGCGCGCGCTGGTGGAAGAATTGCGCAAGCGCGGCATGAATATCGACCCCAGCAAGGCCGCCGCCAAGCCTTAAGCTTCAGGCCGCCTGGCGCAGCGGTAGCCACAGCGTAAGGCAGGTGCCGCCGGGGCTGGTGTTCCAGCCGATCTTGCCCCCGATGGCCTGGGCGCGGTGGCGCTGGTTGCCCAGACCCTTGCCGCGGCCCGGCGCCTGCACTGGCGTGGTGAAGCCGCGGCCATTGTCGGCAATGGTGACGATAACGCCGCCACCTTCGACGCCGGTGCGCACCAGCACTTCGCTCGCGTTGGCGTGCTTGATGATGTTGGTGAATGCTTCCTGCAAGATGCGCAGGATGTGCAGGGCATTGACGGGCGTGAGCCAGTCGAGCGCCGGGATGTCGTGCACGCCCCAGATCAGCTTGATGCCGGAATTTTCCAGCCGGCTGCCCAGGCGGAAGCGCAAGGCGGCCAGCAGCAAGAGCAAGTCTGCCTCGACCGGTTCCATCGAATCGATGGCCAGTTTCAAGTCGTCGATGCAGTCCTTGAGCACGTCGGCGATGGCTACGTCGTCATGCTGGCCTTTTTCGACCGCCCATAATGCCGAGCGCAGCGAGGAGCCGATGCCGTCGTGCATGTCCTGCATCATGCGCTGGCGTTCGCGGCTCAGGGTGCTCAGTTCCTCGACCCGCAGCAAGCGCTGGAAGCTCTCTTCCAGTTCGCCCTCGCGCTGGGCCAGGCGCTGGGCCAGCGTCGCATGGCTGCGTTCGACTTCGCCGATCGCGCCCAGGTATTGGCGGAACATGATGTAGGTGCAGGAGAAGAAGGACAGGGTCATGCTGTAGGAGCCGGGAAACACGCCCTCCATGCCGATCAGGTTGCTTTGCATGAGGCCGTCGCCAATGCCGAGCACGACGCCAAGGCCGAAGCAGGTGGCCACCAGCACGCCCTGCGGCACCTGGCGCCAGGAGGCGTGCAGGCCGGCCACGGTGACGGTGCCACCGGCCAGCAGCAGCAACAGCGACAGCAGGTTCGGTGTGACGATGCTGCGGTCGACCAGGCCCAGCGGCGGCAGGGTCAGCAGCGACACCAGCGCGGTCAGGCCGAGCAGGCCGCGCGTGAGCCAGCGCTGCGGCTGGCGGTGCAGGTCGCGGATGAAGTAATGCGAGGCGGTGATCAGCCAGAACAGGGAATTGATGCGCAGCCAGGTCGGCATATCGTCGCCGATGGGATGGCCGAGGAAGAACAGCAGCCCGCGCACCGAGGACAAGATGGCGATGAAGGCATAGATCAGGTAGCGCCATTCACGGCGCCGCTTGAACCAGATGAACAGGGAAAACAGGCCGACCACCGGCATGGTCACGCCGCACAGGGCCGGCAACTCGGTTTGCAGCAAGGTGCGCAGCTGGAAACGCCAGCGCAGCGCATCCTCCGGGCCGACCCACACGGTACTGAGCGCTTCAAAGCGTTGCGCCATGCTTTCGATGCGCAGCAGGATCTCGCGCGGCAAGGCCTGGCCGCTGCCGGCTTCGCCCAGGTGTACCCACAAGGGCGTGCGGTTGGCGTTCCAGACCGGGCCCTGGGTGCGGGCCTGGTGCAGCAGGCGGCCATCGCCATAGACGGCGATCAAGCCATCGACTTTCAGGCGCGCCATGTACAGCGTCAGCGCGCCTGTGCCCGGCTGCATGGCATCGAGATGCAGGCGCAGCCAGCGCACGCGGCACGCCGGGGCGGCCGGCTGCACCAGTGCGTGGGGCAGGGTAATGCGGGTCCAGGGGCGCGTCCATTGCCGGCTGTCCACGTGCTCCGGCAGTTTGCCGGGCTGTTCGCAGGGCAGCTCGAGCAGGTCCGCTTCGGTGGCATGGAAGGGGGCGCCGTCGCCGCCCCAGGCGGGGGCGCAGCAGGCCAGCAGCAGTGCCGGCAGCCACCGCTTAAGGTTGAATGAAACCATGCTTGTGGGCTTCGTAGATGGCTTCGGCCTTGGAATTGACCTTGAGCTTGCGGTAGATGCGCCGCACATAGGTGGGCACCGTGTGGCGCGACACGGCGATCAGCTTGGCGATCTCGTCGGCCGTAAAACCCTTGGTGATCAGGTTGAGCACCTCGCGTTCGCGTTCGGACAGCAGCACCGGTTCGGCCGAGGCGGTGGCGGGCGCCTGCAAGTCCTGGCGAAAGCGCATCAGCACCTGGCGCGCGATCATCGGGCTGATCGGGCTGCCGCCGGCGTACAGGCTGCGGATTTCCTGCACCAGGCTGGCCGAATTGCTGTCCTTGAGCAGGTAGCCGGCCGCGCCGGCTTCGAGCGAACGCATGACATGGGCTTCGTCGCCGAACATGGTGGCGACCATGACGCCGCATTGGGGCCAGCGCAGCGCCACCGCCTTGATCAGGTCGATGCCCGAACCATCGGGCAAGCCCAGGTCGACCACCAGCACGTCGGCCGTCGGGCCATCGAGCAAGGCCATGCCGCCCGCCAGCGAGCTCGCCACGCCCACCATGGTGCAGTCGCCGCTGGCGGCGACGGCGTCGGTAAAGGCTTGCTGGTAGTCCAGGTCATCTTCGACCAGGGCAACCCGGCAGGGCAGGGGGAGGGTCATGAAGTCGAACATCGGCGAGGGCGGGCGAGGAAACCAGAATAACACCATTTTTTGGCAAAAATGACACGTCCCCTGTTTAGGGGACAGGCGCATGGCTGAGGACGTAAAAAATGGCGTTCGGTATCGACCGGAACGCCATCGTTTTCGCGTGGGCTGCCGCCCAGCCGGGCCGTCTATTTGAGCATGGCCTCGTGCATGAACAGTTCGGACGGGTTTTCGCGCTGGCGGATCAGGTGCACCTGGTCGCCATCGACGATGACTTCGGCGGCGCGTCCGCGCGTGTTGTAGTTGGAAGACATCGTCAAGCCATAAGCACCGGCTTGCATGATGGCCAGCAGGTCGCCCTGGGCGACGGCCAGCGCGCGTTCCTTGGCCAGCCAGTCGCCGGATTCGCATACGGGGCCGACCACATCATAGGTCAGCGCTGCGCCGTCGTGCGGGGCGACCGGCTTGACGTCCATCCAGGCCTGGTAAAGGGCGGGGCGCATCAAGTCGTTCATGGCCGCGTCGACGATGCAGAAATTCTTTTCAGCGCCAGGCTTGAGGTATTCGATGGCCGTGAGCAGCACACCGGTGTCGCCGACGATGGAGCGGCCCGGCTCGAAGATGACCTTGATCGGCGCGCCGCCATGCGCGCTGGCGCGCCAGGCATCGATGCGGGCGAACAGGCGGCCCAGGTAGTCGCCCACCGGCACGGGCGGCTCTTCACCGGCCTCGCCATAGTTGATGCCCAGGCCGCCGCCGATGTCGAGGTGGTGCAGATGGATGCCTTCGGCGCCGAGCGTGTCGATCAGTTCGATCAGGCGGTCGAGTGCTTCGAGCAGCGGCGCGTCGTCGAGCAGTTGCGAGCCGATATGGCAGTCGATGCCGGCCACGTCCAGGTGGGGCAGGGCGTGCGCGCTGCGGTAGGTGGCCAGCGCGTCGTCGAAGGCGACGCCGAATTTATTGGCCTTGAGGCCCGTGGCGATGTAGGGATGGGTCTTGGCATCGACGTTCGGGTTCACGCGCAGCGACACGCGCGCGGTCTTGCCCATGCTGCCGGCGACCTCGTTGAGGCGGTGCAGCTCGGGAATCGATTCGACGTTGAAGCAAAGGATGCCGTGTTCGAGCGCCAGGCGCATCTCGGCCACGCTCTTGCCCACGCCCGAGAAGATCACTTTTTGCGGGTCGCCGCCGGCGGCGAGCACGCGCAGCAGTTCACCGCCCGAGACGATATCGAAACCAGCGCCTGCGCGCGCCAGCAGGTTCAGGATGGCCAGGTTGGAGTTGGCCTTCATCGCATAGCAGACCAGCGCATCGCGGCCACGGCAGGCGTGAGCGTATGCATTGAAGTTATCCAGCAGCGCCGTTTTGGAATACACATAGGTGGGCGTGCCGAACTGTTCAGCGATGGCCGGCAGGCCCACGCGCTCGGCGCAGAGCACGCCATCTTGATAGGTAAATTGCGACATATTATTTTTCTACAGGCAGGGATGGCGGAGGCGGAACAGGCGCGGGAGCGGGCTTGGCAGGCGGTTTCGGCAGGTACAGCGGGCCGGTCTGGCCGCAGCCTGCCAGCAGGCAGGCAGCGACGGCGATGAGCGCGAGGGAGGACTTCACGTTTAGAATCATGGTTTGTTAAGCGGACCTTGGAGTGTAGCATGATGAGCGATTCTGAATTTCTGGACCTGGCCGATGCGGTCCTCGGGCGCATCGAGGCTGCCATGGACCGCCTGTGCGACGCCGATGTCATCGACGTCGAATGCAAGCGCAGCGGCAATGTGCTCGAGATCGAGTTCATCGACAACGGCAGCAAGATCATCGTCAACAGCCAGGCGGCGATGAAGGAGATGTGGGTGGCGGCGCGCTCGGGCGGTTTCCACTACAAGTATGTCGACGGCCAGTGGCAGGACACGCGCACCGGCAACGAGCTGTTCGCGGCCCTGTCGGCGCTGACCGAGCTGCAGGGCGGCGCGCCCGTCGCCCTTTAAAACGTCGGGGTCACATCTGACATTCGGACACGGGCTCTACCTTCGGGGTCGCATCTGACATTTGGACACGGGTGTAATCGGGGACAGACCCCGATCGTGCTTCTGGGGTCTGTCCCCGATTACACCCGTGTCCGAATGTCAGATGTGACCCCGACGTTCTAGAACAGTTCGTTTTTGACGGCGTCCTTGGCTTTTTCTTCGGCTGGCGTCACATGGGTGCCGGGCTCGAGGCTCTGCACGCCGGTGCCCGGCGGATTTTCAGTGTAGAAGTATTCGTCGCCCACCTGCACCAGCCCTTCGGGCACGGTGCGCTCTTCGATCGGGATATTCTTCAGCGCCTTCTGCATGTAGCCGATCCAGATCGGCAGGGCCAGCCCGCCACCGGTCTCTTTATTGCCCATGTTCTTGGGCTGGTCGTAGCCGATCCAGGCGATCCCCACCAGCTTGGGCTGGTAGCCGGCAAACCACGCATCCATCGAGTCGTTCGTCGTTCCGGTCTTGCCGGAGATGTCGGGGCGCTTCAACACCAGCGCGCGCGTGGCGGTGCCGAACTTGACCACGTCTTTGAGCATGCTGTCGATCAAATAGGCATTGCGCTCGTCGATGACGCGGTTGGCCGGCTCGCCTGCCTTGTCGGGCGTGGCCTGCGAGAGCACCTTGCCGGCGCTGTCGGTGACCTTGGAAATCAGGTAGGGGCTGATCCGGTAGCCGCCGTTGGCAAACACGGCGTAGGCGCCGGCCAGTTGCAGCGGCGTGGTCGCGCCCGCGCCCAGGGCCAGGGTCAGGTAGGGCGGATTGCGCTCGGCCTCGAAACCGAAACGGGTCGTGTATTCCTGGCCGTACTTGGCGCCGATCTTGTTGAGGATGCGGATCGAGATCATGTTCTTCGACTTGGTCAGGCCCTTGCGCATCGTCATCGGGCCTTCGTACTTGCCGTCGTAGTTCTTCGGCTCCCAGGCCTGGCCGCCGGTCTGGCCGGCGTCGAACGAGATCGGCGCGTCGTTGATGATGGTGGCCGGCGACAGGCCGCGCTCGAGCGAGGCCGAATAGATGAAGGGCTTGAACGACGAGCCCGGCTGACGCCAGGCCTGGGTCACGTGGTTGAACTTGCTGCGGTTGTAGTCGAAGCCGCCCACCATGGCCTTGATGGCGCCGTCGTGGGTGTCGGCCGCGACAAACGCCGATTCGATTTCCGGCAGCTGCGTCACTTGCCAATCCTTACCCTCCTGCATGACGCGGATCACCGCGCCGCGGCGGATGCGCTTGTTCGGCGCGGCCTTGTCGGACAGCCATGAGCGGCCCATCTCCAGCCCGGCGCCGCTGATCTTGATTTCCTCGCCGGTGGCGGTGACGGCGGCGATCAGCTGCGGCGTGGCGCTCAGCACCATGGCGGCCACGATGTCGTCGCTGTCCGGGTGGTCGGCCAGTTCGGTCTCGACCGCGTCGTCCGCCTCTTCCTTGTTCTGCGGGATGTCGATGTAGGCTTCCGGGCCGCGATAGGCGTGGCGCTTCTCGTAGTCCATCACGCCCTTGCGCAGCGCCAGGTAGGCGGCGTCCTGGTCGGCCTTGGTGATGGTGGTGAAGACGTTCAGGCCGCGCGTGTAGGTCTCTTCCTTGAACTGTTCGTAGACCAGCTGGCGCGCCATCTCGGCCACGTACTCGGCGTGCACTCCGAACTCGCTGCTGTCGGTCTTGATCCTGAGCTGCTCGGCCTTGGCCGCCTCGAACTGGGCGTCGGTGATGTATTTGAGTTGATGCATGCGCTGCAGGATGTACTGTTGGCGGGTGCGCGCGCGCTTCGGGTTGACCACCGGGTTGTAGGCCGACGGCGCCTTCGGCAAGCCGGCCAGCATGGCCGCCTCGGCCACCGTGATGTCCTTGAGGTTCTTGCCGAAATAGATCTGGGCCGCCGACGAGAAGCCGAACGCGCGCTGGCCCAGGTAGATCTGGTTCATGTACACCTCGAGGATCTGGTCCTTGCTGAGGTTTTGCTCGATCTTCCAGGCCAGCAGCACTTCGTAGGCCTTGCGTTTCAAGGTCTGCTCGGACGAGAGGAAGAAATTGCGGGCCACCTGCTGGGTGATGGTCGAGGCGCCCTGCTTGGCGCCGCCCGAGGCATTGTGCAGCGCGGCGCGCAAGATGCCCATGTAGTCGACCCCGCCATGCTCGTAGAAGCGGTCGTCTTCAATGGCCAGCACGGCTTTTTTCATCACCTCGGGAATGTCTTTGATGTGCACGACGTTGCGCCGTTCCTCGCCAAATTCGCCGATCAGGACGTTGTCGGCCGAGAACACGCGCAGCGGCATCTTCGGACGGTAGTCGGTCAGCGTATCGAGCGCAGGCAAATTCGGGTAGGCCATCGCCAGCGCGAAGACCACGATCAGCAGCGCCACCAAGGCCAGGCCCGCCAGGGCGGCGCCGGTCATCAGCAGCAAGCGTTTCGGGGTGCGTTCGGCCTGGGAGGGCGCAGGGGCGGGGCTGTCGTCCTTGGAAGTGGTCATGCGGGGCAATTCTCGGCGTTGTCGATGGCGCCCATTATAAGGCAGGTGCTTGGCCGTTCTGCATTCAAGAGTGCCGTGAATGAACCGACAACTAAGATGTCGAGAGGGCCATAGAGTGTTGCTTTTTGGGCTAAGAAGTGCAATGTTCCGAGAGAGAAATACCTTTACACCGCTGTCGCCTTATTGCTACGATTTAATGTAGTGTCTGATGTATGCAGTCTAAATGGCGGTTTTATAACAATATCCCCGCTGTCGGGCGTGTCAGGATTCATTCCGCAAGGCAATATTTGCGGCCAACAGGTAGGTGAGGAGTGCGCGCGTGATCAATCTAAGTTCCTTGTTCAGCCAGGCCAGTCCGCCGCTGCTGGGCATTGATATCAGCACTTCCGGCGTGCGCCTGGTGGAGCTGGCCATGGCCGGCAAAGACGGCTTGCGCCTCGAGCGCTATGCGTCCGAGCCGTTCCCGCGCGGCGCCGTCGTCGATGGCAATATCGAAAACATCGACCAGGTGGCCGAAGCGGTGCGCCGGGTCTGGAAAAAGAGCGGCACGCGCATCAAACTGGTCGCCCTGGGCATGCCGCCCGCCTCCGTGATCACCAAGAAAATCATCCTGCCGGCCGGCCTGTCCGAAGACCAGCTCGAAGTGCAGGTCGAATCCGAAGCCTCGCAGTACATTCCCTTCGCGCTCGATGAAGTGAGCCTGGACTTCGACGTGCTCGGCGCGGCCGAAAACGCGCCCGACGACATCGAAGTCATGCTGGCCGCCTCGCGCAAGGAAAAAGTCGAAGACCGCGTCGCCATCGCCGAAGCGGCCGGCCTGAAAGCGGTCGTGATGGACATCGAATCGTATGCCGCGCGCGCCGCGCTCGACCGCGTGACGGCCCAGCTGCCCGAAGCGGGCGCCGAGCAGATCGTCGCGCTGTTCCAGATCGGCGCGCAGGTGACCCATATTTCCGTCATGCTCGACGGCGAAACCGTCTACGAGCGCGAACAGCCTTTCGGCGGCAACCAGCTCACCCAGGATATCGTGCGCGCCTACGGCCTGTCCTTCGAAGAAGCCGATGCGAAAAAGAAGAGCGGCGACCTGCCGGAAAACTACCAGGCCGACCTCTTGACACCCTTCCTCGAGTCCGCGGCGCTGGAAGTGACGCGCGCGATCCAGTTCTTCTACACCTCCACGCCCTATACCCGCATCGACCAGCTGTTCCTGGCCGGCGGCTGCGCCCTGATCCCGGGCCTGCTCGATATCGTGGCCAGCCGCACCAAGATTTCGGCGGCCGTCATTTCACCGTTCAAGGGCATGCAACTGGCGCCCACCATCCGCGAGCAATCCTTGCGTAGCGAGGCACCTGCCTACCTTGTCGCCTGTGGCCTGGCGTTGCGGAGGTTTGGCTGATGATCCGCATTAACCTGCTGCCCCACCGCGAAGAAAAGCGCAAACAGAAAAAGGCCGCCTTTGTCGCCCTGATGGCGTTCGGCGCGCTGGTCGGCGTGGTGATCGTGCTCGTCGTCGGAGGCTATAACGCCAGCCGCATCTCGATCCAGAACGAACGCAACCTCGTGCTGAAAAACGCCAACGTTGAACTGGACAAGAAGATCGTCGAAATCGCCACGCTGAAACAGGAAATCGAAGCACTCAAGGCGCGCCAGCAGGCGGTCGAGGATTTGCAGAGCGACCGCAACCAGCCCGTCTACCTGCTCGATGAACTGGTCAAGCAGACGCCGGAAGGCGTGCACCTGAAGTCCTTCAAGCAGGAGGGCCAGAAGGTGCAAATGATCGGCAACGCCCAGTCGCAGGAACGGGTGGCCGAACTGCTGCGCAATTTCGCCAGCAATTCGCCGTGGCTCGAACGCCCCGACCTGACCGAAGTGAAGGCCATCACCCTGCCGGGCAGCAAGTCTGGCAAGAAGGTCGTCGAGTTCACGATGACCGTCCAGATCAAGCGTCCGCGCGACAAGGACGCCGCCGCCGCCAGCGCCAAGGGCAAGGGCGCTGCCAAGCCTGCGCCGGCCTCGGCCAGCGCGCCGGTGCTCAAGTAGAACAGGGCCGCCATGGAAATCGATATCAAAGCATTGAGCCAGTCCGTCGCCGCCCAGTTCCAGGGGCTGCAGGGACGCCATCCGGGCATGTGGCCGATCGTGCCGCGCCTGGCCTGCGCCGCCGGCGTCATGGCCGCCGTCGTCGCACTGGGCTACTTCGGCTACTGGGACGGCCAGTTCGAAGAGCAGGACAAAGGCGCCCAGGAAGAATTGAAGCTGCGCGAGGAATACCGCAGCAAGATGGCCCAGGCCATCAACCTCGACGCGCTCAAGGCGCAGAAGGTGCAGGTCGACCTGTACGTCGAGCGGCTGCAAAAGCAGCTGCCATCCAAGGCCGAAATGGCGGCCCTGCTGTCGGACATCAACCAGGCCGGCGCCGGCCGCGGCCTGCAATTTGAATTGTTCAAGCCGCGCCAGGTGGTGGTGCGCGACTACTACGCCGAGCTGCCCATCGACATCAGGATCACCGGCCCTTACCACGACATCGGCGCCTTTGCCGGCGACATGGCCAACCTGTCGCGCATCGTCACGCTCACTGACATTGCACTTAACACAGGCAAGGACGGCAACCTGATCCTCGACGCCGTGGCCAAGACTTTCCGCTACCTCGATCCCGAAGAAGCGGCATCGCAGCGCAAGGCGCGCGACGACAAGGCCAAGGAGAAGAAGGCCGCGGCCGCCGCCAAGGATGACAAGGGAGCGAAGAAATGATGAAGCGGCTCTTGCCCCTGGTGCTGTGCACCGTGCTCGCTGCCTGCAGCGACAGCGACGTCAAGGAAGTCAAGCAATGGATGGCCGAGGTCAAAGCGCAGTCCAAGGTGGCCGTGGCGCCCCTGGTCGAGCCCAAGACCTTCATTCCCCTGGCCTACAGCGGCAAGGAGGCGATCGACCCCTTCAACCCCAGCAAGCTCATTACCGAGCTGGCGCGTGCGGCGGCCAAATCGAACAACCCCTTCAAGCCCGACTTCTCGCGCCGCAAGGAGCTGCTCGAATCCTACCCGCTCGACACCATGAAAATGGTGGGCACGATGTCCAAGGGCGGCGTGTTCTATGGCCTGGTCCAGATCGACAAGGCGGTCCATCGCGTCGTCGTCGGCCAATACCTGGGGCAGAATTTTGGCCTGGTCACAGGCGTGTCAGATGGCACGATCAATATCAAGGAAGTCGTACAGGATGCTACCGGCGAGTGGGTCGAGCGCATGTCGAAGCTGGAGCTGCAGGAAGGTAAGGAGACCACCAAATGATCGCAACAAGAATGAACGGCGCCCACACCCTGGCGCGCCTGGGCGCGTCGCTGTTGCTGGCGCTGTGCGCCGGCACCGCGCTGGCGCAGGAAAACGCGATCGAATCGATCACGGCCAATCAACAAGGCTCGAACGTGATCATCAAGGTTGCGATGAAAAACCCGCCGGGCAAGCTGCCGATCGGTTTTTCGATCACCAACCCGGCCCGCATCGCACTCGACTTCGGCGCCACCAGCAATGCCACCGGCAAGGCCAGCCAGGACGTGAACCTGGGGGATGTGCGCAGCATTAACGTGGTCCAGGCAGGCGAGCGTTCGCGCCTGGTCGTGAACCTGCGCCGCGCCCTCAATTACGCCACCGCCATCGACGGCAATGCCATCATCGTCACCGTCGACGGTTCCGGCGGCGTGGCCCAGGCGGTCGACGCGCGCGGCCTGCCCGTGGCCGCGCCTGACGCGGCGCCCGCGCCGGTGCAGCGCCAGGTACTGCGCGACATGGACTTCCGCCGCGGCGCCAACGGCGAAGGCCGCATCGTCGTCGACCTGCCCAATAGCCAGGTCGCGGTTGACGTGCGCCAGGCCGGCAACACCGTGCTGGTGGACTTCCTCAAGACCGGCCTGCCCGAGACGCTGCGCCGCCGCCTCGACGTGACCGACTTCGGCACGCCCGTGTCCCTGATCACCACCGTGCCGCAGGGCGACAATGTGCGCATGACCATCGAAGCGCGCGGCCTGTGGGAGCAAAGCGTCTACCAGAGCGACACCCAGCTCGTCATCGACGTCAAGCCGATCAAGGAAGACCCGAACAAGCTCACCCAGGGTACCCAGGGCTATCGCGGCGAGAAGCTCTCCTTCAACTTCCAGAACGTTGAAGTGCGCGCCGCCCTGCAGGCCATCGCCGACATCTCGGGCCTGAACATCATCACCAGCGACACCGTGGCCGGCAACCTGACCTTGCGCCTGAAGGAAGTGCCATGGGACCAGGCGCTCGACGTCGTACTGCAAGCCAAGGGCCTGGACATGCGCAAGAACGGCACCGTGCTGTGGATCGCGCCGAAGGATGAACTGCTGGTCAAGGAAAAGCTCGAGCTCGAACAGAAGGCCCAGATTACCGACCTCGAGCCGCTGCGCTCGGAGATCTTCCAGCTCAATTACCAGAAGGCCGAATCGTTCCGCCAGGTGTTCGGCCTGGACGCCGCCTCCGGCAGCGGCCCGGAAAAGAACCGCGTGCTGTCCAAGCGCGGCAGCGCCATTATCGATCCGCGCACCAACCAGCTGTTCGTCACCGACGTCGCGTCCAAGATCGAAGACATCCGCAAGCTGATCCTCAAGACCGACGTGCCATCCAAGCAGGTCTTGATCGAAGCGCGCCTGGTCGAGGCGACCGACAGCTTCTCGCGCAACCTCGGCGCCAAGCTGGGCTTCGCCGACCTGCGCACCGTGCGCGGTGGTGATTCGGGCTACCAGATTAACGGTAACAACCGCGTGGCCATCAGCGGCAATATCAATGGCATTGGCGTGACGACGGGGCAGGCCACCCAAGCGACGGGCGCCACCTCGCCGTTGGCCGACACCCAGTTCGTCAACCTGCCGGCCGCCTCGATCGGCACCATTCCTGCGCCGACGGTGGCCTTCTCGCTGTTCTCGGCCGCCGCCAACCGCTTCCTCAACCTGGAGCTGTCGGCACTGGAAGCGGATGGCAAGGGCAAGATCATTTCCAGCCCGCGCGTGATCACCGAAGACAAGCAGATGGCCCTGATCGAACAGGGTATCGAGCTGCCTTACCAGGTCGCTACCTCCAGCGGCGCGACCTCGATCACCTTCAAGAAGGCCAACCTGCGCCTGGAAGTGACGCCGCAGATTACCCCGGACGGCAACGTGCTGGTGGAAGTGGAAGTGAACAAGGATTCGAAGGGCGACACGACGCCAGCCGGCTTCGCGATCAACACGCAGCATGTGAAAACCCACGTAATGGTGGAAAATGGCGGCACCGTGGTGCTGGGCGGGATTTACCAGCAGTCCGAACACGCGACCGAGAGCAAGGTGCCCTTCCTGGGCGACTTGCCGATCATCGGCCACCTGTTCAAGACCACGGGCCGCGACAGCGACAAGACCGAACTGCTGGTGTTCATCACACCGAAGATCATCGCCGACCGTATTTCGAACCGCTAAACCGTTTCAAGCTCTGTGCAGCATTAACAAGGTAGAACCATGACGACGAACCAACCTGTATTCAAGCGCCTGGCCAGCTGGCTGACCATGGGCGCATGCGCGGCACTTCTGGCCGCATGCGGCGGCGGAGGCGGCAGCCCCGGCGCCACTGGCGGCAACGGCGGCACCGTGCAATCGAAGGCAGCTTCGGTCGACCTGACGGCAAGCGGCACCTCGATCCTCGTCGGCGGCGACAGTGTCACCCTGACGGCCGTCGTCAAGGACAGCAGCAATGGCGCCTTGTCCGGCGAAAAAGTCACCTTCAAGTCCAGCGACGGCAGCGTCGCCGCGCAGTCGGCCACGTCCGACGCCAGCGGCGTCGTCACGGCCAAGCTGTCCCTCTCCACGGCGCCAGGTTCGGGCGTGGTGACCTTGACGGCCAGTGCCGGCAACGCCACATCGAAGGTCGTGACGCTCACGGTCAACGCGGCCAAGCCGACCGTCATCATCATGACCGATTCGCCTTCGGATACATTGCAATCGGCTGGCATCCTGAAAATCACGGTGGTGGCCAAGGCGGGTGACAACACGACCTTGCCAGCCGGCGTCGACGTCGCCTTGACCGCCAGTGGCGGCGAGCTGGCCTACGCCACCCGCAAGACCGACGCCAACGGCATGGTCACGGCGACGCTGACCACGGCCAACCAGGCCGATGCCTCGATCGTGCTGACCGCCTCGGTGGCAGGCGCCACGCCGGTTACCAAGACGATTACCGTCATCAAGGCCACCTCGACCCTGCTGCTCACGACCAGCAACGGCACGCTCGATTCGTCCGGCGCAGCGGGCAAGGAAGTGTCCGTCATCGCCCTGGTCAAGAACGCCAGCAACGCCGTGGTCAAGGGCGCGACGGTCACCTTCAGTTCCGATTCCGGCTCGCTCTCGAGCAGTTCGGCGGTCACCGACGACAAGGGCCGCGCGACTGTGCTGCTGAGCACGGGCACCGATCCGACGTCGCGCGTCATCTCGGTCACGGCAACGAGCCCGGGAACCTCGACCGCCAAGGTACAGGTGACGGTGTCGGGTACGGCCGTATCGATCAATTCGAGCAGCACCGTCAACATCAATACGACGAGCGAAATCAATGCCGTCGTCACCGATTCGAGCGGCGCGCCGCTGGCTGGACGCGACGTGACCTTCGGCGCGGCCAACAATACGCTGACGGTCAAGAATGGCGGGCTGGCACGTACCGACAATATCGGCCGCGTGATCCTCGTCTACAACGCCAAGGTCGGCGGCCAGGACTCGATCTTCGTGCGTTCGCTGGGCGTCTCAGCCACCAAGAACATCACGGTCAATACAGCCAACTTCGTGGTCAGCGTTGTCGACGACCTGGTCAACCGCAATATCGTTTCCTCCGGCCTGATCAACACCTGCTACGCCGTCGTGGTCCACAACGACGTGGCAGGCGTGCCGCAAACGGGCGGCGTGACCGTCAGCTCCTCGCGCGGCGCCGTCTATTCCGATGCCGCCTGCACGTCAGCATTGACATCGGCCGTGCCGCTTGACGCTGGCGGAAATACCAACGCCTATGTCAAGGCGACGGGCCCTGGCGTGGCGACCGTGACGGCGACGTCGGGCGTGACCGGCACTTCGGTCCAGACGACGGTCGAAATCGTCGCACCGCTGACGACAACTTCGGTCATCACGGTGCAAGCCGATCCGAGCGTGGTGGGCGCCAATGCCGCCGGCTCGCCGACCTTGAACCAGACGACCTTGCGCGCCGTGGTGACGGACAAACTTAACCAGGGCAACCTGGTCAAGGGCGCCAAGGTCGCCTTCTCCATCATTACCGACCCGAGCGGCGGCTATCTGTCGCAACCTTCCGAAGTGTTTACCAACGAAGCGGGCGTCGCGACGGTCAGCTACGTGGCCGGCGCTTCGGCGACGGCGCTCGATGGCGTACGCATCCAGGCGCAGATCATTGGTGGTGTCAGCGCGGCCAGCAGCACGGTCAACCTGACGGTGGCGCAGAAATCGCTGTTCATCTCGGCTGGTACCGGTGCGACCGTGCTCACGCCGAGCAGCTCGACCTACCAGATCGACTACTCGGTCTTCGTCACCGATGCTGCCGGTAACGCCGTGCCAGGCGTGACGGTCACCGGTTCGGTCAAGCCGCGCGGCTACCGCAAGGGCTCGATGACCTTCATCGGCATCGACGGTCCATGGCAGCCGGCGATTCTGGTGGCGGGCCAGCCCACGGCGGGCTACTCGGCCATCTGCGCCAACGAAGACCTCGATTCGGACGGCGTGCTCAGTGCCGGCGAAGACGTCAACGGCAATGGCCGCCTCGATCCGCTGATCCCGATCACGATCACGTCGTCGGGCAAGACCGACAGCAACGGCATCGCCGTGCTCTCGATGGTCTACCCGCGCGACCGCGCTTACTGGGTCGACGTGGACTTCGTCATCCGCGGTACCGTTTCCGGTTCCGAGGCGCGCTACGTCGGCTATGCCCTGCTGCCGGGTATCGGCACCGACTATGGCAACAAGGCCGTTGCGCCGCCGGGCCGCTACAGCCCTTACGGTGTGTCGACCAACTGCACCGATACCTTGTAAGCAGGCGGTGGCGACGAAGAATATTTTCCTGGTAGGCTTGATGGGTGCGGGCAAGACGACAATTGGCCGCATCCTTGCCCGGAAATTAGGCAAGCGCTTCATCGATTCCGACCACGAAATCGAGGCCCGCACCGGCGCCTCGATCCCGTGGATCTTCGAAATCGAGGGCGAGCAAAGCTTTCGCCGGCGCGAACAGGACGTCATCCGCGACCTGACCGCGCAAGACGGCATCGTCCTGGCCACGGGCGGGGGCGCGGTGCTGTCGGCCGAAAACCGCGCCAACCTGAAGGCGCATGGCACCGTGATCTACCTGCGTGCCAACGTCGCTTCCATCCTGGTGCGCACTTCCCACGACAAGAACCGCCCCCTGCTGCAGACGGCCGATCCGCGCAAAAAGATCGAAGAGCTGAGCGCCCAGCGCGAGCCCCTGTACATGGAAATCGCCGACCTCGTCATCGACACCGGCCGTCCTAACGTACAATCGATGGTTCACACTATCCTGACGCAGCTCGAGGCACTAGACCGCCAGGGCGGCGGCGAACCACGCGAAATGATTGAGTCCTCAAGTATCCGTTTGAACGTCGACCTGGGCGAGCGCAGCTACCCCATCGATATCGGCCCCACCGTGTTGAAAGACGCCCAGGGCCTGGCCAAATACGTCAGCAGCCGCAAGGTGGCCATCGTCACCAATACCACGGTGGCGCCGCTCTACCTCGAACG
The DNA here is from genome assembly GCA_040390345.1 of Pseudomonadota bacterium. Taxonomy (GTDB): domain Bacteria; phylum Pseudomonadota; class Gammaproteobacteria; order Burkholderiales; family Burkholderiaceae_D; genus Telluria_A. Next base: position 1,401 of record JAZJYP010000274.1, on the reverse strand, counting down.
CATCGCCGCGCCGCTGCGTGCGGCCGGGCGCGAAGTGATCCCCGTGATCCTGCCCGACGGCGAAGAATTCAAGAACTGGGATTCGCTGATGCAGGTCTTTGATGCCCTGCTGGCCAACAAGTGCGACCGCAAGACGACCATGATCGCCCTCGGTGGCGGTGTCATTGGCGACTTGACCGGCTACGCTGCCGCCAGCTATATGCGCGGCGTGCCCTTCATCCAGGTGCCCACGACGCTGCTCTCGCAGGTCGACTCCTCGGTGGGCGGCAAGACCGGCATCAACCACCCGCTGGGCAAGAACATGATCGGCGCCTTCTACCAGCCACGCGCCGTGCTGGCCGATACGTCCACCCTGGCCACCTTGCCCGAGCGCGAGCTGTCGGCCGGCCTGGCCGAAGTGATCAAGCACGGCGCCATCATCGACGCCGTCTTCTTCGACTGGATCGAGCAGAATATCGCCCGCCTGCGCGCCCGTGAACCGGCCGCACTGGCCCACGCCATTAGCCGCTCTTGCGAAATCAAGGCTGACGTCGTGCGCCAGGACGAGCGCGAAGGCGGCCTGCGCGCCATCCTCAATTTCGGCCATACCTTTGGCCACGCCATTGAAGCGGGCCTGGGCTACGGCGCCTGGCTGCACGGCGAAGCGGTGGGTTGCGGCATGGTGATGGCGGCCGACCTGTCGCAGCGCATGGGCTTCATCGATGCAGCAACCGTGGCGCGCGTGCGCGCCCTGGTGGCCGCCGCCGGCCTGCCCACAGTGGCGCCGGACCTGGGCACTGAACGCTGGCTCGAACTGATGGAAGTAGACAAGAAAAACGAGGGCGGGGCGATCAAGTTCATCCTCCTCAAGCCGCTGGGCAGTCCATCGATCACCAATGCGCCGGCCGAGCTGCTGCTTGCGACCCTCGCTGCCTGCGTCAAATAAGATGCATCCGGAAGACCATCTCGCCCCCTATGCCGCGCACTCGGATTCGGGGCGCGGGCGGGCCCATCCCGAGATGGCGCATGCCTCGCGCAGCGACTTCCAGCGCGACCGCGACCGCATCATCCACAGTTCCGCCTTCCGCCGGCTTGAGTACAAGACCCAGGTCTTCCTCAACCACGAAGGCGACATGTTCCGCACGCGCCTGACCCATTCGATCGAAGTGGCCCAGGTGGGCCGCTCGCTGGCGCGCAACCTGCGCCTGAACGAAGACCTGGTCGAGGCGATTTCGCTGGCGCACGACCTGGGCCACACGCCTTTCGGCCACGTGGGCCAGGACGTGCTCAACGAATGCATGAAGGCGCACGGCGGCTTCGAGCACAACTTGCAAAGCCTGCGCGTGGTCGACCAGCTCGAAGAGCACTACGGCGCCTTCGATGGCTTGAACCTGATGTTCGAGACGCGCGAGGGCATCCTCA
>JAZJYP010000273.1:0-2792 GCA_040390345.1 Pseudomonadota bacterium | reverse complement strand
CACCGTCGCCGAAGCGTCTTCGATCTCGCGCGACTGCTGCTGCGTCGCGCTCAACAGTTCGCTGGAAATCTCCTGCGCGTGGCCCGAGGCCGACGTCACCTGCTCGGCCGTGGCCGTGACGCGTCCGACCAGGCCGCGCAATTCTTCGACCGTGTAGTTGACCGAGTCGGCGATGGCGCCGGTGATGTCTTCCGACACCGTCGCGTGGATGGTCAGGTCGCCGTCCGCCACTTCCTGCAATTCGTTCATGAGGCGCAAAATCGCCGCCTGGTTCTGGTCGTTGGTGGCCTTCGCCTCTTCTTCCTTGGCCTGCGCCTGCAGGCGCATCGCTTCGGCTTCCTGGCGGCGCGCATCGGCGCCGCGGGTACGGTTGCGCGAGTCCTGCAGCATCACGCGCGAAATCGAACCGGCCGTGGCCAGCGTGAAGATCGAGGAAATGACCATCAGCCAGAACCAGGCGTCGGTCGATTCCTGGTCCACGCGGTAGGTGCGCTGCAGGCCGGTGAGCAGCTTCTTGATCTCTTCGTTCTCGTAGAAGATCGACTGCTCGGCCGCTTTCGCTGCCGTGAACTTGTTCACGTTGTCGAGCACCGAGGCCACCAGTTTCTGGTATTTGTCGAACTTGAACTTGATTTCGCCGAGGCGGTTGCGCAGGTCGGGATCGCGCAGGGCGCCGATCTTGAGCGTGTCGCTGCCGTTTTCGAAGCCGTCGATAATGGCGCGGAAATTGGTCGTGTCGCGGCCCAGCTGGAAGGCCGTGTCCGGACGCACGCCGCCCGAGCCGAGGAATTCGCTGACACTGCGCGCCAGGCGCTGGGTCAGCATCATCAGGCGTCCCAGGGCGGCCAGCTCATACGCGCTGCCGCCGCGCGTGACCTTTTGGGTCAGCAGGTCTTCCGTCATCGTCAGCAATTCTGGCGAGAGCGTGTCGAGGGCGCGCAGCGACTTGTCGAAGCCGGCCAGTTCCGGTTCGAGCTTGAGGATGGTGCCGGCGGCATTGTCCGAACTCGACCATTTTTTGCGCGCCGCCGACAGCGGCAGCACCAGGTTGGCCGGCGCGGCCGGAATAGTGCGGCTGGAGTAGCGCCCGCCGTTCGACAGCAGCATCAGGTCGTTGGTCAGCTGGGCGCGGCTGTCCTTGAGCTGGGCGAACGCTTCGGTGTTGCCCTGCACCGCATTCGGCGCCGCCTTGCCCACGCGCTGCGAGTGCATCAGCGCGTCCGAGGCCACCTGCACCTGGAGCGCGGCCACCGCGCTGCCGGTGGTGTTCTGCCACAGCGCCAGCACCGTCACGAGAATGCCGGCCGTGACCACGGCGAGCAGGATGCGCAGCTGGCGCGGCAGCGACAGATGGCCGATCAGCGGCAGCTGGTAATCGAGCTCCGGTTCATCCGGTGCGGCGCTGCGCTTGCGGCGCATGAAGTTGCCCAGGCGCAGAGGGGCGTTGTCTTCGCTCTCCGGGGCCGCCGGCAGGGCCTGGACGCTGGCCGGCTGGGGCGAGCCGGGCATACCGAATTCCGTATCGGGCGACGGCACCACGGCCGCTATGTCCTTCGCCTTGTTCGACCACGGCATTGAAAACTTCGACGCAAATCCCATTCTGCTCCCCATCCCTTTTATGAGTGCCACGTATGAGCGTGGCTAAAAACCGACATGCAAAAAGCGTGGTTCCTTGACCAGGGCCGCCAGGTCCAGCGGCGCCCATTCATTGCCGGCCTCGTCGCGCAGGTGCGCATCGACGCGCTCCATGTCGGCGGCGAAGCGCAAACCATAGACGCGCCCCACCAGCAAGGCGCAATTGAAGCCGAGCGGCGCGGCGAAGGTGACGATGCGCGCCTCCGGCCCGAGCGCCGTTTCGCCCTCGCCCAGGTAGAGGGCCAGGTCGATGATGCCCACCAGGTTGCCCCGGATGTTGGACAGGCCGCGGAACCAGGGCTGGGTCAGCGGCACCGCCGTGAGCGGCGCGACCGGCACGATTTCGCCGGCCTGGGTCAGGTCCAGCAGCATGCGCCCGGCGCCCGTCTGCACGCCCAGCTGGGCCACGCGGGTGCCGGCATTGGTCTTGGCCGCCTGCATGCGCTCCAACAGCTGGAGCTGGTACTGGCGCAAGCGCGTGCGCCGGCCGGCGGCATCGGGACGGCTGGCGCTACTGTCGAGGGCCGCCATGTCCTTCAGCCGCCGAGCGTGGCGATTTTGGCCAGCAGCTCTTGCGCGTCGACCGGCTTGACCAGGTAGTCGCGCGCGCCCTGGCGCAGGCCCCAGATGCGGTCGGTCTCCTGGTTCTTGCTCGAACAGATGATGATGGGCACGTCGGCCAGTTCGGGGTCGCGCGCGATGGCGCGCGTGACCTGGAAGCCGTTCGCGCCGGGCATGACGACATCCATCAGGATCAGCTGCGGCTTGTCGGACTTGATCTTGGCCAGCGCTTCTTCGCCGTTTTCGGCCGTCGAGACGGTAAAGCCGTTCTTGACCAGGATATCGGTAAGGTAGTAACGCTCGGTCGGGGAGTCGTCGACGATCAGAATTCTTTGTATGGCCACGGCATTGCTCCTGCTATTTGGGAACGGCATCGGACGTATGCTCGCGCACGGCGGCGAGCAGGCTGTCCTTGCTAAAGGGTTTGGTCAGGTAAGCGGAGGAACCGACCATGGCGCCGCGCGCGCGGTCGAACAGGCCGTCCTTGGACGAGAGCATCAACACCGGCGTGGTGTGAAATTTGGCGCTCTTCTTGATCAGGGCGCAGGTCTGGTAGCCATCGAGGCGCGGCATCAGGATGTCGCAAAACACCAGCG
>JAZJYP010000272.1:0-3005 GCA_040390345.1 Pseudomonadota bacterium | reverse complement strand
CCGAATGTCAGATGCGACCCCGAAGTATTATGCATATCGTAAACTTTTCAAAAGTGCTATTGCTGGCGCGCAGCCTAAAGTAAGATGAGCGTTTTCAGCTTATCCGTCACTCCGAGGCCACTATGCGTTTGAAATCACTTCCTCTGTTGCTGGCAGGCCTGTCGCTGTCCGCGTCGGCCTTCGCGGCCACATCCGACCGCTGGAACGTCCCCGTCAAGGTCAGCACGCTCGATAACGGCCTGACCGTTGTCGTCACCGAAGACCACAGCTCGCCAACGGTCGGCGTGAGCGTGGTCTATCACGTCGGCATGCGCCTCGAACCGCGCAACCGCACCGGCTTCGCGCACCTGTTCGAACACCTGATGTTCCAGGGCACGCCGAACGCGCCGAAGGGCATCTTCGACAAGACCATCACCGGTGGCGGCGGCCGCAATAACGGTTCGACCCGCGCCGACTTCACCAACTACATCGAGACGGCGCCCGTGTCCTCGCTCGAAGCGATCCTGTGGCTCGAAGCGGACCGCATGAAGACGCTCGACTTCAACGACAAGTCGCTCAAGAACCAGCAGGACGTGGTGAAGGAAGAGATCCGCGTCAACGTGAAGAACCAGCCCTACGGCGGCTTCATGTGGATCGATATCGGCACCCAGGCTTTCCAGAAGTGGGAGAATAACCACGACGGCTACGGCAGCTTCCAGGACCTGGAAGGGGCGAGCCTGGACGACGTACGCAGCTTCCACCGCGATTATTATGGCCCGAACAACGCCGTGCTGGCCATTGCCGGCGACGTGACGCCGGCCGAAGGTGTGGCGCTGGCGAAGAAGTACTTTGCCGCCATCCCGAAGCGCGCCGTCCCGGCGGGCACCGACTACAGTGAGCCGCTCAATACGGCCGAAAAACGCATCGAGCAAAGCGACGCGCTGGCCCAGGTGCCGGCCATCGCCGCCGCCTGGAAAATGCCGGCGCGCCAAAGCCCCGACCTCGCGCCGATGGCCGTGCTGGGCGAATTGCTGGCCGGCGGCGACGCCTCGCGCTTCTACCAGGGCCTGGTCAAGGGCCGCGAACTCGCGCTCAATGTCCAGTCGCTCTACGGCCTCACCAGCCCGTGGGAATTTGACGGTCCCACCTTGTTTACGATCTTCATGCTCTACAAGCCCACTGGCAGCGCCGACAAGGCCCTCGCGGCGATGGATGAAGAAATCGCCCGCGTCGCCAAGGACGGCGTCGACGCGGCCACGCTCAAGCGCGTGAAGACGCGCATGCTGGCCGACTGGAACGACAAACTCGAAAGCTTCATCAACCGCGCCGATACGCTGGCCAAGCTGCAAACCTTGTGGGGCGACGCGAACGTGGTCAACAAGATTCCGGGCTGGATCGAAGGCGTCACCTCGGCCGACATCGAGCGCACCGCCAAGACCTACCTGACCGCCGCCAACCGCACCGTCATCGACCGCAAGCCGGTCGCCAAGGCCGCCCCCGCGCCGGCCGCTGAAACGAAATAAGGAGAGCATCCATGAAAAAACTGATGCTGGCTGTTGCCGTATCCCTGGCCTTGACACCCACCGCCTTCGCCGCCGACACGCCGTCCGGCATGCCACCCTACGGCAAGGACAAACCGCTGCCGACACCGCAGATCACCAAGAAGACCCTGCCCAACGGCCTGCAAGTGTGGGTCGTGCCGCGTTCCGGCCTGCCGCGCGTGGACTACGTGCTGGCCGTGCGCGGCGCCGGTTTCGCTGCCGACGATGCGCAGCACCCCGGCTTTGCCAACCTGCTGGCTGGCTTGCTCAATGAAGGCACGGCCAAACACGATTCGCGCGCCATCGCCGAAATGGCGCAGGGCCTGGGCGGCTCGGTGGGCGGCAGTGCGGGCATGGACGGCATGACCGTCTCGGCCAATGCGCTCGCCTCGCAAGCCGGACCGATGATGACGCTGCTCGCTGAAGTGGCGCGCCAGCCATCGTTCCCGTCCAAGGAAGTCCAGCTGGCCAAGGCCAATGCGCTGCAGGCGCTCAAGGCCGCCGAAGCGACGCCGCGCTTTCGCGCCGAACGCGCGCTGAGCCAGGCGATTTACGGCGCCCACCCCTACGGCCATGCCGACGCCACCGCCGACGCCATCAATGGCACCACCGACGAATTCCTGCGCGGCGAACACGCCAAGCGCTTCCGTCCCGACCGCAGCCTGCTCGTCATCACCGGCCGCATCACGCCGGCCGACGCGCTGAAGTACGCCCAGGCCGCCTTTGGCAACTGGAAGGCCAGCGGCAACGCCTTGCCCGACACGCCGCCCGCAGCGGCAGCTGCGGCGCCGGTGCGCCTGCTGCTGCAACGTGCCAGCAGCGTGCAGTCGACCATCCGCATCGGCGGCGCGGGCATCCCGGCCAGCGTGGCCGACTACGTCCCGCTGCGCATGGCCAGCACCATCCTCGGCGGCGGCTTCAGCAGCCGCGTGAACCTGAACCTGCGCGAAGAGAAGGGCTACACCTACGGCGCCTCGGCCGGCGCGCGCATCTACCGCGACGGCGGCAGCATCGTCGGTGGCGCCGACGTGCGCAATGCCGTCACGGGGGCCTCACTCACGGAGTTCTTCAGCGAATACAAGAAGCTCGGGAGCGAGCTGGTGCCGGAGGCGGAGATGAGCATGAACAAGCGCTACGTCGCCGGTGGCTACCTGCTTACCAACCAGCTGCAGCGCGCCGTGGCCGGCACGCTTGCCAGCAACTGGCTTGTTGGCTTGCCGCCGGAATTCCTGGGCCAGTTTGTGCCCCTGATCCAGCAAGTCTCGGCCGAGCAGGTGCGCGCGATGGGCAAGAAGTATTTCGCCCCCGAGTCGCAATCGATCGTCGTCGTTGGCGACCAGGCCGCCGTGGCCGATCAACTAAAAACCTTCGGCGAATTCACGGTCCAGGAAAAGTAAGCGCAATTCGGGATACCTCACATCTGACATTCGGACATTGCTAGACAACCGGGGTCAGACCACGATTCGAAGGCAACTTTTTTGCACG
>JAZJYP010000271.1:0-4210 GCA_040390345.1 Pseudomonadota bacterium | reverse complement strand
AGTCCGGGATGATGCGGTCGACCGGCTTGACCATCAGGTGCACGTCGATCGGCACCTGCACGTGCGGGCGGATGGCCTGGCAGACGAGCGGGCCGATGGTCAGGTTCGGCACGTAGTGGTTGTCCATCACGTCGAAGTGGATGATGTCGGCGCCGGCGGCGACGACATTGCGCACTTCCTCGCCCAGGCGGGCGAAGTCGGCGGACAGGATGCTGGGAGCGATGCGGAAAGTAGTCATGATTTGGCCGTGCAATGGATAAAGATGCGCTATTTTACGCTGGTGCAGCGTGGCGACGAAATTGGCCGGGCGCGGTATGATGCGGTCTAGATAGCTTCACCTTGAGGATTCACGATGTCCGCCTACGAATTTACCGTCTCCGTCCGCACCCAGTATTTACCGGAGCAGTCCGACCCCGAACGCACCAATTTCGTGTTCACCTACTCGATTACGATCAAAAACACGGGCACGGTCGCGGCCCAGCTCATTTCGCGCCACTGGGTCATCACCGACGCCAACAACCATGTGCAGGAAGTGCGCGGGCTCGGTGTGGTGGGCCACCAGCCCTTGCTGCAGCCAGGCGAACAGTTCGAATACACCAGCGGCACCCAGCTGGCCACGCCCCAGGGCTCGATGTTGGGCGAATACTTCTGCGTGGCCGAAGACGGGCACCAGTTCGAGGCAAAAATCCCCGAATTCGTCCTGTCGCTGCCGCGCACCCTGCATTGATCAGGGCTGTTTGTCGTCCTTGTCATCGGTGGGCTTTTTGCCTGAAAAGGCCGTCCACCACACAATAAACACCAGCAGGAACAGCGCTACGCCTGCTTCCAGCATCAAATAAATCATGGCCATCCCCAAATCTTCAACAGTCCGCAGTTTACTCGCTTTTGCCGGCGCCCTGACCCTGGCTGCCTGCACCACGGCCACAGTCAAGCCGCCGCCGGTCGTGATGCCGCCGCCGGTCAAGATGGAAGTGCCCAAGCCGGCGCCTACGCCGCTGTTCACGCCTGCCGCCTTTGCCGATTTGCCGGGCTGGCAGCAGGACGACGTGGCCCAGGCCTGGCCGGCCTTCATGGCCTCCTGCGCTGTGCTGGCCAAGCGCGCCGAATGGGCCGAGCCTTGCCAGGTCGCCCGCAGCGTCGACCAAGGCGATAGCGCGGCCGTGCGCAGCTTCTTCGAAGCCTTCTTCGTACCAAATCTAGTACGTGCCGCCGATGGCGCCGAGACTGGCCTCATCACTGGCTATTACGAACCGCTGCTGCACGGCGCGCGCCAGCGCGGCGGCGCGTTCCAGACCCCGCTCTACCGCGTGCCGGACGATTTGCTGGCCATCGAACTGGCCAGCGTCTATCCGGAGCTGAAGGGCATGCGCCTGCGCGGCCGCCTGGTCGGCAAGAAGGTGGTCCCATATAACAGCCGGGCGGAGATCGAACAGTCCAATGCCGCCGGCAAGGAGCTGCTGTGGGTCGACGATGCGGTGGAAGCCTTCTTCCTTGAAGTGCAGGGTTCGGGCCGGGTCGAACTCGATACCGGCGAGACGGTGCGCGTCGCCTATGCCGACCAGAATGGCTATCCCTACAAATCGATCGGCCGCTGGCTGGTGGAAAAGGGCGAGCTGACCGTCGCCCAGGCCTCGGCCCAGGGCATCAAGGCCTGGATCGTCGCCAATCCCACGCGCAAGCAGGAACTGTTCAACGCCAATCCGAGCTACGTCTTCTTCAAGGAAGAGCGCCTGCCCGATCCGAGCGTGGGGCCGAAAGGCGCGCTGGGCGTGCCGCTCACGCCAGGCCGTTCGGTGGCGATCGATGCGCAATTGCTGCCGCTGGGCGCACCGGTCTTCCTGAGCACGACCGAGGCCAACAGCGAGGTGCCGATGCAGCGCCTCGTCATGGCCCAGGACACGGGCGGCGCCATCCGCGGCGCCGTGCGTGCCGATTTCTTCTTCGGTTTTGGCGGCGCCGCCGCCGACAACGCCGGCCGCATGAAGCAGCGCGGCACGCTCTGGGTGCTGCTGCCGAAAAAGTAGGGTGGGCACAAGTGCCCACGCGGAGTACTAGTCGCGCACGTGACGCAGATTGGTCATGGCCAGTATCCAGGTCGTCAGCGCGAAGGCGCCGACCGCTACGCAGGCCAGGCCGGTGCGCACGCTGAAATGATCGGCCACAGAGCCGGCGGAGAGTGCGCCCAGCGGCGCTACCGCCACCGTCAGGAAACGCATCGTCGACACCATGCGTCCGAGGAATTCGTCGGGCGTGACACGCTGGCGCAGCGACACATACGGCATGAAGTACAGCATCGCCCCGCAATCGAAGAAGAACACCAGCAGCGCATAGGCCGCGTGCGACAGCGTCGCGCTGCCAATCAATTGCGCCGGCACCAGCGGCATCAGCGTGAAGGCGAGCGCATTGCACACCACACCAATAATGATCGTGCCGCCGGAACCATAGCGGCGCGACAAAGGCTTGAGCAGCACGGAACTCAAGAGCACGCCAACCCCGCCCAGCATCTGCGCCATCCCCAGCACGCCTGGCGTCATGCCCAGCACGCGGGTGGCAAACAGCACCTGCAGCGCCGTATAGCCGTAGAAGATGAAGTGCCAGGCCGCCGCGGCCCAGGCCAGCGTGCGCAGCAAGGGATGGTGCCAGACGAACTTCAGGCCATCGAACATCTCGCGCAAGGGATGCGCCGCCGGCGGTGCCGGCGCCGGCTCGCGCACGCTGATCATGCGCAGGTTCAGGAATGAGATGAAGAAGCCGGCCGCGTTGACCAGCACCGCGAACGGCGCACCCAGCGCCTGGATCAAGGCGCCCGCGATGCCCGGGCCAACCAGGCGCGATGCCGAATCAGTCGCGGCGAATTTGCTCTGCGCGTCGATCAGGCCATCGCGGCCGACCAGGAAGGTCAGGTACACCTGCTCGGCGCCACCGCCAAGCACCGCGCCCGTGCCCATGACGAAGCCGACGGCATATAGCCACGGCATCGACAGGATGCCAAGCCAGTAGGCGAGCGATACGCTGGCCAGCACCAGGCCCTGCATCACTTCACTCGATAACAGGATGGGCAGCTTGCGGCTGCGGTCGAACAGCACACCGGCGGGCAGCGCGAACAGGGCGAATGGCAGGGCCTGCAGGGCGGATAAGGTACCCATTTGCGCCGGTGTGGCGTGCAGCAGCAGGACTGCGCACAGGGGCAGGGCCAGTGTCGTGATCTGGGCGCCAAAGCTGGTGAGGATGGTCGTGAACCAGAAGCGGCGGAAGTCGGACAGGCGGAAAATGGCGGGCTCGCGCAAATAGGAAATGATACCAGCTACAATCGAGGATTGAATTCTCAAACCTGATAGGGGCACTCCATGCAATACGAAGATCTGCTGATCGAGACCCACGGCAAAGTGGCCGTCATTCGCCTGAACCGTCCCAAGGCGCTCAACGCCCTGAACGACAATATGATGAACGAGCTGGGCGACGCCCTGATGAAGTTCGATGCCGACGCCGGCATCGGCTGCATCGTCCTTACCGGTAGCGAAAAAGCCTTCGCCGCTGGTGCCGACATCGCTGCCATGGCCAACTACACCTACGCCGACACCTATCCGACCAATTTCATCGGCCGCAACTGGGAGCACATCCTCAATGTGCGCAAGCCCGTCGTCGGCGCCGTGGCCGGCTTCTGCCTGGGCGGCGGTTGCGAACTGGCGATGATGTGCGACTTCCTCATTGCCGGCGACAATGCCAAATTCGGCCAGCCTGAAATCAAGGTCGGCGTCACGCCGGGCGCAGGCGGCACCCAGCGCCTGCCGCGCGCCATCTCCAAATCCAAGGCCATGGACTTGCTGCTGACGGCACGCATGATCGATGCCGTCGAAGCCGAGCGCACCGGCCTGGTGTCGCGCGTCGTCCCCGCCGACAAGCTGATGGAAGAAGCACTGGCCGCCGCGGCCACCATCGCCGACATGCCGACCACGGTGGCCATTGCCATCAAGGACTGCGTCAACCGCGCGTATGAGACGACGTTGACCGAAGGCGTGCGCTACGAGCGCCGCTACTTCCACGCCGGTTTCGGCACGGCTGCCCAAAAAGAAGGCATGGCCGCCTTCCTGGGCAAGCGTAAAGCCAACTTCGACGGCCTGTAACAAAATAGGCCCTTGCGTATACCGTCAGCCCTTTGCTATAGTTCGCCTCCCCGCAGAAATGCTGGTTACCAAGAAGACGGTGTAAA
>JAZJYP010000270.1:0-1971 GCA_040390345.1 Pseudomonadota bacterium | reverse complement strand
CGCGGTTGGCCTTGACCACCATCGCCATCGCGTTCCAGCGCATCCACGAGCGCAGGCGCTCTTCAAATTCGAGGTTGCCAGGGCTGTGCGCTTCCAGGTGGGCGGGGATGGTGTTGACGTAGGCGGTGTTGCTCGAGAAGGGGATCGAGGCGCCACGGCGACGGGCCAGGTCAACCAGGCGCTCCATCAGGTAGTGGGCGCGTTCCGGTCCTTCGTTTTCGATCACGGCTTCGAGTGCTTCGAGCCATTCCTTGGTTTCAAGCGAATCCGGATCGTTGGCGGCCTGTGCCGTCAACTGGTCGAGTTGAGCTGACATTGATGCGTCTCCTGGTTATGCGTTGCTGATTATTTATCAATACCCCAATCTAGAGCAGAGATTCTAACATCACTTTTTCAACTTTTCAAATTGCGATATATGATTTCATATTGTGGAAAACACCTAGAACTTGTTATTTAGAATGAAATTCGCGATGATGGACTCCATGCCCCTTTTCGGAAGATGCGCCCATGAGCAAACTGTCCCTGCTGGATCTTGCCTTTTTCATCGCCGAAACCCCGGCCAGCCCCAAGCATGTGGCCGGCCTGTTGATCCTCAAGCGCCCGCCCGGTTCCAGGGCGGGCTTCGCCAAAGCCCTATACCAGGAAATGCTCACGCGCACGGACGTGCAGGCGCCGTTCGACCGCATCATCGATTTTCCGCTGGCCGGCATGCCGCGCTGGCTGGCCTGTCCCGACTTCGACCTGGGCCGCCACCTGCACTACCACAAGCTCAAGGCCGGCCAGAACAGCCGTAGCGCTTTATATGCCCTGGCAGCCAAGCTACATGAAGAACCGCTCGAGCGCAGCAAGCCCTTGTGGGAAGTGCACATGATTGACGGCCTGCCCGGCGGCGAGTTCGCTATTTACAACAAGCTGCACCACGCCGTGGCCGACGGCGTGACGATGACACGCTGGATGGCCGACGCGCTCGACAAGACGGCCGAGGGGCACCCATTGCGCCCGCTGTGGACAGTACGCCATCTACGCAGCGGCAAGGCGGCCGAGGTCAACTGGCGCAGCCTGCTGGCCACCGTCGGCGGCGCCGGCAAGCATGCATTTGGCGTGAGCCGGCTGGCCGCCATGCTGCTGCTCGAGAGCGTGAAGCTGACCAAGAATGCGATCGCCCTGCCCTTCGTGGCCAGCGGGGATACACCGCTGACGGGCCAGGTGACGCAGGGGCGCCAGTTTGCCGCCACCAGCGTGGCGCTGGACCGGATTGCACGCATTCGTACCGAGACGCGCTCGACGCTGAACCACGTCGCGCTGACCTGCCTCGATGGCGCCCTGCACCGTTACCTGGCAGACCAGCAAGTGGCACTGGAGCGCCCCATCACGATCCAGATGCCGGTCAATTTGCGGCGCGAAGGCGACACCAGTGCCGGCAACAAGATCGGCATCGTGCAGGTGGAATTGTCGGCGCCGACGGACGACCCGTATGTCCGACTGCGCAATATCGGCTTCTCGCTGCGCAATGTGCGCACGATGATCGACAGCGTCGCACCGGAAGCGATCACGTCCTATAGTTTGATGACGGGGCTGGCGGGCCAGCTGGTGGAAATGTTCAAGCTCTCCGACACCTTCCCGCCGCTGGGTAACACCTTGGTGTCGAATGTGCCCGGCCCGGCCAAGCACTTGTATATGGGGGGCGCGCGGCTCGAAGAGATGCACCCGATCAGCACGCTCCCGCCGAGCAACCTGCTGAACATCACGCTGTTCAGCTACGCCGGGCGCCTGTATTTTGGCCTGACAGCGAGCGACGCCCTGCCCAATCTCGAGCGCCTGGCCGACTACGTAGGCGAAGCCTTCGACGAACTCGAGCAACCCATCCTCTACCCGTGGGGTCAAACCCGGCAACTTGACAAATCGGGGACAGACCCTAAGCGCTGCGCTTAGGGTCTGTCCCCGATTTGTCCAGTTGCCGGGTTTGACCCC
>JAZJYP010000269.1:0-3001 GCA_040390345.1 Pseudomonadota bacterium | reverse complement strand
TCGCCTTGTAGCGCGAGAAGGTGGCGTTTTCCTGGTCGGTGTCGTAGCAGCGCAGGGGCTGCTCGTCCCGGGCCGCGATCCACTGGGCCAGGATGGTCGACACCAGGGTCTTGCCAATGCCGCCTTTGCCCTGGAGGATGAAATGTACCGTGTTTTGCATCGAAATACTCCCGTCGAATCAATCTGTATGCTGGCCATGGCAACGTGCGCTGCCACGGTCTGGTTCCGGCCCGGCGGGCGAGCCTTCATTGCTCGCTTCCAGGAAGGACCAGCTGTAACTGTCTTGCATCAGGCGCAGCCGCAGCACGCCCGTGCGCATATTGTCGCGCACTTCGCTGTTTGGCCGGGGCCACAGGAAGGGCGTCAGGCGTGCCCCGCCGGTGCCCACCACGAACTGGCGCAGGCCGCGCGCCTCGTCGCGCCGGCCCTGCGCGTCCTGGGGCGCAAAGCGCTCGTAGACGTGGTCGTGGCCGGACAGGACCAGGTCCGCCCCGGCGTCCATCAGGATATCCCAGGCCGGGCGCATGGCCGCCGAAGCGCCGTGCCAGCCAGAACTATACAGTGGGTGGTGCCAGGTGGCGAGCGTGCAGGGCGCGGTGCTGGCGGCCAGGTCGGCGCGCAGCCAGGCCAGCTGCTCGGCCTGGCGCAGCGGATCGAGGTTGCTGTCGAGCGCGACGATGTGCCAGGCGCCCCGTTCCACGCTGTACCAGAGGGGCTTGCCGAAGTAGGCCAGGTAGCCCGCCGCGCCCGCGGTGGCGTAGTCATGGTTGCCCGGGGCCGGCCAGGTGCGCTCCCTGAACCGGCCCCAGGTCGGGCCGTAGCAATGGCGGTAGTCGGCCAGGCTGCCGCGCGGGTAGGCGTTGTCGCCCAACACCAGCACCATCGCCTGCTCGTCCTGCGCCAGGCCGGCCGCGACCAGGGCGGCGGTGTCGGCCGCGCCGCTCCAGCGCGGGTCCGCCGCGCCGCAATAGGCGATGTCGCCGGCCGCATACACGGTGAAGCTGGCGGGGGCGAGGGCGGCAAAGAGCAGGGCGGGCAGGGGCATGGCTGGTGAGCGTATAGCGTTTGGCCCGGTGTGGCAAGGTGGCTATTTTTTTCAGGAAGCCGTTCTGGCGGGTGCGAATCTGGTTATCATGGCGCACCATGAGCTCCACGCCCTCCCTCGACAAAGCCGATATCGACCGCCTCAATGGCCAGGGCCTGTCCTGCCTGATGTCGGACCGGCCGCAGGCGCGCCGGCTCACGCGCATCGCGCTGGCGGCGGCGCGCGCCATCGCCTACCCGCGCGGCATCGCCTATGCGCGGCTGAACCAACTGTGGGGGCATTACTACGCGGGCGAAGTGGAAAAGGCCGAACCGATGTGCCTGCCCCTGCTGGCCCAGTTCGAGCACGCGGGCGACCTCGAAGGCAGCATGGCCATCGGCATCGCGCAGGGCGCCATCGCCAGCCGGCGCGGCGACTTCGCGCAAGCCGAAAGCCATTTCGACCAGGCGCGCAACCTGGCCGGCCAGTTGCCCGATTCGCTGCACAAATTCCTGCTGTATAACCGCCTTGGCATCGATGCCCTGAACCGCGGCGACACGCGCAGCGGCCCGCGCAATTTCCTGCTGGCGCTCGACATCGCCGAACGTTTTGGCACCGCCTCGCACCGCGTCAACAGCCTGTCCAACCTGGCCTCGTCGGTACATGACCTGGGCAATGATGAAGACGCGATCCCGCTGCTGTACGAAGCGCTCGACATCATTCGCAACGAGGAACTGGCCCACCTGCAGGTGATCGTCTCGGCCAACCTGGCCATGTGCCTGCTGGCCACGGGCGTGCCCGACGAAGCGCTGGCCGTGGTGGCGCCATATTATGACTGGCCGGAGCCGGACCTGGCGGTGCGCGCCTTCCTGTTCTGCGTGGCCGCGCATGCCGCGATTTTGACGGAACGCTTCGTCCCGGCGCGCGCCTTGCTCAAGCAGGCACGCGGCTTTGCCGAACGCGGTGAAGACTTTGAAGAGCAGATGCACGTGCACCTCGTGCAAGGCATGCTCGACTTCGTGCAGGGCAAGCCGGCGCGCGCCCTGAAGGCGCTTGAAAAGGCGCATGCGCTGCTGTCGACGACGCGCAATCCCTTCTACCAGCAGCAGATCTTCCAGGGCCTGGCGACGATCAATGCGGCGCTGGAGAACTGGCAGCCGGCCTACTGCTTCCTGCAGCAGTACCAGGCCCATTTCGAAGCGGCCAGCCATTCGGCGCGCGATTCGCGCCTGCTCATGCGCAGCCTGGAAAAGGAGATGCGCAGCCTGAAGGAAGAGCGCGACCGCGCCCTCGAACTGCAGGCCGCGCGCGACGCCGAAAACCAGAAGCTGGAAAACCTGAACAAGGAACTGTCGCACCAGATCCGCCATGTCAGCTCGATGCAGGACACGCTCAAGGAACAGGCGATCCGCGACCACCTGACGGGCTTGTACAACCGGCGCCATTTCGAGACTTGCCTCAACGCCGTGCTGCACGAATCGTCGGGGCGTTTCCCTGTGGCGGTGGTGATCCTCGACCTCGATTTCTTCAAGCGCGTCAACGACAGCTATGGCCACGCGTTTGGTGACGAAGTGCTGGTGCAGTTTGCCCGCCTGGTCGAGGCGGCGCTGCGCACGACGGACATGCTGTGCCGCTACGGCGGCGAAGAATTCTGCCTCTTGTTGCGCGAAGCCGACAGTGCGATGGCGCAGGCGACGGTGGCGCGCATCGCCGAGAAATACCATGCGCTGGTGATCCGCCAGGGCAGCCACTGGATGAGCGGCTGCACCTTTTCGGCGGGCATTGCCGAATACCCGCGCCATGGCCTGTCGCGCCACGAGTTGCTGATGCGCGCCGACACGGCCCTGTACGCGGCCAAGATGGCCGGGCGCAACCGCAGCGCCATCGCCGAATAAAGTCAAACGTCGGGGTCACATCTGACATTTGGACACGGGCCCAGCCGTAGGGTCAGCTACGGCTGGGCCCGTGTCCAAATGT
>JAZJYP010000268.1:0-11578 GCA_040390345.1 Pseudomonadota bacterium | reverse complement strand
AGGCCTGGCGGCCAATACAGTTGTCAAGTTGCCGGGTTTGACCCCACGTTTATTCAATGACAGAAGCTTTTGACGTCGCGCTCGGCCACTTCGCGGTCGTTGGCATCGGTGCGGGCGCCATTGGTGTGGCGGGCCGTCCCGTTGAGAACGCGGCGCGCCAGCGCGCAGCGGCTCTGGTCGGTCTCGGGCTGCTCGCCGTCCGCGCCAGCCCCGCCCTGGGAGCGCGGCGCCTGGAAATTGCTGACTCTTGGGCGCGGCGCGCCAGGACGGACCATCGACAAACCCTGCGGCGCAGCGTCAGGCGGCGCTGTCGATGGCGGCGCGGCCACTTTCAGCTCGGACACCTTGGCCTTGCCGCTCGCTTCGGGCTTGCCGGAATAATGGACCTGCCCTTGGGCATCGACCCATTTGTAGACCTGGGCCTGGGCGCCGGCACCAAGCACCAGCCCCAGCACCACGAATATGACGTACTTCATTGGCGAGGCTTGATCACAAGGTATTGGGTCGTGTCGTCGCGGCGCACCAGGATGGCGACGGGTTTTTTGGGATCGAGCTTGGCCACCTGGGCATTGAACTGCCTGGCGTCCTTCACTTCCACATTGTTCAGTTGCAGCACCAGGTCGCCCGCTTCGATGCCGGCCTTGGCAGCGGCGCCTTCGCTGCTGTCGACCAGCACGGCGGCGTCGACCATCGCTTCCTTGCGCTGGGCCTCGGTCAGGTCGCTCACGTGCAGGCCGAGCGCGTTGGGCCCCTGCTCCGGCTTGGGCTTCCTGGCCGGGCCTTTCTTGCTGGCCTTGTCGTCCTCGAGTTCGACGATCGTCACCGACACGTCTTTCGCGGCGCCCTGGCGCCACACCGTCACCGTCGCGCGGCTGCCCACGGGCGTGCTGCCGACCAGGCGCGGCAGGTCGGACGAGCGGTCGATCGCCACGCCATTGAATTTGAGGATGATGTCGCCCACCTTGATGCCGCCCTTGTCGGCGGGACCACCCGGCTCGACCAGCGACACTTCGGCGCCCTTGGCCTTGTCCAGGCCCAGCGACTCGGCCACGTCCTTGCTCACTTCGCCCATCAGCACGCCGAGGCGCCCGCGCGTGACGCGCCCTGTCTTCTTGAGCTGGTCGGCCACGCGCATCGCTTCGTCGATCGGCACGGCGAAGGAAATGCCATTATAGCCGCCCGACAAGGTGGCGATCTGCGAATTGATGCCGATCACCTCGCCGCGCATATTGATCAGGGGCCCGCCCGAATTGCCGGGATTGACGGCCACGTCGCTCTGGATGAAGGGCAGGTATTCGCCCGTGTCGCGCGACTTGGCCGAGATGATGCCGGCCGTGACGGTGTTTTCCAGGTTGAACGGCGAACCGATGGCGATCACCCATTCGCCCACGCGGATCTTGCCCGAGTCGCCCATCGGCAGGCTGGGCAGCTTGCCGCCTTCGATTTTCAGCAGGGCCACGTCGGAGCGGGCGTCCGTGCCCAGCACCTTGGCCTTGAATTCGCGCCGGTCCGTCAGCGTGACGAGCACATCGTCGGCGCCATCGACCACGTGGGCATTGGTGAGCACATAGCCATCGGCCGAAATGATGAAACCGGAGCCGACGCCGCGCTGCACTTCCTCCTCCTGCTGGGGCTGGGCCGGCGCCTGGCGCCGGCCGCGCGGTGGCGCCGGATTCGGGCTGCGCGGGGCGGGAATGCCGAAATAGCGGCGCAGCAGTTCCTGCATATCGTCGTCGCCGGGCACGCCCTGGGTTTGCTTGACCTTTTCCGTGGTGCGGATGTTGACCACGGCGGGGCCGACCTTGTCGATCAGGTCGGTAAAATCGGGCAAACCCGTCACCAGGGAGGCAGCCGGCGCGGCGGCCTGGGCGGGCGCCAGGCTCAGCAGGAGGGTGGCGCTGCCGAGCAGCAAAACGGCCAGCGCGCGGCGGCCATGGGAAAAGATCATGATGTCGAGGAATAAGGCGCCAGGGGCGGATCTTGCCATGGTAAGCGAAAACGCCAGGCTTGTCGCGCAAGCCCGGCGCGCTCAACCCAGGGTGCCAATGGGCAGCGCCACCGCCTCGGACGCGGCACGGCGCGCCGGCGCCGCTTCGCCGGCCAGGCGCACTGCCAGGCGCGTGCCGAAGTCTTCCGGCAGGGAACCGGCCGGCTGCCCGCGCAAGACGTCGCCGATGCGGTGGTAAGTGGTCCAGGCATGCTGGGCGTCACTGCCCTGCAGGGCGGCCAGGGCCAGTTCGAGGTCGGCCACAGGCAACTCGCCGTCGGCCAGGGCGGAAATGTGCTCGCGGATTTTTTTATGCGTGTCCATCATCGCTTCCATCACTTCAGAGGGCGCTGCTTGTCGTCCAGCGGCAAATCGATCAAGGGTTTGAGGCGTTCGGCAATCACTTCGCGGGCGCGGAAGATGCGGCTGCGCACGGTGCCGATCGGACAGGCCATCACTTCCGAAATCTGTTCGTAACTCATCTCCTCAATTTCCCGCAAGACGATGGCCGTGCGCAATTCCAGCGGCAGGCTGTCGAGCGCGGCACTGACCGTCAGGGCAATCTGCTTGCTCGCCAACACCGCTTCCGGGGTGTTGATGTCGCGCAGGTGCGCATCGTCTCCCAGCGCCTCCGCGTGCGCCATGTCCATCTCCGTCGAGGTCGGCACCCGCCGGCCCTCGTTGGCCAGCGCATTCTTGGCCGTGTTGATGCCGATCCGGTACAGCCAGGTGTAAAACGCCGCGTCGCCGCGGAAATGGCGCAAGCCCCGGTAGGCGCGGATGAAACTCTCCTGCACGATGTCTTCGGCCTCGGCCGGGTCGTGCACAAGGCGCGACACCAGCCGCATCAACCTGCGCTGGTATTTGGCCACCAGCAGGTCGTAGGCATGCCGGTCGCCGGCTTGCACACGCTCCACCAAGAGCTGGTCACACTCGCGGTCTGTCGTCAAGGCGCTTCCCCGTGGCGGCGGCATACTACTTGGAGAGTTGCCGCCGCAATTAGTTCCCGCTTTGTTCGTCGCTGGCGCTGGCCATGGCGCGCAAGGCGACGGCCAGGGTGCGAAACTGCCCGCGCGCCACGCTGTCGGGCAAGACCAGCAGCACGTCGACAGCGCCGGCGCCGCTACCGAGCACCAGCACCAGCAATTGCGGCCAGAGCGTGGACCCGGGCGCGAGCTGCATCGGCACTGAGGTCTGTTGTACCGTCAGGCGCAGCTCGCCGCGTCCAGAAATATCAAACCGGCGCGGCTTTTCGGCGCGCAGGGCGGCGCGCAGCAGCGCGCAGCCGGCCAGCAGGCAAGCGATCGCGATGCCGGGCGCAGCGTGGAAGCGGCCGAGCGCGCCCGCCGCCAGGGCCAGCGCGACGAGGCCATGCGCCAGCGCAAAGGCGAGCAGCAGCGCGCGCAAACGGCGCGACGGCGCGATGACAGCACAAACGGCGATCGACATGGAGGGATGCGTGATACCGGCGAGAGCCGGCTTCTTTAGCTGGGACAGCTGAAGTCGGGGGAAGTTCGAATGACGCGTGGGCGCAAGCGCCCACGCGGTGTTGCTTAGGCTTTGCCGAAGATCAGCGTGCCATTCGTTCCGCCGAAGCCGAACGAGTTTTTCACTGCCACATCGATCTTCATTTCACGCGCCACGTTGGCGCAGAAGTCCAGGTCGCACTGCTCGTCCTGGTTGAAGAGATTGATGGTCGGCGGCGAGATCTGGTGATGCATCGCCAGCACGGTGAAGACGGCTTCGAGGCCGCCCGCGCCACCGAGCAGGTGACCGGTCATCGACTTGGTCGAATTGACCACCAGTTTCTTCGCGTGATCGCCGAAGGTCTTCTTGATGCCCTGCACTTCGGCCAAGTCGCCCAGGGGCGTCGAGGTGCCGTGCGCATTGACGTAGTTAACCTGGTCCGCATTGACGCCCGCATTGGCCATCGCCGAGACCATGCAGCGGCTCGCGCCACTGCCGTCTTCGACTGGCGAGGTCATGTGGTAGGCGTCGGCGCTCATGCCGAAGCCGAGCAATTCGGCATAGATCTTGGCGCCACGTGCCTTGGCGTGCTCGTACTCTTCGAGCACCATCACGCCGGCACCTTCGCCGAGCACGAAGCCGTCGCGGTCGCGGTCCCAGGGACGCGACGCCGTGGCCGGATCGTCGTTGCGCGAGGACAGCGCGCGTGCCGAGGCGAAACCGCCCAGGCCCAGCGGCGAAATCGTCGCTTCGGCACCACCGCAGACCATCACGTCGGCGTCGCCATACTCGATCAGGCGGCCAGCCGCGCCGATGCTGTGCAGGCCGGTCGTGCAAGCGGTGACGATGGCCAGGTTCGGGCCACGCAGTCCATACTTGATCGACAGGTTGCCCGAGATCATGTTGATGATCGAGGCAGGCACGAAGAACGGCGAAATGCGGCGCGGGCCGCGCTTCATGTAATCTTCTTTGGTGTCTTCGATCAGCGGCAAGCCGCCGATGCCCGAACCAATGATCACGCCGATGCGTTCGGCGTTAGCTTCCGTGACTTCCAGTCCCGAGTCCTGCAACGCCTGGATACCGGCAGCCATGCCGAAATGGATGAATTTATCCATATGGCGGGCATCTTTACCGGGAATATAGTCCTCGATATTGAAGCCCTTCACTTCGCCCGCGAACTGGGTCGAAAATGGCTGCGCATCAAAATGGGTGATATTGGCGATACCGGACTTGCCGGCCAGCGCTGCGGACCACGTCTCGGCAATCGTATTGCCGATTGGTGAAACACAACCCAGGCCGGTGACGACGACACGACGGTTTCGTGAACGGCTCAAGCGATTCTCCTGAAGCTGTGAAACTTAGGCCTTGACGTGCGCCGTAGCGTAGTCGATAGCTTGTTTCACGGTCGTGATTTTTTCTGCCTGTTCGTCAGGGATTTCCATTTCGAATTCGTCTTCCAGTGCCATCACCAGTTCGACGGTGTCGAGGGAATCTGCGCCGAGATCGTCGACGAACGAGGATTCGATTTTGATGTCGACTTCGGCAACACCCAGTTGCTCAGCGACGATTTTCTTAACGCGTTGTTCGATATCCGACATGTTATGGCTCCATTGTGTGTGTTACGGAAAGTGCGCGCATTTTATCAGGTTTGCGCGCTTAGTTACTATTTTCGGCGAGTGACGTTAACTATGCCGAAACTACTGCCAAATGATGATAATTCGTCCAAATCTCCGGCCGAAGGGCATCAATTCATGTACATGCCGCCGTTCACATGCAGCGTGGTGCCCGTAATATAGGCCGCTTGCGGCCCCGCCAGGAAGGCCACGGCATGGGCAATATCCTCCGGCGCACCGAGGCGGGCCAGGGGAATTTGCGTCAGCAAGGCGGCGTGCTGCTCGACACTCAAAGCCTTGGTCATGTCGGTATCGATGAAACCGGGCGCGATGCAATTGACGGTGATGTTGCGGCTGCCGATCTCGCGCGCCAGCGCGCGGCTCATGCCGGCCACGCCGGCCTTGGCGGCGGCATAGTTCATCTGGCCCGGATTGCCGGAAGAGCCGACCACCGACGTGATATTAATGATACGCCCTTGTTTGGCCTTCATCATCCCGCGCAGCACGGCGCGCGACAGGCGGCCGACGGCGGTGAGGTTGGTGGCGATGACGCTGTCCCACTCCTCGTCCTTCATGCGCATGGCCAGCTGGTCGGCGGTGATGCCGGCGTTGTTGACCAGGATGGACAGGCTGCCAAAGTGCTTGGTCACGTCGTCGATGACGGCGGCGCAGTTGGCCGCGTCGGTCACGTTCAGGACCACGCCCTTGCCCGCTTCACCGAGGTATTCGGAGATGGCGGCGGCGCCCGCTTCGGAGGTGGCGGTGCCGACCACTTTGGCGCCCTGGCGGGCCAGTTCCTGGGCGATGGCCTTGCCGATGCCGCGCGAGGCACCGGTGACGAGAGCGACTTGGTTGGTGAGGTTCATTGATTATCCTTATATAAGTCTAGTGTTCAGGCTGCGTTGACCGTGCTCAAGACGCGCTCGAGCGCGGCCTGGTCGACCAGGGCTTCGCCGGCCAGGTTGGCGTCGATACGCTTGGCCATGCCGATCAGGACCTTGCTTGGAGCACATTCAATCACTTGCGACACGCCGTCGGCGACCATCTTTTGCATCGTTTCGACCCAGCGCACGGCGGACGCGGCCTGGCGCACCAGCGCATCCTTGATCTGTGCCGGATCGTTCAGGATAGCCACGTCCACGTTGTTGATCAAGGCAATCTGCGGGGCCTTGAAGGCAATGCCGGCCATGTAGTCGCGCAGGCGGTCTGACGCCGGCTTGAGCAGGGACGAGTGGAACGGGGCCGAGACGGCCAGTTTCATGGCGCGCTTGGCGCCCTTGGCCTTGGCGATTTCGCAGGCACGCTCGACGGCGGGCGTGTGGCCGGCGATGACGATCTGGGTCGGTTCGTTGAAATTGACGGCCTCGACGACCCAGGCGGCGTTTTCAGCGGCGGTGTCGGCGCAGACGGCGCGCACGTCGTCAGCGGACAAGCCCAGCACGACGGCCATGCCACCCTGCCCGACCGGCACCGCTTCCTGCATGGCGGCGGCGCGGAAGCGTACCAAAGGCACGGCGTCCTTGAAGTCAATTACCCCGGCGGCCACCAGGGCCGAGTATTCACCAAGGCTGTGGCCGGCCACGACCGAGGGCACGGCGCCGCCCGCGGCGATCCAGGCGCGGTAGACGGCGACGGCCGCCGTCAGCATGACGGGCTGGGTGTTGGTGGTCAGGTCCAGTTCTTCCTTCGGGCCTTCGGCGATCAGCTTGCCCAGGTCCAGGCCCAGCGCGTCGGACGCTTCGGCGACCGTGTGGGCAACGACCGGGTTGCCGGCGAAGCCAGCCAACATGCCAACGGCTTGCGAGCCCTGGCCAGGAAATACAAATGCGGTTTTGGTCATGGTGCTTCCTTTTATTGTTTTGGTGTTGCCGCGTGGGCCCACGGGCCCACCCTACGTATTCTCATGCCGCGTCCCCGTAGGGTGGGCCCGTGGGCCCACGCGTTTTTCAATTACATCCGGGCGAGGACGGCGCCCCAGGTGAAACCACCGCCGACGCCTTCCATCATCACATTGTCGCCCGCCTTGATGCGGCCATCGCGCACGGCGATGTCGAGCGCCAGCGGGATCGAGGCGGCCGAAGTATTGCCGTGCTGGTCGACGGTGACGACCATCTTTTCCAGCGGCAGGTCCAGCTTCTTGGCCGTGCTTTTCATGATGCGGATATTGGCCTGGTGCGGAATGAGCCAGTCGATTTCGCTGGCCCGCATGCCGGCGTGTTCGAGCGCCTCGTTGGCCACTTGCTCGAGCACCGACACGGCCAGCTTGAACACGGCCGGACCATCCATGTACAGGAAGCCGCTGCCGGCAATGGCGCCACCGGCCAGGTTGCCCGGCACTTGCAGGATGTCGGCATGGCGGCCGTCGGCGTGCAGTTTGGTCGCGAGGATGCCCGGCTCTTCGGAAGCCGTCAGGACGATGGCGCCGGCGCCATCGCCAAACAGCACGCAGGTGGTGCGGTCTTCGAAATTGAGGATGCGCGAGAACACTTCGGCGCCGATCACGAGCACGTTCTTGTGCGCGCCCGACTTGATGAAGGCGTCGGCCACCGAGACGGCGTAGACGAAGCCCGAGCAGACCGCCTGCACGTCGAAGGCGGCGCTGTTATTGTGCATGCCCAGCTTGCGCTGCACGATGCAGGCGGTGCTGGGGAAGCTGCCGTAAAAGTCCGGCGTCGAGCTGGCCACGATGACGAGGTCGATGTCTTGGGCGCTGCGGCCGGCCATCTCGAGCGCCTTGCGCGCCGCTTCCACGGCCAGGTCGGACGAATGCTGGTCCACCGAGGCGTAGTGGCGCGCGGAGATGCCGCTGCGCGAGACGATCCATTCGTCCGAGGTTTCAATCCCTTTTGCAGCGAGCTGTGCCGTCAGGTCCTCATTGGTCACGCGCTGTTTTGGCAGGTAGCTGCCGGTGCCGATAATTTTGCTGTACAAAGTCATTGCTGCCGTCCTACTAAGTTGTTGAGCCCGGGTCGGTCGCCTCAGGCGGTTGCGGCATCAGTTCGGCGATCATCGTCGCCACCTGCGCCTGCACATTGTATTTCGCGGCATCGAAGGCGCGCTTGATCGCCCATTCGAAGGAGTAGGCATCGGCCCCGCCGTGGCTCTTGAACACGAGCCCGCGCAAGCCGAGCAGGCTGGCGCCGTTGTAACGGGAAGGATTCATCTTGTCCTTGATGGACTTGAGTGCACCACCGGCGAACAGGGCTCCGACCAGGGTAAAGATGTTGCGCTTGAATTCGGTCTTGATGGTATTGCCCAGGAAGCGGGCCAGGCCTTCGATGGCCTTCAGGGTGACGTTGCCCACAAAACCGTCGCACACGACCAGGTCGGTCGTGCCTTTGAAAATATCGTTGCCTTCGACGTTGCCGTAGAAGTTGAGTTTGCCGTGCTCATGGTCGGCGCGCAGCAAGGCGCCCGTTTCCTTGACGATTTCATTGCCCTTGATGTCTTCCGTGCCGACATTGAGCAAGCCGATGGTCGGACGGGCAATGCCTTCCATGGCGGCCACCATGACCGAGCCCATGATGGCGAACTGGTGCAGGTGGTAGGCGCTGCAGTCGACATTGGCGCCCAGGTCGAGCATATAGGTGGGGCCGCCCTTCTGGTTGGGCAGGATCGAGCAGATGGCCGGACGGTCGACGCCGGGCATGGTCTTGAGCACGTAGCGCGAGATGGCCATCAGCGCGCCGGTATTGCCGGCCGAGACGCTGGCAACGGCACGGCCGTCCTTGACCTGTTCGACCGCCACGCGCATCGAGGAATCTTTTTTGCGGCGCAGGGCCACTTCGAGCGGATCGTCCATCGTGACGACTTCGGAAGCGTGCACCACCGACAGGCGCGGATGCGACTCGGCCTTGTGTTTTTTCAATTCCGCGCGCACGACGTCTTCGAGGCCAACGAGGATGAGCTCGGCTTCGGGTTCGCGATTGGCAAAGGAAATGGCTGCGGGAATGGTGACCGCGGGGCCGTGGTCGCCGCCCATGCAGTCGATGGAAATTTTAATTGTCATGTGCTGGATTCAGGCCGCGCTATGTTGCAGCGGGCGGGTGATCTATCCGTGGACGGGCCAGGCAGACAAAGAAAAAGCGGCGCCACGTGGTTAAAATACGTTGCACCGCTTTCATCTTACCTCAGATAAAACGTCGATTACTCGTCGTTCTTGGTCTTGAGGACTTTACGACCACGATAGAAGCCGTTCGGGCTGATGTGGTGACGCATATGCGTTTCACCGGTCGTAGGCTCGATACCCAGTTGCGGCGCGACCAGGAAGTCGTGCGAGCGGTGCATACCGCGCTTGGATGGGGACTTCTTATTCTGCTGAACTGCCATGATGACTCCTAATACATAAGTTCTAAAATTCTAACACATTCGACTAGCAAATACATGCGAATCGAGTATCCCAGCGGCAAATAATTACTTCACCGACATGTTTAAACGCTGTCCTACCGGTACTACCAACACTGCCATACTCGAAACCACACGCGTTTGACACGTTTTTTACATACTGCTTATTCGGTTTTCAGGTCTTTTAAAGCCGCGAACGGGGACGGCTTGGCCGTCTTGAGCGCTTCGAGCGCCGTCGACTCGGGGCACACCTCATGTTTCGGCGACTGCGGCAGGGCCAGCAGCGCTTCATCTTCAATCAGGTCACGGATATCGCAGCTACGGCTGCCGACGATGACGTCGATGCTTTCATCGTCGATGAGTTCTTCAATTTCATCGGCCTGCTCGTCGTCCTTGCCCAGCATCAGGTCGGTCGACGAATCGATCTCGTAGGCAAAGGGCGTCATGCAACGCTGGCAGACCAGCTCGACCGTGCCCGACACGGACAGGGTCAGCTGCGGAAAGCCCTGCTGGCTCGTTGCGCCTACGACCGACCAGGCAATCTCGCCAGTCTGGTTCGCGCATTCCTTGCCCAAGCGCTCCATCTCGAGGACAGGCATCATCCCGTCGCGATGGCCGTTGCCACGACAAAATTCAAAGGCGTCGATGACAAAAGCACTCATTTGCAGAAAATTTCCCCGGAAAACCTGCGATAATAACAGGCTTCCCCCAGCCGCGTCAAAGACTTAGCACATTTTTTTCGCGGCGTGCATAAGCTCAACTTATCAAAACATCAAAATATTAAAAATACTTATGCAAGCACCGCGTATTATCCTCGCTTCCAGTTCCGCCTACCGGAAAGAATTGCTGCAGCGCCTGCAACTGCCCTTCGACGTCTTGGCGCCCGACATCGACGAAAGCGCGCTGGCCGGTGAAGCACCCGAAGCGACAGCCTTGCGCCTGGCGCGCGCCAAGGCGGCGGCGGTGGCCGCCCGCGCCCCCGGTGCGCTGGTGATCGGTTCCGACCAGGTCGCCACGCTCGACGGCGAACAGATCGGCAAGCCGGGCAACCATGCCAAGGCCCTGCTGCAACTGCAACAGATGCGCGGACGGCGCGTCGTATTCCACACGGCCCTGTGCCTGTGGGACGGGCGCGCCCCGGCGCTGACGGGCGCCGCCCAGCTGGAAAACATCCAGACCTTCGTCACCTTCCGCGACCTGCCCGATGCCGAGCTCGACGCCTACCTGCGCATCGAACAGCCCTATGACTGCGCCGGCAGCGCCAAGAACGAAGGGCTCGGCATTGCGATCCTGGAAAAGATCGACAGCAGCGACCCGACCGCCCTGACCGGCCTGCCCCTCATTGCCCTGACCGGCATGCTGCGCCGCGCCGGCGTTTCCTTCTTTACGACTGCACCATGACTGGCACCCTGTACCTGATTCCCAATTCCCTCGGCCCGACCGAACAGCTGTCCCACGTGATTCCGCCGCATGTGCAGGCGATCACGGCCGGCCTCGACTATTTCGTCGCCGAAAACGCCAAGACAGCGCGCGCCTTCCTCAAGCAAGTGGCGCAGGAACATCCGCTGGCCAGGGCGCTGCAGGAAATCGAGATCGCCGAATTGAACGTCAACACCCCGCCGGCCGCCCTGGCCGGCCTGCTCGCACCGCTGCTGGACGGGCGCGACGCCGGCCTGGTGTCCGAAGCGGGCGTGCCGGCGGTGGCCGACCCCGGTGCCGACCTGGTGCGCATGGCCCACCAGCACGGCATCACCGTCAAGCCGTTGGTGGGGCCGTCCTCGCTGCTGCTGGCGGTGATGGCGAGCGGCCTGAACGGCCAAAGCTTTGCCTTCAACGGCTATCTGCCGACCGATGCGGCGCAGCGTGCCAAGCGCATCCGCGAGCTCGAAGCGCGTTCGCGCAGCGAAAAGCAGACGCAGTTGCTGATCGAAACCCCCTACCGCAATGCCGCCATGCTCGAAGCGCTGGTAGCGCACTGCCAGCAAGGCACCCTGATCTGCGTGGCGACGGACTTGAGTTTGTCGAGCGAAACGATCCGCACGATGACCGGGGCCAAGTGGAAAGCCCTGCTGAGTGCCGGCAAAGCGCCCGACTTCCACAAGAAACCGACCGTCTTCCTCCTGCTCGCCCAATAAACCCCGGGGTCAAACCCGGCAACTGGACAAAT
>JAZJYP010000267.1:0-8886 GCA_040390345.1 Pseudomonadota bacterium | reverse complement strand
CCATGGGCCACGGCGGCATGCTGTACTCGCTGCCCTCGCGCGACCTGATCGCCGATTCGGTCGAATACATGGTCAACGCCCACTGCGCCGACGCGATGGTGTGCATCTCCAACTGCGACAAGATCACGCCCGGCATGCTGATGGCGGCCATGCGCCTGAATATCCCCGTGGTGTTCGTCTCGGGCGGCCCGATGGAAGCGGGCAAGGTCGTCAAGGTTGTCAACGGCGCCACGCAAGTGATCAAGCTGGACCTGATCGACGCGATGATCAAGGCGGGCGACGCCAAGGTGTCCGACGCCGACGTGGCCGAAGCGGAGCGCTCGGCCTGCCCGACCTGCGGCTCCTGCTCCGGCATGTTTACGGCCAACTCGATGAATTGCCTGACCGAGGCGCTGGGCCTGTCCCTGCCGGGTAATGGCACCATCGTCGCCACCCACGCCGACCGCAAGGAGCTGTTCCTGCGCGCGGGGCGCCTGGTGGTAGACCTGGCCAAGCGCTATTACGAACAGGACGACGCCTCGGTCCTGCCGCGCAATATCGCCACCAAGGCCGCATTTGAAAACGCGATGGCGCTGGACGTGTCGATGGGCGGCTCGACCAACACCGTGCTGCACCTGCTGGCGGCGGCGCACGAAGCCGAAGTGCCGTTCACGATGGCCGACATCGACCGCATCTCGCGCAAGGTGCCCTGCCTGTGCAAGGTCGCGCCGATGACCGACAAATACCATATCGAAGACGTGCACCGCGCCGGCGGCATCGTCGCCATCCTGGGCGAACTGGCGCGCGCCGGCCTGCTCGACACCTCGCTGCCGACGGTGCACAGCAAGACCATGGGCGATTCGATCGAGCGCAACGACATCATGCGCAGCGAAGAGGCGGCCGTCACCAGCCTGTATCGCGCCGCGCCGGGCGGCGTGCCGACCCAGGTGGCCTTCTCGCAGGCCGAGCGTTTCGCTTCGCTCGACCGCGACCGCAGTAGCGGCTGCATCCGCGACCGCGCCCACGCCTATTCGCAGGATGGCGGCCTGGCGGTCTTGTACGGCAACCTGGCCGAAAAGGGCTGTATCGTCAAGACGGCCGGCGTGGACGAATCGATCCTCAAGTTCAGTGGCAAGGCGCGCGTGTTCGAAAGCCAGGACGCGGCCGTCGAAGCCATCCTCGGCGACGCCGTGCACGAGGGTGACGTCGTCGTCATCCGCTATGAAGGACCGAAAGGCGGGCCGGGCATGCAGGAGATGCTGTACCCGACCTCCTACATCAAGTCCAAGGGCCTGGGCAAGGCCTGTGCGCTGTTTACCGACGGGCGTTTTTCGGGCGGCTCGTCCGGCCTGGTGATTGGCCATGCGTCGCCGGAAGCGGCCGAAGGCGGCGCCATCGGCCTGGTGGAAGAGGGGGACATGATCGATATCGACATCCCGGCGCGCATCATCGCGCTGCGCGTGTCGAGCGAGGAACTGGCGCACCGGCGCGCGCGGAAGGAAGAGCGCGGCGCCGATGCATGGAAGCCGATCGGCCGCCAGCGCGTGGTCTCGCAGGCGCTGCAAGCCTACGCCGCCTTGACGACGTCGGCCGACCGCGGCGCCGTGCGCGACCTGGCCCAGTTGAAGCGCTGATTACTTCTTCTTGGTGTCGAACGATTCCTTGATGCGCCGCTTGCGGCGCTCTTCGTCGACGTTGTGTTCTTTTTTCTTGTCCAGGCCGAGCATCTTCTCGATGAACTCGAACCAGACGAAGGCGAACAGCATCAGGCCGACGATATACCACCACGAAAGCTCGGCAAAACGCCACACTTCGAAGTAGCGCAGGCCGACCAGCAGGACGATCAAAATGATAAGTGGCATGGGGAAACTCCGGTTAATGCGGCTATATTACATGAGCCTAGGTCAACCGGCGTATGTCGGGCCACGTTAAACAGTTGTAAAATACCGCACGACGCCACTTTGGAGAAAACGATGAAACGCAATGTAATGCTTTGCCTGATCCTGGGTGCCCTGGCCAGTTCCAGCGCCATGGCCAATGCCGACCTGGCGAAAGCCAAGAACTGCCTGGCTTGCCACGCCGTCGCCACCAAGCTCGTTGGCCCTGCCTATAAAGACGTCGCCGCCAAATACGCCGGCCAGAAAGATGCCGAAGCCAAGCTGGTGGCCAAGGTCATCAAGGGCGGTTCCGGTTCCTGGGGCACGATGCCGATGCCGGCCAATCCGCAAGTGTCGGAAGCGGAAGCCCACACCCTGGTCAAGTGGATCTTGTCGCAAAAATAAGAGTTTATCCCTCCGCCAAAACGCGCCTGCCCGGCGCGTTTTTTTTCGCCGGCGCCGGACGCGTGGGCACGTGTGCCCACCCTACGGAAGCGGTTTTATTTGTGGTGCGGGCCAGGTGCCGTAGGGTGGGCGCGGGCGCCCACGCGCATACCGGATAATCTTGATCTACCTCATGGATGAGGCAGGCTGCGCTGCGCTACAGTCGTGCGCTTCCAACCTGATGCTGGACTATCCATGAGCCACTCCCTTCCCGCACCGCGTCCCATCGAACTGGTGTGCCCGGCGGGCAGCCTGCCGGCGCTCAAGGCCGCCGTCGATCACGGTGCCGACTGCGTCTACCTCGGTTTTCGCGACGCGACCAATGCGCGCAATTTTTCCGGCCTCAATTTCGACGATGCCGCCATCGCCCAGGGCATCACCTACGCCAAACAGCGCAAGGTCAAGGTGCTGCTGGCGCTGAACACCTATCCGCAACCGGACAACGTGGCCCTGTGGCGCCGCGCCGTCGACCGTGCTGCCGACGCCGGCATCGATGCCATCATCCTGGCCGACCCGGGCCTGATGGCGTATGCCTGCGAGCGCCATCCCGATATGCGATTGCACCTGTCGGTCCAGGGCTCGGCCACCAATTATGAAGCGATCAATTTTTATGTCGAACGCTTCGGCATCGCGCGCGCCGTGCTGCCGCGCGTGCTCTCGCTGTCGCAGGTGGAGCTGGTGGTGCGCAATGTCGCCACCGAGATTGAAGTATTCGGCTTTGGCAGCCTGTGCGTGATGGTCGAGGGGCGCTGCGCCTTGTCGTCCTATGTGACGGGCGAGTCGCCCAACACGCGCGGGGTCTGTTCGCCGGCGTCGGCGGTGCGCTGGGCGCCCACCCCGGCCGGCCTCGAATCGCGCCTGAATGGCGTGCTGATCGACCGCTACAGCGACACCGAAAACGCCAGCTACCCGACGCTGTGCAAGGGCCGTTTCGACGTCGCCGGCGAGACCTATTACGCGATGGAAGAACCCACCAGCCTGAATACCCTGGAACTGCTGCCCAAGCTGCTGGAGATGGGCGTGCGCGCAGTGAAGATTGAAGGGCGCCAGCGCAGTCCGGCCTATGTGGCCCAGGTCACACGCGTGTGGCGCGAAGCGATCGACCAGTGCCTGGCCAATCCGGCGCGCTATTCGGTCAAGCCGGCCTGGATGGCGGAATTGAACAAGGTGGCGGAGGGACAGCAACACACGCTGGGCGCCTACCACCGCTCGTGGAAGTGAGGACAAGATGATGAAACTGGCATTAGGCCCCCTGCTGTACTACTGGCCGCGCGACACGGCGATGCATTTCTACGGCACCGTCGCCGACAGCCCCGTCGATATCGTCTACCTCGGTGAAGCGGTGTGCGCGCGGCGCCACGAGCTCAAACTTGGCGACTGGCTCGACATCGCCGCCATGCTGGCCGACGCCGGCAAGGAAGTCGTGCTGTCGACCCAGGCCCTGCTCGAATCGGGCTCAGACCTGGGCGAATTGCGCAGAATCGCCGCCAACGAGCGTTTTGCCATCGAAGCGAACGACATGGGCGCGGTGCGCTGCGTGGCCGGCAAGGCCAGCTTCGTCGCCGGTCCGCACCTGAACATCTACAACGTGCCGACCTTGCACCTGATGGCTGAACTGGGTGCGCGGCGCTGGGTCGCGCCGCTCGAAATGGGACGCGATGCGCTGGCGATATTGCAGGCGAGCCGCGACCCGGGAATGCAGACCGAAGTCTTCGCCTACGGGCGCATGCCGCTGGCCTTCTCGGCGCGCTGCTTCACGGCGCGCAACCGCAACCTGCCGAAAGACCAGTGCGGCTATGCCTGTATCGCCCATCCGGACGGGCTGGAGCTGGCCACGCGCGAGGGCGAGGCTTTCCTGGTCCTGAACGGCATCCAGACCCAGTCGGCACGGGTGTGCAACCTCATCGCCGACCTGCCCGACATGGCCGCGCGCGGCGTTGACGTGGTGCGCATCAGCCCGCAGTCGCAGCACACGCTCGACATCATCGCCCTCTACGATGCGGTGCGCTGCGGCGCGATCACAGGGACGGATGCCGCCGCGCGCATGGCGCCGATGCTTCCCGCGCGTGCCTGCGACGGCTACTGGCATGGCCAGCCCGGCATGATGGACAGCGCGGAGCTGCCATGCTGAGCCCGCGCCAACTGCCGGCCCAGGTGGGCCGCGTGCTGGGCATGCTGCCTGGCTATCCCGGTTCGGTGCTGTTTGTCACAGCCCTCAACGTGGTGGTATTGCCCCACCTTGACGGTGAATTGAAGGCCGCCCTGGCCGGGCGCAGCCTGCGCATCCGCGTCCTTGATGCCAGGCTGGCCTTCGACTTCGCCTGGAGCGGGGCGCGATTCGCCGCCTGCCGCACCGGCGCCGAGCCAGCCCTGACCATCGGCGCCAGCGCGCACGACTTCCTGCTGCTGGCGCGCCGCCAGGAAGATCCCGACACCCTGTTCTTCAGCCGCCGCCTCATCATGGAAGGCGATACCGACCTCGGTTTGCGCGTCAAGAACGCGCTCGACGCGATCGAACTGCCGCTGGCGGACCTGGCCCGCTTTGCGCCGCCGGCCATGCTGGCGCGCTGGCGCCAGGCGCAAGGAGGCCAGCAATGAACCTGTCCCAGGTCCTGTTGACGGCCCTGCGCGAGCACGGCGCGCGCGAAATCTTTGGCATTCCCGGCGATTTCGCCCTGGCTTTTTTCCGCCAGTGCGAAGAGTCGGACATCCTGCCCCTGTACACGCTGAGCCACGAGCCGGCGGTCGGCTTCGCGGCCGACGCGGCGGCGCGCCAGCATTGCCGCCTGGGCGTGGCGGCCGTCACCTATGGCGCCGGCGCCCTGAACATGGTCAACGCGATCGCTTCCTCATACGCCGAAAAGGTGCCGCTGGTGGTCATTTCCGGCGCCCCCGGCGCGGCCGAACGGCGCAATGGCTACCTGCTGCACCACCAGACCAAGTCGCTCGATTCGCAACTGGCGATCATGCGCGAGATCACCTGCGACCAGGTGGTGCTCGACGACCTGGCGCGCGCGCCGGCCGACATTGCGCGCGTGCTGGCGAGCTGCCTGCGCGAGTCGCGCCCGGTGTACATCGAGCTGCCGCGCGACCTGGTGTGCGCCCCGTGCGCACCGGTGCAGCGCGCGCTGCCGGCGCCGCAGGACCGCGCCGCGCTCGACGCCTGCGTGACCGAACTGCTGGCGCGCCTGGCCGATGCCCAGGCGCCGATGCTGATGGTCGGCATCGAGATCCGCCGCTTCGGCATCGAAGAGAAAGTGGCCAAACTGGCGCGCCTGCTCAACCTGCCGGTGACGACCAGCTTCATGGGCCGCGGCCTGCTGGCCGACGCCGATGTGCCGCTGGTGGGCACCTACCTTGGCGTGGCCGGCGCGCCGGCCGTCACGCGTGCGGTGGAATCGTCGGACGCGCTGCTGCTGTTAGGTGTGATCATCTCCGACACCAATTTCGGCGTCTCCGAACACAAGATCGACATGCGCCGCGCCATCGTCGCCTGCGATGGCCGCGTCAGCATGGGTTACCACGACTATGCCGCCATCGGCCTCGAAGCGCTGGTCGATGGCTTGCTCGAACGTGACCGGCGCCTGCGCCGTACGGGCGATGCGGTGCCGCTGCCGGTCCATCCGCGCGACGGTGCGCGCGACGACGCCTTGATCGCGCCGATGGATATCGCCTGCGCCGTCAATGACGCCATGGCCCGCCATGGGCGCATGCCGATCGCCAGCGACATCGGTGACTGCCTGTTCACCGCCCTCGACATCGACAACACCGACCTGCTGGCGCCCGGCTACTACGCCAGCATGGGTTACGGCGTGCCGGCCGGCCTGGGCTTGCAGGCCGCCAGCGGCGCCCGGCCCCTGATCCTGGTGGGCGACGGCGCCTTCCAGATGACGGGCTGGGAGCTGGGCAACTGCCAGCGCTACGGCTGGGACCCGATCGTCATCGTCTTCAACAACTGCAGCTGGGAGATGCTGCGCACGTTCGAACCGAAGGCCGGCTTCACCGACATGTCGGACTGGCACTTCGCCGAGCTGGCCGGGCCGCTGGGCGGCAAGGGCTACCGCGCCAGCACGCGGCGCGAACTGCATGCGGCGCTGGAGACGGCAATCGCCACGCGCGGTCAGTTCCAGCTGATCGAAGCGATGATTCCGCGCGGTGTGCTGTCGGACACGCTGGTGCGCTTCGTCGACGGCGTGCGCCGCCTGCAGCAGCTGCCAGCCGCCTGACGGCGCTGGCAGATTTTTGATGCACCTCATGGATCGCCACCGGTGCTGCCGCCTACACTGGCCGCAGGATGGCAGGCCGATTGCGGCCCGCCTGTTGCAAGGGAGGGGTGCATGTCAATTTCCGCTGGTTCGATGAGCATCACGCCGCTGGCACTGCGTGCGGGCCTGCTGCGCGCCACGCCATATCCGCCGCCGTCGCAGTTCACCAGCGCGTATGGCTATGGCGACTACCTCAAGTCGGTGGCGGCGCTGCGCCTGCGCGGCGGCGCGCCGCTGGCCATGCAGCTGCACCTGCCGCCGGCCCCACTGCTGGCGCAACAGCGCCGCTGCGTCGAGCGTGAAATCGCCCTCCAGGGGCGCCTGTTCGCCGGCATGGATACCCTCGACCGCCTCAGCGTGCACGGCGCCGGCTCGCTCGGCGTGTGCCACCTGGCCGAACTGATGGCGACCCTGCGCCGCTGGTTCAGCCTGATGGACGACGATATCGGCGACTATGCCATCGACGCCGGTGCCGGCGCGTGCTCGCCGCAGCACCTGAGCGATTTGCGCGCGCTCGGATTCAACCGCGTCGTCCTGCAAGGCGTTGTGCCGGGCGCCGTGGCGGCCGCGCGCCAGGCCGGCCTGCGCTGCATTGGTATCGATATCGACTACGGCCAGCCCGGCCAGACCGTGATGGCGCTGGCGCGCACCCTGGCCGAGGCGGCCCTGGCCGCGCCCGACCGCATCGCCCTGCGTCCCTGGACTGGCAGCGGTGGCGCCGACCCGGTGACCGCACTCGACATGCTGGGCCTGTGCATCCGCCGCCTGGGCGCGGCCGGCTACCTGTATATCGGCATGGACCATTTCGCCCGGCCCGGCGACGCGCTCGCCCTGGCCCAGCGCCAGGGCCGCCTGCACCGCCACGCGGACGGCTATTCGAGCCACGCCGCGTCGGACTGCATCGGCATCGGTCCGGGCGCGCTCAGTACCACGGGCGCGAGCTGTTCGGAAAACACCAGCGACATCGCCGCCTGGTGCGCCGCGCTCGAAGGCGAGGTGCTGCCGATCGCGCGCGGCATGCGCCTGACGATGGACCAGCTGCTGCGGCGCGCCATCAGCGACCGCCTGATGTGCAATTTCGAGCTGTCGGTGGCGGCCATCGAGCAGGCCTTCCCGGTTAACTTCGCCGAATATTTTGCGCCCGAACTGCGGCGCCTGGACGCGCTGGCGCGGGCCGGCTGGCTCACCATCGACGGCGAATGGATCAGCGTCAATCCGGCGCGCCGCCCGCAGATCCGCACCGTGTGCGCCCTGTTCGAGCATTAAGGGCTGGCACGCTATTCGCTTCTGTCATGGGGAAGGCGCCGCCGGCGCCATGACGGAGAATATGCTTTGGATACCCCGACCACCCTGACCATCGCCTCGCGCGAAAGCCGCCTCGCCATGTGGCAGGCCGAACATGTCCGTGCGCGCCTGGCCGCGCTGTATCCGGCCTGCCGCATCGAGATCCTCGGCATGAGCACGCGCGGCGACGAAATCCTCGACCGCACCCTGTCCAAGGTGGGCGGCAAGGGCCTGTTCGTCAAGGAGCTGGAAGTGGCGATGGCCGAAGGGCGCGCCGACCTGGCCGTGCATTCGCTCAAGGACGTGCCCATGACCCTGCCCGATGGATTCGAGCTGGCCGCCGTGCTCGAACGCGAAGACCCGCGCGACGCTTTCGTGTCGAACGACTACGCCGACCTCGATGCCCTGCCTGCCTTTTCCATCGTCGGCACGGCCAGCCTGAGGCGCCAGGCCCTGATCGCTGCGCGCTATCCGCACCTGGTGGTCGAACCGCTGCGCGGCAACCTCGATACGCGCCTGGCCAAGCTCGATAGCGGCGCCTTTGCCGCCATCGTGCTGGCAGCGGCGGGCCTCAAGCGCCTGGGCCTCGCTACGCGCATTCGTTCCATGCTCCATTGCGTGCCGGCCCCAGGCCAGGGTGCGATGGCCATTGAAGTGTGCAGCGGCCGTCCCGACTTGCAGCGCTGGCTCGAACCCCTGAACCACGTGCCGACGGCGCGCGCGGTGGCGGCCGAGCGCACGGTCTCGCGCATCTTCGGTGGCAGCTGTGAAATCCCGCTGGCGGCGTATGCGACCGTGCATGGCGGGACGATGGAGCTCGAAGCGGTGATCGGCACGCCCGACGGCAAGCGCATTGCCATCGCCATGGCGCTGGGCAGCCCGGAAGAGCCGGAAGTGCTGGGCCGGCGCGTGGCCGACAAGCTGATCGAGCAAGACGCCTACGGCATCCTCGCCGACTGCCTGAAAGAAGCCCAGGCCGCTTGAAAAAGGATAGGCAACGTCGGGGTCACATCTGACATTCGGACACGGGTGTAATC
>JAZJYP010000266.1:26538-29641 GCA_040390345.1 Pseudomonadota bacterium | reverse complement strand
CGGCGGCGATGGCCGCCCGCGCCAGAAGGGCCTGACCGACATCCTGCAGGAGTGGATCGACTACCGCTTCGTCACCGTGCGCCGCCGTACCGAATTCAAGCTGGGCAAGGTCAAGGACCGCATCCATATCCTGGAAGGGCGCGAGACCGTCCTGCTCAATATCGACAAGGTGATCCACATCATCCGCAATTCGGACGAGCCGAAGGCGGCGCTGATTGCCGAATTCCGCCTCTCCGACCGCCAGGCCGAAGACATCCTGGAAATCCGCCTGCGCCAGCTGGCGCGCCTGGAAGCGATCAAGATCCAGCAAGAGCTGACCGAACTGCGCAAGGAACAGGGTTCGCTCGAAGACCTGCTGGAAAACGCTTCGTCGATGAAGCGCCTGATCATCCGCGAGATCGAAGCCGACGCCAAGCAGTATGGCGACGCGCGCCGCACCATCATCGAGGAAGCGCAGAAAGCGGTGGCCGAACAGAAGGTCATTGACGAACCGGTCACCGTCATCATTTCGGAAAAAGGCTGGGTGCGTGCGCGCACCGGCATCGGCCACGAGGCCAACCAGTTCACCTTCAAGGCAGGCGACTCGCTGCACGGCGCCTTCGAGTGCCGTACGGTCGATACCCTGCTTGGCTTTGGCGACAACGGCAAGGTCTATTCGGTGCCGGTGGCGGCATTGCCGGGGGCGCGCGGCGACGGTGTGCCGATCACCACGCTGGTTGACCTGTCGGGTGGCGTGCGCATCTTGCATTACTACGCCGGCACGGGCGAGGCGAACCTGTTGATGGCGTCGTCGGCCGGTTATGGCTACGCGGCCAAAGCGGGCGACATGGTTTCGCGCCTCAAGGGCGGCAAGGCCTTCACCACACTCGACGAAGGTGCGGTGCCACTGGCGCCACGCGTGATCGGTGCCGGTGTGAGCGCGGTGGCCTGCCTGTCCGAGAAGGGCCGCCTGCTGGTGTTTGGCCTGGACGAATTGAAGACGCTGTCCAATGGCGGGCGCGGTGTGATCCTGATGGAACTGGAGCCGAAGGAAAAACTGCTGGCGGCCCAGCCGATTTCGCAAAAAGGGGTCACCGTGCATGGCACCTGGGCGGGCGGCAAGGCACGTGAAGTGCCGCTGTCGGCGTCCGGCCTGGCGGTCCACATCAACAAGCGGGCACGCAAGGGCAAGCCTTTGGAAGCGAAGATCAAGGCGCAGTCTCTGGCCCCGATCGTTTGAGGTTGTGGTGGGTATCGCTGCGCGGCTGCACCGTGTAGTAACGCCCTTCCCGTCCGCCGAGCGAACGCAAATAGCCTGCATGTCCTACCAGGTCCACCTGCCCCGTCAACGGGAAGCTGCCATTGATTTCGGCATAGCCGGTCGCTTCGCCCACGCCAAAATAGCGTGGCGACTGCGCATAACGCAGGCTTAAGCGCTCGGTGCTGATACCGGCAAAGACTTCACGGTAGTTGTAGTTGCTGCCGTGGTGGAAGGACGATTGGCTGATGCCCGCCTCCCAGCTCCAGTTGTCGTCGAGGCGTCGCGCATAGCCGGCGTAGGCCAGCGTCAGCGCGTCAACTGCCGTGTAGCGCAGGCGGGCCTGCGAAGCCATGGCGCCGGCATACAAGCCGCTGTCGCTGTCAACATTGATCGCCAGCTGCGCCGCAGGAGCGTCATCACTGAGGGTGATGCCACGCACCCGGTAATTGGACACAAAGGAAGCGCTTACTCCCACCTGCGCGCTGGCCCATAAAGGCGCAGCGAGCAGGAGCGCGGCAATCGACCTCACTTGGTACAGGCGCACACGCAATGACCTGCGGCCTTGCCGACGGACGCGCAGGCGTCGATGGCGCCTTCGACACTGGCCGAAGGCTGCAACTGGCGCAGCAGCGCCAGCAAGCCGCTGGTATGGGCTGCGGCAAAGGAGGAACCGGTCAGCACACCGAAGCGCCCACCCGGCAAGGTAACGGGAATATCGCGCCCCGGCGCCATCCGCTCGCTCACGCCGACGACACCGGGCCAGGAGGCGGGAAAGCCGCCGTCGCGGGTTTGCCCGTCGAAGGCGCCCACCACCCGGATGCCGCGCGCCAGCGCCACGTCAAGCAGGCGTTGCAGCAGGCGGTCGGGCGGGCCGGTGAGGCTCAGGTTGATGATGGTCGGTTCACGCATGATGGCGAAATGAAGTGCCTTTCCCAGACTGTAGCTGTCGCATTGGGCTGCCTGGCCCGCCAGTTCGCGGCAGGCGCGCAAGGCCAGCAGGTGCGCGCCAGGTGCCACGCCGCGAATGCCGATGCCGTTGTCGGCATGCGCTGCGATGATCCCGGCCACGGCCGTTCCATGATTCTCAGCGACGAAGGGGGAAGCGTCAATGAAATTTTCCCGCACCAGCACTTGCCCCTTCAGGTCGGGGTGCTGGTCGTCGACGCCGGAATCGATGATGGCCACCGTGGCGGTGCGTCCGGTGGTGGCCTGGTGCAGTTCGTCCAGGTGCCATAGGGCTTTGGCCGGCTGCACCGGATACAGCGGGTCGCCCGTGCCGAGGCCATGAAAGGTCGACACCGGCTGGACCCATTCAACGCGTTTATCCTTGGCCAGCGCTGCTGTTATGGCTGCCACGTCGGCGTCGGCCGGCAGCGCCAGCACAAAACAATCGATGCCCAGCACCGGCATCGGCCAGTCCGACACCAGCGTGAGTCCATGGGTGGCCGCCAGCTCCTGGGCGATGCGGCGGCGCGCGCTGCGCCCGCCCTCGTCGCGGTAGGCGCCGCCATAGCCGGCGTCGGCACGGAAATGCGGGGCCGGCAGGTGCAGCATCACCATGACTTGCTGCACTTCTTCCGCGCCAATCGCCGGTCCGATGGAC
The DNA here is from genome assembly GCA_040390345.1 of Pseudomonadota bacterium. Classification (GTDB taxonomy): domain Bacteria; phylum Pseudomonadota; class Gammaproteobacteria; order Burkholderiales; family Burkholderiaceae_D; genus Telluria_A. The sequence goes on along the minus strand of JAZJYP010000266.1, from coordinate 26,798 downwards.
AGGGCCAGCAGCAAAGCGCACAGCCAGTTCTTCATTTGGGTCCTTCGGTTTGCAGCGGTTCGGCCAGCTCCACCGCGCCTTCCGCACGCAGGGCCGCGATGGCATGGTCGACGCCAGCGGCCGGGATATTGAGCAGCCAGGCATTGGTCACGGTCGGCCCGCCGACCACGTAGGCATGGGTGCTCTCGAGGATGGACTGCAATTGGCGTTCGCTGGTCTCGGGGCGGAATACCACAACGACGTTGGCACCGCCGCTGCCG
>JAZJYP010000266.1:0-26528 GCA_040390345.1 Pseudomonadota bacterium | reverse complement strand
GCTGCCGCTCACTCCCAGCAAACGATAGGCGTCATGCTGGCGCACCAGCTGTGTCCCGAGACCGGCGATCAGCAGCAGCTGGGCCGCCATGGCCCAGCGCATCCAGTTGGCCGCAGTGCGTCCGGCCGGCTTGGCGGCAGGGCGTTCTTCCAGCTGCGGCAGCAAACGCGCCAGCGCCGCTTCCATGTCGGGGCTGGCCCCGGCGGCAGGCTGCACGGCCTGCACCTTGCGCTCCCAGGCCAGGTCGCGCTGGCACTCGGCGCAGCCGGCAACGTGTTCGTCCACCAGGCGCGCTTCGGTTTCAGGCAGGCGGCCCGTCGCGGCCCAGGGCAACAGCTTCTGCACCCGCTGGTGCGGCGAGGTATCGAGTTCGACGATATGGGCATTCATTTGCATTACTCCAGTTGGCCGGCCAGGACAGTCCTGAGCCGGGCGCGCGCATTGAACATGCGCGTCTTGACCGTGTTGACCGGGCATTCCATGATGGTGGCGATTTCGTCGTAGCCCATGCCGTGGTAGTAGGCCAGGTTGACCACGGTGCGCTGGCTGGGGGCCAGCGTGTCGAGCGCCTGCGCCACCAGGTACTGCATCTGCTGCATCGAGACGGCGAATTCCGGTTCATGCACCTCTTCGCCGAGGGTAGCGTCGGCATCCGCCTCGACCGGTTCATCGAGGTTGTTGATCGCCTTGAGCGCCTTGCGGTAAGCGATCGCGAAGATCCAGGTCGACACCTTGGACGTGTGGTTGAAGGTGCCGGCGCGCTGCCACACCACCAGCAAGGTATCGTTGATGATCTCCTCGATCAGTGCCGGATTGCGCGTCATGCGGTCGAGGAAGCGCGCCAGGCGCGGAAAATACGCCCGGTACAATTGGCTGAAGGCGAGCCGGTTCCCCTGCTCGACCTCGGCCAGCAGCCGTATTTCGTTCGCCTCGGCCGACTCCGCCCGCCCTGCGCGTCCGCCCGCCTCGCTTCGCCTCTCCTGCATGCCTGCTCCCTGTCTTCCCCGTGAATACCCCGCCACGCCAAAAAGGTTCAGCAAGATGGTAGCATTACCGCGCGCCGCCTTTTTTTGGTCGGGCAGAACCTTTTGCGGGCGACGCGGCATATACGGTTACCAAATCGATTTCTCATCCGGGATAGCCATGAACAAGTACCTCCAGTCTGCCCTGCTCGCCCTGTGCGCCTTCATCGTGGTCGCTTGTGGCGGCAATAGCACCGCGCCCGCAGCCATGCAAGGCGGCAGTTCCCGTACCAGCAGCGCACAACTGACCAATGCCAGTTACTACGACGTGGTGCAGCATATCTACGTGGCCTATTTCGGGCGCCCTGCCGATCCAGCCGGGATGGAATTCTTCGCCGGGGCCTACCTGGCCGCTGGCGCGCCGACCACCGTGCTGGGGGTCAGCCAGGCCTACAACACCAATTCGAGCGTGCGCACCCTGGTCGAGGGCTTCGGCATCAGCCAGGAGTCGCTCGACCTCTACCCGGGCGATAACACGACGTTTGTGAACGCCATCTACCGCAACCTGTTCAACCGCGACGCCGACACCGCCGGGCGCGACTTCTGGGTCAATGCCATCAATGCGGGCGCACTCACGCGCGCCAACACCGCCCTGACCATCATGGCCGGCGCCCAGGGCACGGACGCGGACCTGATCACCAAGAAGAACACGGTGGCCACCGCCTTCACCGCCTCCGTCAACACGGCCGACCGCAAGAAGGCCTACGACGGCCTTGCTGCCAACGTCATCGTGCGCACCATGCTCGCCAGCGTGACCCTGGCCACCGACACCACGGCCTTCCAGGCCAATATCGAAGCGACCCTGAACCAGTTGGTCGCAGCATTGCCGCCGCCGGTCGACCTGTTCCCGCAAGTGGCGACCATCATCAAGGCGCGCTGCGTTGGCTGCCACTCCGCGCATCCGACCATTTCCGGTTTCAACCCGGCGCCGGCCGGGATCATGTTCGACACGTCGACCCAGATCCACAGCAATGCCACCCTTATCTACCAGGCGGCGGCCATTGAACAGTCCATGCCATTCGGGAATATCACCAACATGACGCAGGCCGAACGCGACATCGTCAAGCAATGGTTTGAGGCGGGTGCCAAATGAGGCTGGCGCTGTTCGCACTCCTGCTCCTTTCGAGCCAGGCCGGGGCAATCGCCCCCGGCGCCGCGGCACCCGATTTTTCACTGGCCGGCAGCAGCGGCCAGGTCAGCCTGGCCGACTACCGCGGCAAATATGTCTACCTCGATTTCTGGGCCTCGTGGTGCGCACCGTGCAAGCGCTCCTTCCCCTGGATGGGCGAACTGCAAAAGCGCTACGGCCCATCCGGCCTGCAAATCGTGGCCATCAATGTCGACGCCAACCGGGCCGACGCCGACCACTTCCTGGCCGCCACGCCGGCCGCCTTCAGCGTCGCCTACGACCCGGCCGGCATCACGCCGCGCAAATACGCCATCAAGGGCATGCCCAGCAGCGTGCTGATCGACCCGCAGGGCCAGGTGCTGTTCGTCCATGCCGGCTTTAACGACGCCACCGCCGCCGAGATCGAGGCGCAGATCAAGCAGGCCGTCCAGAAAAAGGAAAAACCATGAAGTCAGTGATCTGGCTCGCCCTGGCCGCCGCCCTGTCCGGCTGCGCCGGCATGGGCAACGTCGCCGCCTGGGAGAAGGGCACGCTGGCCAAGCCGGCCATGGGCTTCGGCCAGGCACGCCTGGAATCGGCCTTCGCCGAACACACCTACAACAGCAAGGAAGCCGCATCGGGCGGCGCCGCAGTGGGCGGAGGTGGCTGTGGCTGCAACTAAGCAAGGCGGTGCGATCCTGATGGCGGCATTGGCGCTGCCCGGCGTGGCCCAGGCCGACAATGCGCCCGACAAAAGCAGCATCAGCCTGCGCTACCTGAACTACAGCGACAGCCAGGCCAACCTCGACCGCATCAGCGTCCATTCACCATCGGTGGAACTGGAAGTGCCAATCGCGGGCGTGTGGTCGGTGCGCGCCAATATGGTGGCCGATTCGATTTCCGGTGCCTCGCCGCGCTACCACACGGCCGTTTCGGGCGCCTCGCACTTCGACGAACGGCGCATAGGCGAAGAAGTGGCCGTGACGCGCTACTTCGCCCGTTCAAGCATCACTGTCAGTGGCGGGCGTTCCGGCGAAAACGACTATGTCTCGCACTTTGGCGCGGCCAATGCCAGCGTCTCGAGCGAAGACAACAACACCACCTGGCTGTTTGGCCTGGGCGCCGCCAGCGACAAGATCAATCCCGTCAACCTGGCCGTCACCGACGAAAACCGCCACACGCTCGAAGCCATGCTGGGCGCGACCCAGGTTCTGACCAAGTCCGACATCATCCAGGTGGTGCTGCGCCATGTGCGCGGGCGCGGCTATTTTTCCGATCCCTACAAGTACGTCGACAAGCGCCCGCGCGAGCACGACCAGGACACGCTGCTGGCGCGCTGGAACCACCATGTCGACGGCGCCGACGCCACCCTGCGCCTGGCCTACCGCTACTACCGCGACAGCTATGGTATCGACGCGCACACCCTGACCAACGAGTACGTGCAGGCCCTGCCCGGCGGCTGGACGCTCACGCCGTCGCTGCGCCTGTACCGCCAAACGGCGGCGGAGTTCTATTTCGACCCGGTCTACGACAAGCGCTTCGGCCCGCCCTTCCCGCCCGGTTATTCGTTCACCAGTACCGCCTTCACCAGCGCCGACCAGCGCCTGTCCGCCTTCCACGCCCTCACCTGGGGCCTGAAAGTGGAAAAGGAGCTGGGCCACGACACCAGCTTCGACATCAAGCTGGAAGACTACCGCCAGCGTGCGACCAGCCCAGGCCTGCTCGACTTCAAGGCGCGCAGCGTCCAGGCGGGCATCACCTTCCGATGGTGACGCCGGTCTTCGGCATCGGCTTTTCCGCCATGGCCAGCCAGTGCGAAGTGCACCTGGCGGCGCGCGACGGATGCGAAGCGAACCAGCTCGCGCAGGTGGCGATCGACGAGGTGCGCCGCATCGAAGCGAAATATTCGCGCTTCCGCGAGGGCACGGTGGTCAGCCGCATCAACGCCCAGGCCGGGCGCGACTGGACCGCCTTCGACGCCGAAACCGAGGCCCTGTTCGCCTACGCCGATACGCTGTTCGACAGCAGCGGCGGCCTGTTCGACATCACTTCCGGCGTGCTGCGCCAGGCCTGGGATTTTCGTGCCGGACGGCGCCCGCAGGAGGCCGAACTGGCGCCCCTGCTCGAACTCATTGGATGGCACAAGGCCGACCGCGCGCCAGGCAAACTGCGCCTGCCGCTGGCGGGCATGGAGATCGACTTCGGTGGCTTCGGAAAGGAATATGCGGCCGACCGCGCGGCGGCACTGCTGACGGCGCAGGGGGTCACGCATGGCTACGTCAACCTGGGCGGCGACTTGCGCATCATCGGGCCGCAGCCGGATGGCACGCCCTGGCAGATCGGCATCCAGGATCCGCGCGATAAAAACGCGCTGGCCGCCACCATTCCCGTGCACACGGGCGCGTTGGCCACCAGCGGCGACTACGAACGTTTTTTTGAACAGGATGGGCAGCGCTACTGCCACATCCTCGACCCGCGCACGGGCCACAGTGTCAACTGCTGGCGCTCGGTGAGCGTGCTCGCGCCGGTGGCCATTGCGGCCGGCAGCTACGCCACCATCGCCATGCTCAAACAGGAAGCGGGACTGGCCTTCCTGCAGGAGTCCGGCCTGGCCTTCCTGGCCATCGACCGCGACGGCCAGGTGCACCAGGGCTGAGTCAAGGGCGCGAATACAGGTCGATGATGTCGACAATGGCATCGCTGCACACACGGCAGAACTTGTCGCTGCGGTCGAACATGATGCACTGCATCTGCGGACGGAAGTAGCCGGTCGACTCGTAGTTCGCCCCTTCAAAGGCACCCACGTCGTGCAAATGCTTCGCCTTCGAGAACAGGGCGTTCGAATGCTCCAGGTCTTCGTGGAACAGGGCGCTCATTTCGGACTCGGGCCGATTGGCCGCGCGCAGGGCGGCGCGGCGCTTCTGGTAAGCGCGCGAATATTCTTCGTACTCGGCTTTCGGCCATGGCGTGGCAAGCGGCGTGTCCGCCTTGACGACGCGCTTCCATTTCAGCTTGGCCGGGTCGCGCAGCGCTGTCGCATTCGGCTCCCACGGCTCCATCCGTTCGCCGCTCGACTGGTAGGCCACGGGCGAGGTGTAGTACTCGTCGGCCAGGCCGGCGAAGTGGTGGCCAAATTCGTGCACGAACAGGTAGTTGGCCCAGTCGTTGGACGCCGCCGCAGTGCTGAACTGGCCAAAGATGCCGCCTCCGCCGTAGGTGTCGTTATTGACCAGGATTTCGATGAATTCGTAAGGCGCGTACTGGGCGATCTCGCGCAGGGCGCGGTTATCGAGCGCCAGCACATAGCGCTCGCTGCCGAAAATATCGTAGCGCGCACCCAGCTTGGACGCGTGATGCACACCGGTCGATGGACGCGACACGCCCGACTCCGGTGTCGGCACGGCCAGGCCCCAGACGTTGAAGTCGCCGGCCCGTTCCTTGAAGGGCGAGGTCTCGAACAGGTGGGCCGAGAGGCGGCGCGCATCGGCTTCGAACTTCTTCATCTCTTGCTGGGTATAGCCGTCGCCGATGATCAACAGGTCCACCTTCCCGGGCGAGGGGCCGCTGACGTGGATGGGGATCGGCGCCGCAGGTGCGGGCGGCTGCTTCTTCACCACGTCCGGCGCATCGGCGTCGACGTCGACGCTCCACACGACCGAGAACAGGTTGCGCTCGTCGCGCTTGAGGATGCGCACCTTGACGGGCTTGGCAAACTTGGGGAAGCGCACCGATTCCTCGAAACCGCGGCTGATCTTGCCCGCTTCGTCGGTGGTGCGCCACTCGCTGAACACGGTCGAAAAACCGCGCGAATACAGCAGGTCGCCTGTCTTGGCGTCGACCACTTCGACCATATTGTTGCCGCGGTTGGTCTTGTCGATGGCCTGGGCCAGGTCGCCCGGCCAGGGCAGCGGCTCGATGACGACGCGCTCCATCGCGTAGCTGTCGGCCAGCGCATTGCCGCTATGGAGATAGTCGACGCGCACGGTGGCAAGCGACTGGGCCTGGGCAGCACCGGCAAACAAGGCCAGTGCTGCCGCGCAGGACCGGAAGAAGGGTAAATGCATGGCAAATCCTTGGGTAGCGTTGGGATCGAGCAGCATTGTAAGCCCAAGTCACCTGCTTGCCATGGTCCGCGTTTAGAATACCGGGATGAGCGAAAAAAAACAGTATTTCCCCCGCCAAGTCGTTGAAGCGAGCGGCAACCGCTGGGACTGGGCCCTGCTGCCGGTGGTCCTTGCGGTACTGGTGCTCTTGGCCTATGGGGCCGCGCAAATGGCCCACCCCTACCACGTGGGCGAACCGCTGCAGCTCTCGCTCGACCCGGTCTACCTGCCCTATTACCTCCTGCGCACGACCTTGCGCATGTTCCTCGCGCTGGGCGCCTCGGTCGTGTTCAGCTGCGTGTTCGCCGCCCTGGCCAGTAAATACCGCGCGGCCGAAAAAGTGCTCGTCCCCCTGCTCGACATCCTGCAATCGATCCCCATTCTCGGCTTCCTGTCGATCACGGTCACGGCCTTCATCGCCCTGTTCCCGGGTAACCTGCTGGGCGTTGAATGCGCCGCCATCTTTGCCATCTTCACCTCGCAGGCCTGGAACATGGCCTTTAGCGCCTACCAGGGTTTCCGCACCGTCCCCAATGAATTGATGGAGGCCGCCACCGTGTTCCAGCTCTCGGGCTGGCAGCGCTTCTGGCGCCTGGAACTGCCCTTCGCCATTCCCGGCCTGCTGTGGAACATGATGATGTCGATGTCCGGCGGCTGGTTCTTCGTCGTCGCCGCCGAAGCGATCTCGGTATCGAACCAGAATATCAAGCTGCCCGGCATCGGCTCCTTCATCGCCATGGCCATCGAACAGCGCGACCTGCACGCGATCGGCTGGGCCATCGGTGGCATGCTCATTGGCGTGCTGCTGTACGACCAGCTATTCTTCCGTCCCCTGCTGGCCTGGGCCGACAAATTCCGTTTCGAAGAATCCGGGAGCGACACGGCCCAGCAATCGTGGCTGCTCACCTGGCTGCGCCGCACCGAACGCACGCAGCTGCTGGCGCTCAAATTCGTCCATCTGCTCGAGCGATCTTTTGGCCTGTTCCGGCGCCGCCACGACGGCACCTCGATCCGCGCCCGGCCCCAGGCCACGTCCAGCACGCCACAGCGCATCTGGGACGCCGTCATCGCGGCCGGCGTGTTCTACGCGCTCTGGACGCTGGTCCATTTCGTCCAGTCCGAAGTGGGCTGGGCCGAAGTCGGCCATGTCTTTGTCCTGGGCTGCTACACGCTGCTGCGCGTGCTGCTGCTGTTGCTGCTCGCCTCCCTAGTGTGGGTGCCGGTGGGCGTATGGATCGGCCTCAATCCACGCCTGGCCGAACGCGTCCAGGCGCTGGCCCAGTTCCTCGCGGCCTTCCCGGCCAACCTGATGTTCCCGGTGGCGGTGATGGGCATCGTGCAGTACCACCTCAATCCGGACATCTGGCTCTCGCCCCTGATGATCCTCGGCACCCAATGGTATTTGCTGTTTAACGTCATTGCCGGCGCCTCCACGATTCCCACCGAATTGCGATACGCGACCCAGAATTTCGGCGTCAAGGGATGGCTCAAATGGCGCCGCTACCTGCTGCCGGCCATTTTCCCCAGCTTTGTTACCGGCGCCATCACCGCCACCGGCGGCTCCTGGAACGCCAGCATCGTGGCCGAATACGTTACCTGGGGTGACACCACGCTGCAGGCCCATGGCATCGGCAGCTACATCGCCGAAATGACGGCCCACGGCGACTTCCCGCGCATTGCGCTGGGCATCGGCATCATGTGCATTTTCGTGATGGCGCTGAACCACTTCGTCTGGCGCCGCCTCTACAAGATGGCGGAAAACCGCCTGCACTTCTAAACACCAGGACCCGCACCATGGCAACTCCCATCATTGAACTGCGCGCCGTCGGCAAATCGTTCCGCTCGGCCGACGGCTCCTCGCGCCCAGTCCTCGACGGCGTCGACTTCACCCTCAATGAAGGCGAAATCGTCGCCCTGCTGGGCCAGTCCGGCTCGGGAAAATCGACCATGTTGCGCATCATGGCTGGCCTGATTGGCGCCGACGAAGGCCAGGTGCTGTACCACGGCATGCCGCTGTATGGCGCCGCGCGTGGCATCCGCATGGTGTTCCAGTCCTTCGCCCTGTTCCCCTGGCTGACGGTGCAAAAGAACGTGGAACTGGGCCTCGAAGCCCAGGGCGTGCCAGCCCCCGAGCGGGCACGCCGCTCGGAAAAGGTGATCGACCTGATCGGCCTGTCCGGCTTCGAAGGCGCGCTGCCGCGCGAGCTGTCCGGCGGCATGCGCCAGCGCGTGGGCATCGCCCGCGCCCTGGTGATGGAACCGGAAGTGCTGCTGATGGACGAAGCCTTCTCCGCGCTCGACGTGCTCACCGGCGAACGCCTGCGCGAAGACATCCTCGAACTGTGGGAATCCGGCCAGCTACCTACCAAGGCCATCCTGGTGGTGTCGCACAATATCGAAGAAGCGGTGATGATGGCCGACCGCGTGCTGGTCTTTGGCAGCAACCCGGGCCGCGTGCGCGCCGAGCTGCCGATCGCGCTGGAGCGTCCGCGCGAAGTGGAGAAAACCGGCGTGCGCGGCCTGATCGACGAAGTCTATGGCCTGATGACGGCCGGTTCTTCGCGCCCGGGGCGTACCGCGGAAAAGGAAGCCAAGCTGCAGCTGGGCGACCGCCTGCCGGAAGCCGATATCTCGCACATCGAAGGCATGCTCGAAATGCTGGCCGACGCTCCTTACCACGGCCGCGCCGACTTGCCGCGCCTGGCCGAAGAAACCGAACTGACCGACAAGGAACTGCTGGAAGTGTCGATGGCGCTGGCCCTGCTGGGCTTTGCCAACCTGGCCCACGGCGATATCACGATCATGCCGCTGGGCGAACAGTATGTCGCGGCCGAAAACCAGGAACGCCAGGCCATCTTCGCTCGCCAGCTGCTCGAGCATGTGCCACTGATTGCCTATATCTGCCACGGCCTGGAACAGGATCGCTCGGGCGACCTGCCCAAGGACCTGTTCCTGCGCCTGCTGCGCTTTACCCTCAATTCAGACGAAGCCGAAAGCGCGCTGCGCGTGGCCATCGAGTGGGCGCGCTACGCCAATCTTTTCGAATACACCTTCAACACCGGCACCATTCACCTGCCGCGCGAAGCGAGCGAAGACGAACCGGTCTGACTCAGGACACGTAAATATTCGGGAAATAGCGTTCCATCAGCGTCTGCGGGCGCGAAGGGGTGGCAAAGCCGAAGCGTTCATACAGGCCGTGGGCGTCGGCCGTCGCCAGCGTGAAGCGGCGCAGGCCCTGCAGGCTGGCGTGCGACAGGACCGCCTCCATCAGCACCTTGCTATACCCCTGGCCACGGTATTCGGGCAGCACGAACACGTCGACCAGGTTGGCAAAGGTGGCGAAGTCCGTCACGACGCGGGCAAAGGCGATCTGGCGGCCACCGACAAAGCCGCCAAAACACAGGGAGTTGTCGATCGCGCGCTCCACCGTCTCGCGCGGGATGCCGATCGCCCAGGTCGATTGCTCGCTGAGGAATTTGTAGATCAGGGGGATATCGAGGTCCGCCCGGTTGGTGGTGATCTCAAAGTTGGCCATGGCAGTGGTCTGGTTAAAAAAACCAATTCTACCGCCGATTCGCGCCACTATAATGTCGCGCATGTTCAATCCGATTCCATTCGAGGTCGCGCACGCCGGCCACCGGCTGCGCGCCGATAGCCAGGCCGGCGACAAGGGCCGCTTCTTCATGATCCACGGCGCCGGCACGGCCAGCCGCGAGGGCTTCCTGCTGCCGCGCACGGTCCTGGCCGAACGCGGCATCGGCTCGAGCGCTTTTGACTGCATCGGCCACGGCGCCACCGGCGGCAGCATTGCCGACTCGTCCCTGCACAGCCGCACTCTGCAAGCGGCCGCCGTGTTCGACGCCTGTGGCGCGCCGCCCGCTGCCTTCGCCGCCAGCATGGGCGCCTACAACGCCATCCGCCTGACCCAGCTGCGCCAGATAGATGCGCTGGTGCTGTGCGTGCCCGGCGTGTTTACACCTGAAGCCTACGACGTGCCCTTCGGCCCCGATTTTTCAACCGTCATCCGGCGCGAGCGCAGTTGGGTCGATACCGATGCCTGGGACATCCTGGCCGGCTTTACCGGTCACCTGCTCGTCATCGCCGCCGAACATGACGCCGTCATCCCGCGCGAGATTCCCGAGCGCCTGGTGGCGGCCGCCGGACGGGCCAAATCGCGCCGCCTCGAAGTCGTGCAAGGGGGCGCGCACCGCCATGTTATCTCGCGCCTGGCCGAGGAGCCGCCCAGGCTGAAAGCCATGATGGACCTGATCGAGGCATGCCTCGGTTTATAATCAGGGACTTCTAAGGACTCCCATACCATGACTAACCAATTTGCCAAGAAGGGCGAAGCCTGGTCCGCCCGCTTCTCCGAACCGGTTTCCGACCTCGTCAAACGCTATACCGCCTCCGTTTTCTTCGACAAGCGCCTGGCCCTGTTCGACATCGAGGGTTCGCTGGCCCACGCCGAGATGCTGCAGGCGCAAGGCATCATCTCCGCCGCCGACTACGCCGAGATTGTGCGCGGCATGACCCAGATCAAGGGCGAAATCGAAGCGGGCAGCTTCGAATGGCTGCTCGACCTGGAAGACGTGCACCTCAATATCGAGAAGCGCCTCACCGAACTGGTGGGCGACGCCGGCAAACGCCTGCACACTGGCCGCTCGCGCAACGACCAGGTGGCCACCGACATCCGCCTGTACGTGCGCGCGGCCATCGACGACATCAATGGCCTGCTCGGCGCCCTGCGCCTGGCCCTGGTCGACCTGGCCGAGCAGCACGCCGACACCATCATGCCAGGCTTTACCCACATGCAGGTGGCCCAGCCGATCACCTTCGGCCACCACATGCTGGCCTATGTTGAAATGTTCGGCCGCGATAGCGAGCGCATGATGGATGCGCGCCGCCGCGTCAACCGCCTGCCGCTGGGCGCGGCCGCCCTGGCCGGCACCACCTTCCCGATCGACCGCGAACGGGTGGCCAAAACCCTGGGCTTTGACGACGTTTGCCACAATTCGCTCGACGCCGTCTCCGACCGCGACTTCGCCATCGAATTTTGCGCCGCCAGCGCCCTGGTCATGACGCACATCTCGCGCATGAGCGAAGAGCTGATCATCTGGATGAGCCCACGCGTGGGCTTCATCGACATCGCCGACCGCTTCTGCACCGGCTCGTCGATCATGCCGCAAAAGAAAAACCCGGACGTGCCGGAACTGGCGCGCGGCAAGACCGGCCGCGTGTACGGCCATCTGATGGGCCTTCTGACCCTGATGAAAGGCCAGCCGCTGGCCTACAACAAGGACAACCAGGAAGACAAGGAACCGCTGTTCGACACCGTCGACACCGTCGTCGACACGCTGCGCATCTTCGCCGATATGGCCGGTGGCATCACCGTCAAGCCGGAAGCGATGCGCAACGCCGCCCTGCAGGGCTACGCCACGGCGACGGACCTGGCCGACTACCTGGTCAAGAAGGGCTTGCCGTTCCGCGACGCGCACGAAGCCGTGGCACGCGCCGTGCGCGCCTGCGACGACGCCCGCTGCGACCTGTCCGAGATGTCGCTCGAGACGCTGCGCCAGTTTTCGCCCCTGATCGGCGACGACGTCTTTGCCGTGCTCACATTGGAAGGCTCGGTCGCCGCGCGCGACCATGTCGGCGGCACGGCACCGAACCAGGTGCGCAAGGCCATCGCCCGCGTGCGCGCGCAGCTCACCTAAGCCGGATTGGCGCGCACTGCCGTCGAAAGCATGCAAGACAGGCGCGCCGCAATCGGGTGCAATGGCGGTCTTTGAACAGAAACAGGAGCAAGACAGTGATAGGCATAGGCGGTAAGACTTTCGACGAGGCGCTGGCCGGCTTGTCCGATATGACCGGCGGCATGACCGCCATCACCCAGGACGAGCACCAGCAGCGCATTGCCAAGGCCCAGGCCTTCATGCGCGATCAAGGCATCGCGGCGGTGTACCTGAACGCGGGCACCAACCTGTCCTACTTCACCGGCACCAAGTGGTACGCCAGCGAACGCATGGTCGGCGCCATCCTGCCGGCCACGGGCGCACTCGAATACATCGCCCCGGCGTTCGAAGAGAGCACGCTGAAAGACTTCATGCAGGTCAAGGGCGCCGTCAACTGCTGGGAAGAGCATGAAAGCCCCTACCAGCTCTTCGTCGACACGCTGGCGCGCATGGGCATTGCGCAAAACGCCGCGCGGCCGCCACGCGTGGGCATCTGCGAAAGCGCTTCCTTCTTCATCTTCGATGGCATCCGCCCGCTGGCATCCGGCTATGCGCTGGAAAACGCCAAGGCCGTCACCGCGCACTGCCGCACCTGCAAGTCCGCCGCCGAAATCGCGCTGATGCAGCGCGTGAAGGACATGACGCTGGAAGTGCACAAGGCTGCCGCTGCGGTCCTTTACGAAGGCATCACCACCACCGAAGTGGCCGACTTCATCGCGCGCGCCCACCGCAAGGTTGGCGCACCAGGCTCCTACTTCTGCATCGTGCTGTTTGGCGAAGCGACGGCCTATCCACATGGCGTGAGCTATGTGCAAACGCTCAATCGCGGCGACATGGTCCTGATCGACACGGGCTGCCAGGTCAAGGGTTATATTTCCGACATCACGCGCAGCTATGTGTTTGGCGAAGCGAGCGAGCGCCAGCGTTTTGTGTGGAACGCGGAAAAGGCGGCGCAGCAGGCCGCATTCGAAGCGGCGCAACTGGGCGTGGCTTGCGGCGACGTCGACGCGGCAGCGCGCGTGTCGCTCGAGGCGAATGGCTTCGGTCCCGGCTACAAGCTGCCTGGCCTGCCACACCGCACCGGCCATGGCATCGGCATGGACATCCACGAATGGCCTTACCTCGTTGGCAATGACCGCACGCCGCTGGCGCCGGGCATGTGCTTCTCGAACGAGCCGATGATCTGCATTCCCGGCGAATTCGGCATCCGCCACGAAGACCATTTCTACATGACGGAGCAGGGTCCCAAGTGGTTCACCAAGCCGGCCCATTCGATCGACGATCCCTTCGGCCTCGCACTGTAGCATCGTACAAATATTTACAAATGCCGGGTTCCGGCGCTGAGCTTACTCATCTAATATCGCTAACAGACTGAACTCTGGAGGCGGTATGGAAGACGTACTCTCAACGCAGGACGACACCAGCGTGCAGGCGCCGACGGCAGCCCTGGCGCTGCCCGCGGTCCTGCTGGCCGCTTGCGGTGGCGGTGGCGGCGGATCGGCGCCGGTCACGACACCGGTGCCACCGGTGACCACGCCACCGCCGGTTATCGATCCGGTGCCACCGGTGGTTGGCATCACGGCGGCGCAGGCATCGCGCTTCCTGTCCCAGGCCTCGATGGGCGCCACCCGCGCCCACATCGCCCGCGTGCAGTCGCTCGGCTACGCCGGCTGGCTGGACGAACAATTCGCCATGCCGGCCAGTACCACGCGCTGGGACTGGCTCGTCTCCAAGGGTTACGACGCGCCCGACAACAAGAACAGCCAGCTTGGCTTCGACAACTGCGCCTGGGTCAAACTGCTGTCCTCGACCGACACGCTGCGCCAGCGCGTCACGTTTGCACTGTCCGAAATCACGGTGGCTGCCATCGACGGCTTGATCGGCGCGGGCTGGAAAGCCTTTACCGGCGCCGCCTACCTGGACCTGCTCGAAGCGAATGCGTTTGGCAGCTACCGCACGCTGCTGCAGCAAGTCTCCACCAGCGCGGCGATGGGCGAGTACCTCACCTTCCGTGGCAACGCCAAGTTCAATGCCGTCACCGGCGCCCTGCCCGACGAAAACTATGCGCGCGAAGTGATGCAGCTGTTTTCCGTCGGCCTGGTGCAGCTGAACCTGGACGGCACACCCAAGCTGGCCAACGGCGCCGCGCAAGACACCTATACCCAGGACGACATCACCGGCCTGGCGCGCGTATTCACAGGCTGGGACTACGACCTGGCCGGCGGCAGCACCGCCCTGCCCGACTTCAAGCGGCGCCCGATGGCGCAGATCGCCAGCCGCCACGAACTGGGCACCAAGACCTTCCTCGGCACGACCATCCCGGCCGGGACGAACGGCGCCGACAGCCTGCGCATCGCGCTCGACACGATTTTCGCGCACGACAATGTGGCGCCCTTCATCAGCCGCCAGCTGATCCAGCGCCTCGTGTGCAGCAATCCCAGCCCGGCCTACCTGGCGCGCGTGGCTGCGGTGTTCAATAACGACGGCAGTGGCGCCAAGGGCAACCTGAAGGCCGTGGTCAAGGCCATCCTGCTTGACGATGAAGCGCGCAATGCGGCCAAACTGCTGGACCCGAACTTTGGCAAACAGCGCGAACCGGTCATGCGCTTCGCCGCCTGGGCACGCGCCTTCAACGCCACCTCTGCCGGTGGCGGCTGGGCCATTGGCAATACCACCGATGCGGCCACGCGCCTGGGCCAGAGTCCGCTGCGCTCGCCCACGGTCTTCAACTTCTTCCGGCCCGGCTATGTGCCGCCCAATAGTGCCATTGGCACGGCCGGCCTGGTCGCGCCGGAATTCCAGATCACCAACGAGTCGTCGGTGGTCGGCTACATCAACTACATGCAAGGTGCGATCAGCAAGGGGATCGGCGACGTGCGCGCCGACTACAGCGCCCTGGTGCCGCTGGCCGACAATGCCCAGGCGCTGGTGGACGAACTCAATATCGTGCTGGTGGCGGGCCAGCTCGATACCGCGTCGGTCGCGCTGATCAAGGGCGCCATCGACGGCATGGCCGCCGGCACCGACGCCGCGCGCGGCAACCGCATCAACGCCGCGCTGGTGCTGGTGATGGCCACGCCCGAATTCATCGTCCAGAAATAAGGAATCGCCATGAACAGCACCAACGCATCGCGCCGCGCCTTCCTGCAGCGCGCTTCGGCCCTGTCGCTGGCCGGTGTCGCCGCCCCCTGGGCCCTGAACCTGGCCGCGATGGCCGAGGCTTCCGCAGCCACTGCCACCGATTACAAGGCCCTCGTCTGCATCTTCCTGTATGGCGGCAATGACTACGCCAATACCCTGATCCCTTACGACACGTCCAGCTACGCCTTGTATTCGCAGCTGCGCCCCACCCTGGCCTACCCGCGCGACAATGTCGATGCGACCGCATTGGTGACGGCGGCCGCGCCCGTCGATTCGGCGGGCTTTAGCCACCAGTACGCGCTGGCGCCGGAGCTGGCGCCGCTGCTCCCGATTTTCAACGCCGGCAAACTTGGCGTGATGCTCAATATCGGCACCCTGGTGCAGCCCACTACCAAGGCCCAGTACACCAACAAGTCGGTGAAGCTGCCGCCCAAGCTGTTCTCGCACAACGACCAGCAATCGGTGTGGCAGTCTTCGCTGCCGGAAGGCGCCACTTCAGGTTGGGGCGGGCGCATCGGCGACCTGTTCCAGTCATCGAACGGCAATGCCACCTTCACCTGCGTAAACGTGTCCGGCAATGCCGTCTACATGGCGGGCAAGACGGCGGTGCAGTACCAGGTGTCGACCAATGGCTCGGTGCCGGTGACTGGCCTGTCCGGCAAGTTGTTTGGTTCGAGTGCCGCGTCCGATGCCCTGCGCACCCTGATCAGCCAGCCGCGCACCCATTTGATGGAAGGCGAATATAACCGCGTCACCAAGCGTTCGATCGACGCCAATGGCGTGCTGACGACGGCGCTGGCCGGCGCGCCGGCACTGGCCACGCCCTTCCCCACCGGCAGCAGCCTGGCCGACCAGCTCAAGATGGTGGCCCGGATGATTTCCGTCGCGCCGGCGCTGGGCGCCAAGCGCCAGGTGTTCTTCGTGTCGCTGGGCGGCTTCGACAACCATGACGGCCTGACCTCGATCCATCCTGGCCTGCTGATTGAACTGGCCAATGCGATGTCGGCCTTCTACAGCGCCACGGTGGAACTGGGCGTGGCCGACAAGGTGTCCGCTTTCACGGCGTCGGACTTCGGCCGTACCTTGACGGGCAACGTCAATGGCTCCGACCACGGCTGGGGCAGCATGCACTTCATGATGGGGGGCGCCGTCAACGGCAAGAAGTACTACGGGACCGCGCCGATCGTCGCCAACGGCGGCCCGGACGATGTGGGACAGGGACGGCTGCTGCCCACCACCTCGGTGGAGCAGCTGGCCGCGACCTACGGCAAGTGGCTGGGCGTGTCCGACAGCGAACTGCTGGCGATGCTGCCCAACCTGGCCAACTACAACGCCAGCGCGCGCAATCTCGGTTTCATTTGAAATTGGTGGGTAGCGCTGCGCTCGCCCACCCTACGCCACTGCCCGGGACATGGGATCAAGGGTAGGGTGGGTGAGCGCAGCGCTACCCACCAAGCACGTCACGAACGTTTCATGACCAAGGTCAGGATGTCATAGCTGGCCACCAGCTCATCATTCTGATTGGTGACCTGCACATCCCACGCCACCACGCCCTGGCCCACGCCGCGTTCATCGGTGCGGTTGCGGTCGACCTTGCGCTTGCAGGTCAGGCGCGCGCGAATGGTGTCGCCAATGGCCACCGGCGTGATGAAGCGCAGGTTGTCGAGCCCATAATTGGCCAGCACCGGCCCCGGCGCCGGCGACACGAACAGGCCGGCCGCCGCCGACAGCACGAAGTAGCCGTGCGCGATGCGCTTGCCGAACTGCGAATCCTTGGCCGCGATCTCGTCGAAGTGCATGTAGAAGAAGTCGCCCGAAATGCCGCCAAAGGCGACGATGTCGGCCTCACTGACGGTGCGCCGGTGCGTGAGCAGCGAGTCGCCCATGTTCAGCTCTTCGAAGTATTTGCGGAATGGATGCAGGTCGCTTTCCTGCACGCGCGCGCCGCGCACATACTCGCCCGTAACGGCGGCGAGCATCGTCGGCGAGCCCTGCACCGCTGCACGCTGCAGGAAGTGGCGCACCGCACGCACGCCGCCCAGCTCTTCGCCGCCACCGGCGCGGCCAGGGCCACCGTGCTTCAGCTGCGGCAGTGGCGAGCCGTGGCCGGTCGAATCGACGGCGGCGTCGCGTTCCAGCACCAGCACGCGGCCATGCGAGGCGGCGGCCATCGGCACGGCGTAGGCGGCAATGGCCGGGTCACGGGTCACCAGCGTGCTGACCAGGCTGCCCTTGCCGCGTGCGGCCAGCTCCAAGGCCTCGTCGATGCCGCAATACGTCATCAGGGTACTGACGGGGCCGAAAGCTTCAACGTCGTGCACGGCGTCGTTGTTCATCGCATCGCGGCACAGCAGCAGCGTCGGCGAGAAGAAGGCGCCATTGGCCACACCTTCGCCGCGCGGCGCAAAGCCGTCCCTGGCGCCGAACACCACTTCATTGCCGGCGCTGAGGGTGGCCACGCGTTCAGTCACATCGCGCAACTGTTCCTGCGAGGCCAGCGCGCCCATGCGCACGCCTTCGACGGACGGGTCGCCCACGACCACTTTCGAGAGGCGCTCGCGCAGGCGCTCGGCGACGGCGTCAACGCGTTCTTTCGGCACGATGATGCGGCGGATGGCCGTGCACTTCTGGCCGGATTTGCCGGTCATCTCGCGCGCCACTTCCTTGATGAACAAGTCGAATTCAAGGTCGTCGGGCGTCACGTCCGGTGCGAGGATGGCACAATTGAGCGAGTCCGCTTCGGCCGTGAAGGGCACCGAATTGGCGATCAGGTTGCCGTTGGCGCGCAGCTTGGCGGCGGTGTCGGCCGAACCGGTGAAGGTGACCACGTCCTGGCCACCCAAGCGGTCGAGCAGGTCACCGGTGCTGCCGATGACCAGCTGCAGGCTGCCGGCCGGCAGCAAGCCCGAATCCATGATCATGCGCACCAGCGCTTCGGTCAGGTAGCTCGTCGCACTGGCCGGCTTGCCAATGCAGGGCATGGCGGCAAGGAAGCTGGGTGCGAATTTCTCGAGCAGGCCCCAGATCGGGAAATTGAAGGCGTTGATGTGCACCGCCAGGCCGCCGCGCGGCACCAGGATGTGGGTGCCGGCGAAACCGCCCTGCTTCCCGAGCATCATGGCCGGGCCTTCGTGCAGCACATTCGACGACGGCAGTTCGCGCGAGCCCATGCTGGCATAGGCAAACAGGGTGCCGATGCCGCCTTCGACGTCGACCCAGCTGTCCGGACGGGTGGCGCCAGTCAGGTGCGAAATCTTGTACAGCTCTTCCTTGCGCTCCATCAGGTACAGGGCCAGCGCCTTCAGGCACTGGGCGCGCTTCTGGAAGTCGAGCTTCATCAGGGCAGGCACGCCCACCTTGCGCGCGTGGACCACCGCTTCGTCGAAGTCGATCTTGTCGGCATGGGTGTGATAGATGAGGGAATTGGTCAGGGCGCTGTGCAGCGGGCTGGCGGCCTCGCTGCCAAT
The DNA here is from genome assembly GCA_040390345.1 of Pseudomonadota bacterium. Taxonomy (GTDB): domain Bacteria; phylum Pseudomonadota; class Gammaproteobacteria; order Burkholderiales; family Burkholderiaceae_D; genus Telluria_A. Next base: position 7,955 of record JAZJYP010000266.1, on the reverse strand, counting down.
CCAGCGGCCACCAATAAAGCTTTGCAGGGTCGATACGGTCATTTCAGGTCTCCTTGTTCTTTGGGGGCGTGCAGGTCGGGGCCGAAGTCGATGCGCTGGCGGTCCGGCTCCTCGGCGTCGAGCGAGTCGACCAGGCGCATGGTCGCGAGCGAACGCACGGTCAGGTCGTGGTACTGCTTCGTGCCGAAGCTTTTCCACTTGATTTCTTCGTCGCGCAATTCACGCACCACGCGGGCGGGCGAGCCCATCACCATCGAGCGCGGCGGCACTTCCATGCCAGCCTTCACGAAACTCATGGCGGCGACGATGCTCTCTTCGCCGATGATGGCCTTGTCCATGACGACGGCATTCATGCCCACCATGGCGTTGCGCTTGACGCGGCAGCCATGCAGCACGGCGCCGTGGCCGATGTGGCCATCGGTTTCAACGACGGTGTCTTCACCGGGAAAGCCGTGCATGACGCAGCTGTCCTGGATGTTGACGCCTTCTTCCAGCACCAGGCGGCCGAAGTCGCCGCGCAAGGAAGCGAGCGGGCCGACATAGCAGCGCGGGCCGACGATGACGTCGCCAATCAGCACGGCGCTGGGATGGACGTAGGCGCTCGGATGCACCACCGGGCGCACGCCATCGATTTCATAGACCTTGGCCATGGGCTCAGACGCGCTCGATGACCAGGGCGATACCCTGGCCGACACCGATGCACATCGTGCACAGGGCATAGCGTCCGCCAATGCGATGCAGCTGGTTCACGGCCGTCATCACCAGGCGCGAACCGGAGGCGCCCAGCGGATGGCCGATGGCGATGGCGCCGCCGTTCGGGTTCACATGGGCCGCATCGTCGGACAAGCCAAGGTCGCGCGTGACGGCCAGGGCCTGGGCGGCGAAGGCTTCGTTCAGTTCAATCACGTCCATCTGGCCGATGGCCAGGCCGGTCAGGGCCAGCACTTTTTTGGTGGCAGGCGACGGGCCAAAACCCATGATGCGCGGCGCCAGGCCGGCCAGGGCCATACCGACGATGCGCGCGCGCGGCGTCAGGCCATGGCGCGCAGCGGCTTCGCCAGAGGCGATGAGGATGGCGCAGGCGCCGTCGTTCACACCCGAGGCGTTGCCGGCCGTGACGGTGCCGTCCGGCTTGACCACGCCCTTGAGCTTGGCCAGCATCTCGAGCGAGGTGTCGGTGCGCGGATGTTCGTCGGTGCTGAAGACTTTCGGATCGCCCTTCTTTTGCGGCAGCGAGACAGGGATGATCTCGCCGTCGAAGAAGCCGGCCGCCTGGGCCGCGCCCCAGCGCTGCTGGCTGCGCAGGGCGAAGGCATCCTGGTCGGCGCGGGCGATGCCAAATTCGGCCGCCACGTTTTCGGCTGTCTCCGGCATGGTATCGATGCCGTATTTGGCCTTGAGCAGCGGGTTGACAAAGCGCCAGCCCATGGTCGTGTCTTCAATTTTTGCGGCGCGCGAGAACGCGCTGTCGGCCTTGCCCATGACGAAAGGCGCGCGCGTCATGCTCTCCACGCCGCCGGCGATGATCAGGCCCGCTTCGCCGGACTTGATGGCACGTGCCGCCATGCCCACCGCGTCAAGGCTGGAACCGCACAGGCGGTTGATGGTGCTGGCGGGAACGTCCACTGGCAAGCCGGCCAGCAGCGCCGCCATGCGCGCGACGTTACGGTTGTCTTCGCCGGCCTGGTTGGCGCAGCCGAAGTACAGGTCGTCCACCGCGGTCCAGTCCACCCTGGCGTTGCGCGCCATGAGGGCCGCGATGGGCAGCGCGCCCAGGTCGTCGGCGCGTACGCCGGCGAGCGAACCGCCGTAGCGGCCAAAGGGAGTGCGTACTGCGTCACAGATAAATGCGTCCAAGTGGTTCTCCTATGATTTTGGGCGGTTGTCGACCACGCGCTTGGCCTTGCCGGTCAGCGTGCGTTCGATACCGTTGGGTGGCAGCAGCGTGACCTTGGTGCTGATGCCGACAATGGCTTTGATATGGTGTTCCAGTTCGCGCGCCAGGGCGCGGACGTCGTCGTCCGACTCGTTGCCGCGCAATTCGCCAAAAACGTCGATCTTGTCGAGGCGCCCGTCGCGGCTGACGATCAACTGGTAGTGCGGCGCCAGGCGCGGCATGCGCAGGATCAGTTCTTCGACCTGGCTGGGGAAGAGGTTCACGCCGCGGATGATCAGCATGTCGTCGGTGCGGCCGTTGATCTTGGCGATGCGGCGCATCGAACGCGAGCTGGGCGGCAGCAGGTGTGTGCGGTCGCGCGTGCGGTAGCGGATCACCGGCATCGCCTCTTTGGTCAGTGAAGTGAAGACCAGTTCGCCCTCGTCGCCATCGGGCAGCACCTCGCCCGTGTCGGGGTTGATGATCTCGGGGTAGAAGTGGTCTTCCCACACGACGGGACCATCCTTGCTCTCGATGCATTCGCTGGCCACGCCGGGGCCGATCACCTCGGACAGGCCGTAGATGTCGACCGCATCGAGGCCGGCGCGCTGCTCGATCTCGGCGCGCATCGCCTCGGTCCACGGCTCGGCGCCGAAGATGCCCACCTTGAGCGAAGTCGCCGCCGCATCCAGCCCCTGGCGCTCGAACTCCTCGACCAGGTTGAGCATATAGGAGGGCGTGACCATGATGATGCTGGGCTTGAAGTCGCAGATCAGCTGGACCTGCTTTTCGGTCTGCCCGCCCGACATCGGGATGACCGTGCAGCCAAGGCGTTCGGCGCCGTAGTGCGCGCCAAGGCCGCCGGTGAACAGGCCGTAGCCGTATGCGACGTGCACCATATCGCCCGCACGCCCGCCGGCGGCGCGGATCGAACGCGCCACCACGCCAGCCCACATGTCGATGTCGCCCTGCGTATAGCCCACCACGGTGGCCTTGCCCGTCGTGCCGGACGAGGCGTGGATGCGCACCACCTGCTCGCGCGGCACGGCGAACATGCCGAAGGGGTAGTTATCGCGCAGCGTCTGTTTGTCGGTGAAGGGGAACCTGGCCAGGTCGGCCAGCGACTTGAGGTCGTCCGGATGCACGCCGGCCGCATCGAAAGCGGCGCGGTAGTGGGCGACGTTTTCGTAGGCGAGCTTGAGCGAGCCGCGCAGGCGTTCGAGCTGCAGCGCCTGAAGCTCGTCGCGGCTGGCCCGTTCGATCGGTTCGAGTTCGCCGGCCTGGGGAAGTCGTTGCACCATCGCCGCCTCGTCAGCTTGCGGGCAGTTCGGCCACGTGGCCGCTGACGCGGTGCGACTTGCCACGCAAGAGCGCGACGGTCTTGCCGTCCTGGTTGCGCACAGCGACGTCGTAGACGCCGGTTTTGCCGGACAGCGCCTGCTCGATGGCCTCGGCCGTCAGCACGTCGCCTTCGCGGCCAGGCGCCAGGTAGTCGATCGTGCAGCCCGCGCCCACCGTGTTGTGGTTGTGCGAATTGCAGGCGAAGGCGAAGGCACTGTCGGCCAGCATGAAGATATAGCCGCCGTGGCAGGTGTGGTGGCCATTGAGCATGTCGTGCCGCACCGGCATGGTCATGCGCGCATAGCCGGGACGAATCTCGGCCAACAACATGCCTAGCGCCTGGCTGGCTGGATCGCGCTCGTACATGGACTTGCCGGCCAGTTCGGCCAACGCCTGCGGATCGCTATGCATGGAAGCGCGCTCCCGAAGCGAGTTTGCGGCGCAGCAGCGGCGAAACACGATAGCGGTCTTCGCCGTAGGTGGCGGCCAGGTTGGCGAGCACGCAAACGACGTGCTCGATGCTGATGGCATCGGCCCAGGCCAGCGGGCCGCGCGGATAGTTCACGCCTTTCTGCATGGCGATGTCGACCGCTTGGGCCGTGCACACGCCCTGGTTGACGGCGTCCGCCGCCTCATTTGCCAGCATCGCGACGGTGCGCATGACGGCCATGCCCGGCACGTCGTCGAGGCGCGTGACGGCAAAACCGGCCGCTTGCAGCAGGCCGACGACGGCGTGGTAGGCCGACTCGCTGCACTGGTCGGCGCGGGCGACGGCAATACGCGGGGCCTTGTCGAAGTCCAGCACCAGGTCGAACAGGACGGTGTCGTCGTGCTTGTTGGCGCGCGCACGCTCGGTGGCGCTGCGCCCGTCGGTGAGGAAGACGGCCGCACCATTGGTATGGAAGGCAGGCGCTTCATTTTCGCCGGCGCCCGGCAAAGGCTTGCGGCGGTTGATCTTGAAGCCGGCTGCGGCCAGGCGCTTTTCCAGGCCCTCGGTGACGGCGCTGCGCACACCGGGCTCCACGCTCAGGCTGACGAATTCCGGGCGTGGCTGCGGCGCTTCGACGGCCGCATCCGGCTTGCTGGTGTTGTCGCCGTAGTGGTAGAAGCCCCGTGCCGCCTTGCGGCCAAGGTAGCCGGCGTTGACCATTTCTTGCTGCAGCACCGATGGCGTGAAACGCGGGTCGCCAAAATAAGCATGGAACACGGACTGCGTCACGGAGAAATTGACGTCGTGGCCGATCAGGTCCATCAGTTCGAATGGGCCCATGCGGAAACCTCCGCCCTCGCGCATGACTGCGTCCAGGGTGGCAGGATCGGCGGCCTGTTCGAGCAGCAGGCGCAGGCCTTCGGCGTAGAACGGGCGCGCGACCCGGTTGACAATGAAACCCGGCGTGGACTTGGCGTGCACCGGGTTCTTGCCCCAGGCGGCGGCGGTGTCGAACACGGTGGCCGCAACGGCGGCGTCGGTGGCCAGGCCACTGATCACTTCCACGAGGGCCATCAGCGGCACGGGATTGAAGAAGTGCATGCCCACCAGGCGCTGCGGAAGGCGTAGCAGCGCGGCGATCGCGGTGACGGAAATCGAGGACGTGTTGGTGGCCAGGATGCAGTCGTCGCTGACGAAGTGTTCAAGGTCGGCGAAGAGATTGCGCTTGACCTCGAGGTTTTCGACGATCGCTTCGATGACGATGGCCGCGTCCGACACTTCGGCCAACGAACTGACGGCCTTCAGGCGGGCGCGCGCGGCGTCGGCGTCGGGGCCCGTCATGCGGCCCTTTTCAACCAGCTTGCCGTACACCTTGCCGATTTCAAGAATAGCCTTGGCCACCGCTTCGGGGCGCGTGTCGAACAGCTTGACCTGGTGGCCCGCCGCAGCGGCCACCTGCGCGATACCGGAACCCATGGCCCCGCTGCCGATGACGGCGACGACACTGCCCGCTGCGAGTGCGCTCATCCTCATTCCCCCTTGAAGTGTGGCTGGCGTTTTTCCATGAAGGCGGTCACACCTTCGCGGTAGTCGTGGCTGTTACCGAGTTCGCGCATCAACTCGCCTTCCAGCTTGAGCTGCTCCGCCAGCGTGTTGGCGTAGCTCGCCTGCAGGGCCTTCTTGGTAAAGGCCAGGCCCTTGGTCGGTGCCGCGGCGAAGTGCGCGGCCATCGCCATTGCGTCGTCCATCAGCGCCGCATCAGGCACGGCGCGCCAGATCAGGCCCCATTCCTCGGCGCGTTCAGCCGACAGTTTCTCGCCCAGCATGGCCAGGCCGGTCGCGCGCGCATGGCCGATCAGGCGCGGCAAATGCCAGGTGCCGCCCGTGTCCGGGATCAGGCCCAGTTTGCAGAAGGCCTCGATGAAATTGGCCGAGTGCGCGGCCAGCACGATGTCGCAAGCCAGCGCGATATTGGCGCCAGCGCCGGCGGCCACGCCATTGACGGCGCAGATGACGGGCATGGGCAGGGAGCGCAGCGTCATCACCAGCGGCGCGTAGAAGCGCTCGATCGAGTCGCCCAGGTCCACTCCCTTGGCGCCCGGTTCGACGGCACGGTCGGACAAGTCCTGGCCGGCGCAGAAACCACGGCCAGCGCCGGTGAGCACCAGCACGCGCACGGATTTGTCGGCTGCAACCAGGTCGAGCGCGGCGCGCACTTCCAGGTGCATGGCCTGGGTGAAGCTATTGAGTTTGTCGGGACGGTTCAGCGTCAATACCGCGATACCGCTCTCGATGGTGAAGAGGATGTTTTCGTAACTCATTGCGTCTCCTGTTATTCGCCCTGGTCGAAGTCGACCACGACTTTGTCGGTTACGGGGAAGCTCTGGCAGCTCAATACAAAGCCACGCGCGATTTCGTAGTCTTCCAGCGCGTAGTTGACGTCCATGTCCACTTTTCCGTCAAGGACCTTGCAGCGGCAGGTCGAACACACGCCGCCCTTGCACGAGTAGCGCATGTCGATACCGGCGCGCAGGCCGGCGTCGAGGATCGATTCCTTGTCCTTGTCCATGACGAAGCTGGTGTGGTTGCCGTCCATGATGACGGTGACTTCGGTTTCGTGGCGCGCGGACGCGTCAATCTGGCGCGGCTTGTGCTGGTGCTTGGGTATGCTGGCGGCGAACAGCTCGATCTTGATGGACGACTTGGGCATGCCGCCTTCCTGCAGCGCGGCCGACACCGCGTGCATCATGTCTTCCGGTCCGCAGATGAAGGCCACGTCGATGTCCTTCAGGTCGATCCAGTGGCGGATGAACTGCTCGGTCTTTTCGCGGGTGATACGGCCGTTGAACAGTTCCAGGTCCTGCTGCTCGCGGCTCATCACATAAGCCAGCGTGAGGCGCTCCATGTAGAGGTCCTTCAGGTCCGTCAGTTCTTCCTTGAAGATGACGGACGACGAAGCGCGGTTGCCGTAAAAGAGCGTGAACTCGCTGTGCGGCTCGGCCAGCAGCGTCGTCTTGATGATCGACAGGATCGGCGTGATGCCGCTGCCGGCCGCGAAGGCCACGTAGCGCTTGCGGTTGGCGGCGTCGAGCGGCACATTGAAGTGGCCCATTGGCGGCATCACTTCGAGCACGTCGCCGGGCTTGAGCGATGCATTGGCCCAGGTCGAGAACAGGCCGCCCGTGGTGCGCTTGATGGCCACGCGCAGCTCGTTATCCTGCACGGCGGAACAGATCGAGTAGGAGCGGCGCACGTCTTCTTCGTCGATATGGGTGCGCAAGGTCAGGTGCTGGCCCTGCTGGTAGGCGAAGGCGGCGGCCAGTTCGGGCGGCACATCGAAGGTGACGGCGATGGCGTCGCGCGTTTCGTTTGCTACCTTCTTGACGGTCAGCGGATAGAATTTGCTCATCTTAGTGGCACTTGAAGTAATCGAAGGGTTCGCGGCAGTCCAGGCATTTGTAGAGCGCCTTGCAGGGCGTCGAGCCGAACTGGCTGGTCACTTCGGTGTGGGTGGAACCGCAATTGGGACAGGCGATGGTGGGCGCCGGACGCCCGCGCGTGATGCCACTGATGTCGATGACCTGTTCGGCCGGCGGCGCGATGCCATAGCCCTTGAGGGCGGCGCGCCCGGCCTCGCTCATCCAGTCGGTGGTCCAGGCGGGCGAGAGCTGGTTCACCAGGCGCACCCGCTCCAGGCCGTGCGCGTACAGCGCTTCCTTCACCGATTCGGCGATCACCTGCATCGCCGGGCAACCGGAATAGGTGGGCGTGATCGTGACGACGCATTCGTCGCCATCGAAGGCCACGTTGCGCACGATGCCCAGGTCCACCACCGAGATCACAGGAATCTCGGGATCGGCGACGTCGCCGAGCCAGGACCAGACCTGCGCCGTGTTCATTACCACTCTGCCCCGGGGTAGGCACGCTGCAGGAACTGCATCTCGGCCAGGATATAGCCCAGGTGCTCGCTGTGCTTGCCCTGCTTGCCGCCGCTTTGCATCCACACGTCCGGCGCCGGCGACGTCAAGGTCGCCTCGGCGAAGATGGTCGCCACGTGCGCCAGGGAGGCGGCGCGCAGGCCGTCGGCCGCGGGCGCCACACCTTCGTTCACCATCTGCGTGTCGAGCGCGTCGTAGTTGAACATCTCGCCCGTGTACATCCACAGCTCGTTGACGGCGGCCTGGGTTTTGGCGTGGCTCTCGGGCGTGCCGTCGCCCAGGCGCACCATCAGGTCGCCGCTGCGGCGCAGGTGGTAGGTCACTTCCTTGATCGATTTTTCGGCGATTTCGGCGATGCGCGCGTCGCTCG
>JAZJYP010000265.1:0-5499 GCA_040390345.1 Pseudomonadota bacterium | reverse complement strand
CCCCGGTTTTCCTCAAGGCCAGATGTGACCCCGACGTTTATTTAGCCAAACGGGATGTAGTCCATGCCGGCGGCGATCACGCCGATCACCTGGGCCTGGTTTTCTGCACTCTCTGAGAAGCCCGTCACCACCTGGGCGGCGCTCAGGCTGCCGGCCTTGAGCAGGCCGTCCCAGTAGTTCAGGCCCGCCGTGTCGGGCGCGCGGTGCAGCACGTTCTGGTACAGCTTGGTGATCAGGGTCGTGCTGCTGGGGTTGGCGCCATACAGGCCCTGGAATTCGTTTGATCCCATGAAGCCGGCCGCCGTCGCCGCCAGGCTCGCGCCGGTATCCATATAGTGCATCCAGAAGCCCAGCCCGGCCGGATCGGGTGCGCGCGCAAACGCTGCCACATACACGCGGTAGGCCTGGCCGGCCACGCCGGCCGTGTCGAGCGCCACGGCGCCGTCGTCAAACAGTACCCGTTCCACATTCGTCAGGGTGTCGCTGCCGTCGGTGCCGGCCTTGCGTACGCTGACACTGGCGCCGGTCCCGGCGCTGAAACTGAAGTCTGTGCGCAAGCCGGCATAGACCATCACGTCGTTGCCGCTGCCGCCATCGATGCTGTCGGTCCCCACGCTGCCATGGATGGTGTCGTCGCCGCTGCCGCTGGCGATGATGTCGTCGCCGCTGGTGCCGCCCATGCTGTCGGCGCCGCCGCCGCCAAACTGCTTGCTGGCGGCCGGGCGCACATCGATATAGCCCATATAGCTATTGCTGCTCTTGCCATCCGAGAGGGTGTAGCTGAAGCTGTCGCCGCTGGCGAAGCCGGCCACCGGCGTGTAGCTGAAGCTGCCGTTGGCGTTGATGGTCACGCTGCCGTTGGCGGCGCCCTTGAGCAGGACGTAGCTTGCATTGATCGCGCCGGCGTCGGTCGGTACGGGCAGCGTGCCCGAGACGCTGGCGTTCTGGTCGACGTCGATGTGCACGTCGGCGCCGAGGGCGCTGCCGGCCAGCGCAAAGCCTCCGTCCTTGAAGGCCAGGCGCTCGATGCCGAGCAGGGTGTCGAAGCCGCTGCTGCCATCGCGCGCGGCCACATAGGTCTTGCCGTAGCCGGTGGTGACGAGGTAGTCGGCGCGCACGCCATCGAAGACCGCCGTGTCGGTGCCGGCGCCGCCGTCGATCCAGTCATTGCCCTTGCCGCCCTTGAGTGTGTTGTCCAGGGCATTGCCCTTGATGACGTCGTCGAAGGCGGTGCCGACGGCGTTTTCGATCCAGCTGGCCGTTTCGATGCCGAGATTGAAGGTCGAGGCCAGGCCGCTGGCGGCCACGCCGACGCTCGACAAGTGGCCCGGCACCAGGTCGATGGCCGCGCCCGTCGTCGCGCGGGAGGCGTCGATGGTGTCATTGCCGCCGTCGTCGACGAGGGAGGTTTCCGAACTCAGGCGCAGGCCGTCGAGCAGGTAGCTGGTGTCGCCCAGATTGACGCTGCGGCTGCCATACAGCGTGCGCAGGGCGGTGACGTCGAGCGCCTCCCAGGTCGAGGGGAAGGTGCCGTCGGCCGACGCCGTCTGCGACATCACGGTGTTGCCGGTGTTGTCGTCCTGGGCGCGCATCTGCTGCGCATAATGGTCGCCCGCCTCGACATTGCGCGGATGGCGCAGTCCCAGGGCGTGGCCGATCTCGTGCAGCAGCACGGCATAGCCTTCGCCGCCCGGCGCCAGGTTGACGAGGGTGTCGCGGTCGATCCACACGGCGCCGGCGCCCGGCTCGCCCGGCATGGCCGCGACGCCCTTGGTGGCCGTTTGCTCGCTGCCGGCGAACTGCAGCTGGCCGCTGCCGCTGGCGACCTCTTTGAAACTGATGCCCGCCACGGCGGCGGCGGCGTCGAGGATGCTGCGCACGGCGGCGCGCTCGCCCGGACTGAAGCTTTCGAAGCCGGTCGCGCCCACGCCCGACGCTGGTGCGCTGTCGAGGAAACTGAAGCTCACTTCGACGGCGCTGCCGCGCGCGGCGCCGGCGTTCCAGCGATTGGCGTCGCCGGCCAGCAGGCCGATATTGGCCAGGTCCGCCGCTTTGATGAAGTCGGCCACGAAGCGGAAGTCCTCGCCAAAGCCGATATGTTCGACATTGCTGAAATTGAGCGACCAGTTTGGCAGGTTGGCGCCCGGCAGCAGGCGCACGGTGCCCGACAGGCCGTCGATGGCCACGCTGATGTCGTAGCTCGAGAGCGGCATCTTGTCGAAGAACTGGGGCAGGCCGATGAAGTCGTCGCCGCCGCGTCCGTCCACCAGGCCGCTGCCGTTGCCGCCGCCGACCCAGAAGGTATTGCTGTTCTCGTTGCCATACAATTTGTCGCTGCCCTGCCAGCTGCCGCCCACCTGGTCGACGCCGACCAGGGTGTCGTGCGTGCCCCAGCCATCGTCGGCGGTGCCGGCGGCCAGGTCGACGACGACCGATTTCGGACTGTCCCAGTAGGCCGCCTGCACGGTGCGCCACCAGTCGGTCGAAGCGAGCTTTTCGATGCGGTCGTTGCCGGGGCCGCCCAGCGCGGCGCCCATATACAGCTGGAACAGGTCGTCACCTTCGAGGCCGCGGTAATTGCGCCAGGTATCGATGTCGGTCTTGGCCTGGACGATGGTGTCCTTGCCGGCGCTGCCCACGATGTCATCGGCCATGCCCGCTCCTTAGCTGTGCAACAGCGCGATCGACTTCTGGCTGAAATTGGCCAGGTTGGGGAAGGCCGTGACGACCTGCTCGGCGGGCAGGCCCAGCCACTGCATGACGGCCGCGCCCACCTGGTCGGTCGAGGTGGTGGGCACGAAGCGCCCGCCCTGCTGCAGGTCGCTGTCGTCGGGGCCGCCCAGGGTGAGCGTGGGGAAGGTGCCCAGCACCTGGCCGCCCGCCACCGGCCCGCCCAGCGCGAACCAATGGTTGCCCCAGGCGTGGTCGCTGCCGCCGCCCGAGGCCGGGCGCAAGGTGCGCCCGAAATCGCTCATGGCCAGGGTGACGACATTCTGGTCCATGCCGGCGGCGACGATGGCCGCGTCGAACGCGGCCAGTGCCTTGCCCACTGCGGCCAGCTGGGCGTCCTGGCTGGTCTTGCTGCTGCCGCGCTGGCCCGTGTGCGTGTCGAAATTGCCCCAGGGAACAAGGATCACCTGGCGCTTGTAGCCGCGGCTCTTGAACACGGGCAGCACACTGGCCAGTTTTTTCATGCTCAGTGCGATGTCTTCGGTGCCGAAGTCGCCGGCCGGATCCTTGGCCGTCAGCGTGGCCTGGGTGAAGCTGGTCGCCTCGTTCAGGCTGCGGCCAAAGGTACGCGCAAATTCGGCGTCGTACTGGTTGGCGAACTGCCAGTTGGCCATGCGGTTGAGCGCCTGCACGTTTTCGCGTTCGGGCGCGGCCAGGTCGGCCCGGCCCCAGTAGCGCGAATCCCAGGGATTGAGGAAGGACACGGGCGTGTTGCGACCGAGCACCAGGGTGCGCTGGGTATTCATGGTGATGGCGGCAAATTCATTGCGCAGCGTCGTAGGCAGCAGTTCGAGCGCGCGCCCGGCCCAGCCGCTGCCATCGGCGTCGCCCAGCCAGCCCTGCTGCCAGTTGACCTGGTCGCTGTGCGAGAGCAGGAAGGAGGGCAGCTTGGCGCTGTGGTTGAAGATCTGGCTTGCCGTCGTTGGCTGCACCAGCGGGCCGGCATTGGCGATCCAGGCCAGGCGGCCCTTGTTGTACTGGGCCGCCAGCGCCGCCAGCGCCGGATGCATGGCGAAGCTGTGGCCGGCGCTGTTGCCTGCCAGCGCCACCAGGCTCTCCTTCTGCAGGGCCAGCGAGGGGCGCGCGCTGGCATAGTCGGTATAGGCGCCGTCGGTCGGCACCAGGGTGTTGAGGCCGTCGTTGCCGCCGTTCATGAACAGGCAGACGAGCACGCGGTAGTCGGCGCTGGCGGCATCGGCGACGCCGCCGCCGAGCAAGCCCAGCGCCGGGGCGGCGCCGGCCAGGCGCAGGAAGTGGCGGCGGTCCATCAGCGTAGCACTCCATAGTAAGGGGTGGAGAGGGCGTACAGCAGCAGGAAAATGGCGCGCTCCTGGACGTCGCCGCCAGTGTCGGCGGCGGCCAGGTCGGCCAGGTTCTGGCGCAGCACGGCGGGCATGGCGCCGCGGAAGAAGCGTTCGCTCACCAGGTCGCTAAAGACCGTGGGCGAGACAGCGAGCGCCTTGCCGAACGAGGTCGTGTCGCATTGCGATTCGAGGGCCACGCTCGTCTGCGTCAAGCCAAAGCCGCCCAGGCGCGTGCTCATTTCGGTCGAGTTGAGCAGGCGCTGTTCGGGCGCGAGCAGGTTGCTGCCGGGAGCGCGGTCGGTCGGCACATAGAAGCTGAACACGCTGGCGGCATTGAAGGCTTGCTCGTTGTTGGGGAAGGAGATGCCGCTGGTGCCGCGCTGGGTGTCGTGCCACTTCAGCACCGAAGCGCAGGCCAGGCCACGCAGCAGGCCCGTGTACCACAGCACCGGTTCGCGCATCTTGCCAAAGCTGTTGCTGTCGGCGCCGAGCACATCGCCGCGGCGTGCCTCGGTGTCGAGCAGCACCGCCTTGACCAGGGCCTTCATGTCGCCGCCGCTCGCTTTGAACACGGCGGCCACGCGGGCGATATAGGCCGCGCTGGGGTTGCTGGTGACGAGGTGCTGGATCAGGCGCAGGCTGACAAAGGGCGCCACGTTCGGATGGTTCATCAGGATCGCCACGGCCGCATCGAGGTCGGCATCGGGCGAGCCGCCGGCGGCGATGCCGGTGCCCAGGACGGTCTTGGCGCCGCGGTCGTGGGTCGGCTCCCAGGGGTCGGGAATGAGCTTGCCTTCGTAGCGGCCATGGTCGAAGCCCTGCGGGGTATTGCTGAAGTTCCAGCCCGTGAGCGCGCGCGCCAGCTCTTCAACGTCCTTTTGCTGGTAGGACTCGAGCGGGCGCCCCTGGGCATCGCGTTTGGTGCTGCCGTCCTGGTTCAGCTGCACCACGCCCAGGGTAAACAGCTGCATCAGTTCGCGTGCGTAGTTTTCGTTGGGCGCGCAAGCCGGGCATTCGTCCGAGGTGGGGCGGTTGTACAGGTTGTCGAGGTATTCGCCCATGGCCGGGTTGGTGCCCAGGTCGCGCACCAGGGTGCCGTAGCTGCCGAAGGCGTGCTCCTGCAGGAAGTTCATGTACAGGATGATGCCGTAGTTGTCGACCTTGGCGTTCGACACCGTGACCCACTGCGACAGGGCGAAGCTGACGCGCCGGCGCAGCTGGTCGGGCGAGTTGATCAGGCCGTTGTAGAGGCCGGTCTGGAAATACAGGTTGGTCCGTTCGCCCTGGGCCATGTCGTTCGAATCATAGATCTTGTTGGGCGTGGCCGGCAGGGTCGAGGCGGGCAGGGCGAACTGCTCATCGATCCACCTGGAAAAGCTCTTCGATTCGATCTCGGCCACCAGGGCGGGCGTGGCGCCGAAGCTGGCCTGGTCGGCGAAGCGCGCCGCCGCGTAGTGCGACACGG
>JAZJYP010000264.1:0-2983 GCA_040390345.1 Pseudomonadota bacterium | reverse complement strand
ACGTCGACACCATCTACAAAGTGCCGCAGATGCTGCACGACCAGGGCCTCGACGCCATCATCCTCGAAGCACTGGGCATGGAAGCGCCACCGGCCGACCTGTCCGTCTGGACCAAGTTGATCCACGCGCTCGAGCACCCGAAGGCGACCGTCACCATCGGCATGGTCGGCAAATACGTCGACCTGACCGAATCCTACAAGTCGCTCACCGAAGCGCTGCGCCACGCCGGCATCCACACCGAGTCGCGCGTGAACATCGAGTACATCGATTCGGAAGATATCGAGTCGAAGGGCTGCGCGAGCCTGTGCAAATACGACGCCATCCTGGTACCGGGCGGCTTCGGCAAGCGCGGCGTGGAAGGCAAGATCATGGCCGCGCGTTATGCCCGCGAGAACAAGATCCCTTACCTGGGCATCTGCCTGGGCATGCAGGTCGCGCTGATCGAATACGCGCGCCACAAGGCCGGCCTGGCCAACGCCAATTCCACCGAGTTCGACCAGGGCACCGACCAGCCGGTCGTGGCCTTGATCAACGAATGGCAGAACCACGACGGCAAGGTCGAAACGCGCGACGAAAATTCCGACCTGGGCGGCACCATGCGCCTGGGCGCGCAAACCTGCGCCGTCAATCCGGGCACCCTGGCCGCCGAGATCTACGGCAGCGTCGTCACCGAGCGCCACCGCCACCGCTACGAAGCGAACAACCACTACCTGGCGCGCGTCGAAGCGGCCGGCCTGATCGTCTCGGCCCGCACCCCGACCGAAGACCTGTGCGAGATCATGGAACTGCCGCGCACCGGCGCCAACGCCCACCCTTGGTATATGGGCGTGCAGTACCACCCTGAATTCAAGTCGACCCCGCGCCTGGGTCACCCCCTGTTCATTTCGTTCATCAAGGCGGCGCTGGCCCACCAGGCCGCCGGCGGCCACGACCAGGCCGCCAACGCTGAACCAGCACTGCAAGGAGATGCAGCATGAAGCTATGCGGTTTCGACGTCGGCCAGGACCAGCCCATCTTCCTGATCGCCGGCACCTGTGTGATCGAGTCGCGCCAGATGGCACTCGACACCGCCGGCACGCTCAAGGAAATCACGTCCGCGCTGGGCATCCCGTTCATCTACAAGTCGTCCTTCGACAAGGCCAACCGCTCCTCGGGTAAAACCTTCCGCGGCCCCGGCATGGAGAAGGGCCTGGAAATCCTCGCCGACGTGCGCAAGGAAATCGGCGTGCCCGTCCTCACCGACGTGCACACGGTCGAAGAAATCCCGGTCGTGTCGAAATATGTCGACGTGCTGCAAACGCCGGCCTTCCTGTGCCGCCAGACCGACTTCATCGTCGCCTGCGCGCAGTCCGGCCTGCCGGTCAATATCAAGAAGGGCCAGTTCCTCGCCCCCGGCGACATGAAAAACGTCATCGACAAGGCGCGCGCGGCGGCCAAGGACGCGGGCCTGAACGAAGACAACTTCATGGCCTGCGAGCGCGGCGCCTCGTTCGGCTACAACAACCTCGTCTCGGACATGCGTTCGCTCGCCATCATGCGCGAATCGAACTGCCCGGTGGTGTTCGACGCCACGCACTCGGTGCAGCTGCCTGGCGGCCAGGGCACCAGCTCCGGCGGCCAGCGCGAACACATCCCGGTGCTCTCGCGCGCCGCCGTGGCGGCGGGCGTGGCCGGCCTGTTCATGGAGACCCACCCCAATCCTGCACAAGCGCTCTCGGACGGCCCCAATGCCGTACCGCTGGCACGCATGAAGGAACTGCTTTCCGTCCTCGTCGACATCGATCGCGTGGTCAAGAAGGCCGGCTTCCTGGAAACGTCCTTCAGCGCGTAAGCGCATACGCTCGCAGGCCGGTTCCGCGTGGACCGGCCGATTCGTTTCACACCCTTTGGAGAAATACATGAGTGCTATCGTTGATATTATCGGCCGTGAAATTATCGATTCGCGCGGCAATCCAACCGTTGAATGCGATGTCCTGCTCGAATCCGGCGTGATGGGCCGCGCCGCCGTGCCTTCGGGCGCTTCGACCGGTTCGCGTGAAGCGATCGAACTGCGCGACGGCGACAAGAAGCGCTACTTCGGCAAGGGCGTGCTGCAAGCGTGCGAGAACATCAACACCGAAATCTCCGAAGCGATCATGGGCCTCGACGCCAATGAGCAAGCCTTCCTCGACCGCACCTTGATCGACCTGGACGGCACCGAAAACAAATCGCGCCTTGGTGCCAACGCCATGCTGGCCGTGTCGATGGCCGTCGCCAAGGCCGCCGCCGAAGAAGCCGGCCTGCCGTTGTACCGCTACTTTGGCGGTTCGGGCGCCATGCAGATGCCGGTGCCGATGATGAACGTCATCAACGGCGGCGCGCACGCCGACAATAACCTGGACATCCAGGAATTCATGATCATTCCCGTGGGCGCACCGTCGTTCAAGGAAGCGGTGCGTTATGGCGCCGAGGTATTCCACACGCTCAAGAAAATCCTGCACGAGAAGAAGCTGGCCACCTCCGTCGGCGACGAAGGCGGTTTCGCGCCAAGCGTGGCCAACCATGAAGAAGCGATCAAGCTGATCATGCAGGCGATCGAGCAGGCCGGCTACGAGCCAGGCACGCAGATCGCGCTGGGTCTCGATTGCGCCGCGTCCGAGTTCTACAAGGATGGCAAATACCACCTCGAAGGCGAGGGCCTGCAGCTGACCGCCACCGAGTTCACCAATATGCTCGAAACCTGGTGCGACAAGTACCCGATCATCTCGATCGAAGACGCGATGCACGAAGGCGACTGGGATGGCTGGAAGATCCTCACCGACCGCCTGGGCAAGAAGGTCCAGCTGGTGGGCGACGACCTGTACGTCACCAACACCAAGATCCTGAAAGAAGGCATCGAAAAGGGCATTGCCAACTCGATCCTGATCAAGATCAACCAGATCGGCACGCTGACCGAGACCTTCGCCGCCATCGAAATGGCCAAGCGCGCCGGCTACACCGCCGT
>JAZJYP010000263.1:0-2675 GCA_040390345.1 Pseudomonadota bacterium | reverse complement strand
GTGATGCGGCTCATGTCGAGCAAGTCTTCGATCAGCTGGGCCTGGGCGCGCGCATTGCGCTCGATCGTCTGCAGGCCGCGCGCCAGGTCAGCCTGGTCGCGCGCGCCGCGCCGCAAGACCTGGGACCAGCCGAGGATGGCCGACAGGGGGGTGCGCAATTCGTGCGACAGGGTGGCCAGGAATTCATCCTTCATCTGGCTGTTGCGCTCGGCCTCGGCGCGCACTTCGCGCTCGTTGTCGAGCAAGACCTTGCGTTCCTCGGCCGCCTTCTGGGCCGCTTCGTAGAGGCGCGCATTGTCGATCGCCACGGCGGCCTGGGCGGCGATGCCGGCGACGATGCGCTCGGTGCGCTCGCTGAAGATGCCCGCCTCCGGGTGGCCGAACAGCAGGCAGCCGAACACCTCGCCCGAGCGTGCCACCACCGGCACGGCCAGGTAGCTGCGCACGCGCGGATGGCCGCGCGGCAGGCCGAAGTGGGGGCCGCCCTGGCCGTAGCGCGCGTCGGCCAGGATGTCGTCGCTGCGCACGATGCCCTCGCCGCGCATGGAAGGGCCGAACAGGCCGGTCGCGCGCGGCGGGCCGAACTGCTCGAACTGCTCGGGCGTGGCGCCCGACAGGGTGTGCAGCAGCATGGCGTCGCCGTCGGCGTCGGTGCTGTGGTAGAAGAAGGCGCCGTAGCGCGCGCCGGCAATGCCGGTGGCCGCGTCCGTCACCGTTTGCAGCAGCGAGCGCACATCGCGCTGGGAGGCCAGGGCATTGCCGGTGCTGTTGAGCAGTTCGAGTACGTGGGTCTCTTCGCGCAGCGCCTGCTGGACCCGCTTGACCTGGTCGACGTCGGTGTTGGTGCCGAACCAGCGCACCACGTGGCCGAGGCGGTCGCGCACCGCGTTCACGCGGGTCAGGAACCAGCGGTAGGCGCCGTCCGCGCCGCGGATCGGGAATTCCATCTCGAACGGCGCGCCGGTGCTGATCGATTCGTGCCAGCGCGCCAGCACCTGGGGCAGCACGGCCGGATCCTGGGTGCTTTGCCAGCCCCAGCCCGTCATCTGTTCGGCCGTGCTGCCCGTGTAGTCGTACCAGCGCTTGTTGAACCAGACGATGCTGCCGTCGGCCTCGGCCATCCAGGCCAGCTGGGGAATCGAGTCGGCCACGGCGCGCAGCATTTCTTCGCTCTGGCGCAGGTTGTCTTCGGCCACCTTGCGGATGCTGATGTCCTGCACCACGCCGGTCATGCCGCTCACTTGCTGGGCGCCGTCGTAGTCGCCGCGCCCGGACAGGGCGATCCAGGCGCCCTGGCCATCGGCGCGCAGCACCTTGCATTCGACGTTCAGGTCGCTGCGCCCGGAAAAGGCGTGCAGCAGGGCGCTGCGCACGGCTTCGCGGTCGGTCTCGGCCAGGCAGGCGCGCACCTGGGGCCAGGGGTGCGGCACGCCGGCGGGCAGGCCGAGCAGGGCGGCGGCCCGTTCGCCCAGCAGCAAGGTGTCGCCCAGGCTGTCCCAGCGCCAGTCGCCCAGGCGCCCGGCCGAGAGGGCCAGCTGCAGGCGGCTATTGCCTTCGACCAGGGCGCGCTCGTCGGCCTTGCGCCGCGTGATGTCCTGGAAGTAGACGGTCAGGCCGTCCGGCCCGGGATAGACACGCACGTCGAGCCAGCAGGCGATGGCGCCGACGAAAAATTCGAAGCTGACGCTCTTGCCGCTGGCGCTGGCCTGGCGCAGGCGCTGTTCGAGCACGCTGCCGCGCAGCTCGGGGAATTCGTCCCACAGGGGTTTGCCCAGCAGGGCTGCGCGCGAAGTGTGCAAGACCCGGGCCATGTCGATGGCGCGCGCGTTGATGTAGGTGATGCACCAGTTGGCGTCGACGGCGCAGAAACCGTCGGTGAGGCTCTCGAGCATGCCTTCCATGCGTTCGTTGGCGCGCCGCAACGCTTGCTGGGTCGACAGCAAGTCTTGCTGGGTTTGCTCGCGCGTGCTGCGCCACTCAGGCGGAACGGGCAGGCCGGCGGGCGGCTGTGCTTGACTCATGGTAGTCCGGGAAAGGAAGCTTGCCAGTCGATCATAATGCGTCTGTGCGATTCTCAGTCGCACGCCTGAACGGCGGCGAGCACGGCTTGCAGGCGTTCGAGCTCATAGGGCTTGGGCAGGGACACGCAGGGAAAGTCGAGATCGCTCGTCAAGGTATCGGCGTAACCGCTGGCAAAGATCACCTGCAAGCCCGGCTGGCGGGCCAGGGCCTGGCGCGCCAGGGCGATGCCGGACATGCCGGGCAGGCTGACGTCGGAAAACAGCACATCGAAGCGGGCCTGGGCCAATTCGGCCAGGGCCGCCTCGGCATCGGCGGCGCCGGCCACGTTATAGCCCAGGGCCTTGAGCATTTCGCAGGCCAGGAACAGGGCGTCGGCATTGTCTTCGACGATGAGCACGCGCAAGGGGGCAGAGGCTGGGGCAGGAGGCATGGCGGCTCGCAGGTCGATGGATGACGAAATCATCGTACACGATGCCGCTGAAAGCAAGCGCTGCCAAGAAGGGAGGGCGCGATCGTCAAAGCTCATTCAATTAAATCTTGCGTTTGCTTCCTGTGGCGTGATAGTTTTTATCAAATTAACTTTTACGAAACTGGCATATGTTTGATGACTACCTGCTTATGAAAAGCATAAGGACACGTCGGGGGTCAAACCC
>JAZJYP010000262.1:1108-2936 GCA_040390345.1 Pseudomonadota bacterium | reverse complement strand
TGTTCACCCGCGTGGGCCTGGCCGGCTGCGACATGGGTGCCTGCGCCTTGCTGCCACGCGTGATCGGCCAGGGCCGCGCGGCCGAACTGCTCTACACGGGCCGCTCGATGGCCGGCGCCGAAGCCGAGCGCTGGGGCTTCTTCAACAGCCTGGCCGAGCCAAACGACCTGCTCGCGCAAGCGCAGGCGTTCGCGCGCGGCCTGGCCAGCGGCCCTACCTTCGCCCACGGCATGACCAAAAAGATGCTGCAGCAGGAATGGAATATGGGCGTCGACGAAGCCATCGAAGCCGAAGCCCAGGCCCAGGCCATCTGCATGGCCACCAACGACTTCCACCGTGCCTACCACGCCTTCGTGGCCAAGCAAAAACCGCAATTCGAAGGCGACTGACATGGCCGACAAATCCTACCTCGACTGGCCCTTCTTCAAGCCAGAACACAAGGCCCTCGAAAACCGGCTTGACGCCTGGGCCGCCCAGCACGTCGCCGGCGAACATGGCATTGACGTCGATGCCGCCTGCCGCACACTCGTCGCGCAGCTGGGCGCCGCCGGCTGGATCGACCACGCCATCGGCAGTATCGACACGCGTGCCATCTGCCTGATCCGCGAAACGCTGGCGCGCCACAACGGCCTGGCCGATTTCGCCTTCGCCATGCAGGGCCTGGGCTCCGGCGCCATCAGCCTGTTTGGCAGCGCCGCCAACAAGGAGCGCTACCTGGCCCGCGTGGCTGCCGGCGAATCGATCGCCGCGTTCGCGCTGTCCGAGCCGCAGGCCGGCTCCGACGTCGCCGCCATGCAGTGCGCCGCCGTGCAGGACGGCGACCACTTTGTCCTCAACGGCGAAAAGACCTGGATTTCCAACGGCGGCATCGCCGACTTCTACGTCGTCTTTGCGCGCACGGGTGAGGCTGCGGGCGCGCGCGGCATCAGCGCCTTCATTGTCGATGCCGACACACCAGGCTTCGACATCGCCGAACGCATCAACGTCATCGCCCCGCACCCGCTGGCCCGCCTGAAGTTCACCAACTGCCGCGTGCCGGCCGGCCAGCGCCTGGGCGAGGCAGGGCAGGGCTTCAAGGTCGCCATGGCCACGCTCGACGTGTTCCGCACCTCGGTAGCCGGCGCCGCTCTTGGCTTCGCCCGGCGCGCCTTCGACGAAGCGATTGCCCACGCCGCCAGCCGCAAGATGTTCGGCCAGACCCTGGCCGACTTCCAGATCACCCAGGCCAAATTGGCCCAGATGGCCACCGGCATCGACGCCGCCGCCTTGCTCACCTACCGCGCCGCCTGGCAGCGCGATATGGGGCGGAAGGTGACGAAAGAGGCGGCCATGGCCAAGATGAGCGCGACCGAAACGGCGCAGCAAGTCATCGACGCCGCGGTGCAGATGTTCGGCGGCCTGGGCGTCGTCAGCGAGCACCCGGTCGAACGCCTGTACCGCGAAATCCGCGCCCTGCGCATCTACGAAGGCGCCACCGAAGTACAACAATTGATCATCGCGCGCGAACTGCTGCGCGACATTGACACCAAAGGACCATGATGGACATCCTCCAACCCGCAGGCTGGGCCAAGCCGCGCGGCTATTCGAATGGCGTGGCCGCGAGCGGGCGCACCGTGTGTGTGAGCGGCATGATCGGCTGGGATGCCGACTGCGTCTTCCACAGCGACGATTTCGCCGCCCAGGCGCGCCAAGCCCTGGCCAATGTGGTGGCCGTGCTGGCCGAAGGCGGCGCGCTGCCCGAGCACATCGTGCGCATGACTTGGTATGTGACGGACAAGCGCGAATACCTCGCTGCACTGGTCGACGACCTCGCAGGCGACTACGGCAG
>JAZJYP010000262.1:0-1098 GCA_040390345.1 Pseudomonadota bacterium | reverse complement strand
CATTCCGAGAAATCATTGGCAGCTTTAACGCCGCCATGACGGCGGTGCAAGTCAGCGCCCTGATCGAGGACAAAGCCAAGGTGGAAATCGAAGTCACCGCCATTGTGCCTGAGTAGCCTGAGAGGTGCTGCGCAGCAGGCCAAAATGGCTGAAGGCGGTGCTGGTTCCCCCGACAGAAATCGAATCTGTAACTGACCACCCGATTTAGTATTACCTCGCCCTAGGGGAGGGGCAGGCAAAGTCGGGTAAATTTGATCAAGTTGTCACAAAATTTTCACAAAACGGTTCAGCCGTTTCGCTCCTGGCTGAGGCGGCAAACAGGGCGCGCAGTTCGGCCTTCTCCCATACGCTGGCGGCGCCGTTCATCCAATTCGAGTAAACCTCAAAGAACATGCGGGGATTGGTGTGGCCCATCTGGCGCGACAAATACGCTGGGTTCATCTCGGCGTGGAGGCACATGTTGGCGAACGAGTGCCGCGTCTGGCGCGCGTCCCGGTCCCGGATGCCCAGCGCTTTCAGGGTCGGCCGCTAGACCAGCTGGAGGGGCGAGCCGGTGTCGTGGAAGCGCCCCTTCCGTATGGGTTGTGGAAGACGAATTCGCCAGCCATGAAGGTGTGGCCCTTCTGGCGTTTCAGGGCCGCCAGCGCCTGCTCCTGCAGGTCGACGTAGCGTACGGTATGGGTCTTCGAGCCTTTGTCGATCGCACGCACGTGCGCAGCGTCAACCACATCGGCCACCGGGCGGCATGGCGAAGCTTCTGGCGTAACTTCCCAACGGCCCGTCACTTTTTCATAGGAGAACACGCCTCTGCATCATCGGTCCGTTAATGTGACTAACTCAGACCTGATCTGGCGGATCTATGAAGATCAGCAGTTACAGCCCCTTTGCCGACTTAATGTGCAACTTGAGTTGTTTGTCGCCTTTGCTTTAAATATGATGATTTTTAAACGTCGTAAGCATGGAAGCGTTTTCTACTATTGGAGCAAGTTGTTCCCATTTCGCTTCCAACAGTAAATCCTTCATTTCGTATGTTGATCGCTTAGAGCACCTCGTTATACACAAGTCGGCAGCCAGCGCCTGACGGCCTGAAAAACTCGT
>JAZJYP010000261.1:0-18958 GCA_040390345.1 Pseudomonadota bacterium | reverse complement strand
AAAGTTGCTTTGGAATCGTGGTCTGACCCCGGTTGTTTTTTGCCGAGTTTGCCCCCGACGTGTTAGAACACAGCCATCCGGTTCGCTTGCGCGCGCAGCTCGGCGCGGAAGTCGGGGTGGGCGATGGCGATCAGTTCCTGCGCGCGCTGCTTGGCCGACTTGCCGCGCAGCTGGGCCACGCCATATTCGGTCACCACATAATTGACGTCGTTCTTGGTCGTCGTCACATGCGTGCCCGGTGTGAGCGTGGGCACGATGCGCGAGATCGTGTTGTCCTTGGCCGTCGACGGCAGCACGATGAAAGCCTTGCCCCCGCGCGAGCGGTTGGCCGCGCGCACAAAGTCGAGCTGGCCGCCGGTGCCCGAATAGGGCAGGTGGGCAATGCTCTCCGAACCGCACTGGCCCAGCAAATCGACTTGCAGGCTGGCGTTGATGGCCATCAGCTTGTCGTTCTGGCCGGCGATGTACGGGTCGTTGGTAAAGCTCACCGGATGCATTTCCAGCATGGGGTTGTGCTGCATGAAGTCGTACAGGCGCTTCGAGCCCAGCGCAAACGTGGCCACCATTTTGCCGGGCAAGAAATTCTTGCGCCGGTTCGTCACCGCACCCGCTTCGATCAAGGTCAATATGCCGTCGCCCAGCATCTCGGTGTGGATGCCCAGGTCGTGCTTGGCGGCCAGCTGCATCACCACCGCGTCGGGAATGCCGCCGTAGCCGATCTGCAGGGTTGAACCATCGTCGATCATGTCGGCCACGTATTTGCCGATCGCTTCCTGCACCGGCCCGATTTTCGGCAAGCCCACTTCAAAAATCGGCTCGCCGCTTTCGACCAGCGCCGTCACCTGCGAAATGTGCACGTGGCACTGGCCGTGCGTGAACGGCACATTCGGGTTCACTTCCAGGATCACGGCGCGCGCCTTGGCCACGGCCGCCATCGTGTAGTCGGTGCCCAGGCTGAGCGCGAAATGGCCGCTGGGCGACATCGGCGAAGCCATCGCAAAGACGACGTCGGCGCGCATCTGCTCGCGCTCGATCAGGGACGGGATTTCTGAAAAATAATTCGGGATGAAATCATTCCAGCCCGCCTGGCCGCCGGCACGCGAGGCGCCGCCGAAGAACAGGGCGGCATGGCGCACGTGGGCAGCGGTGTCGGGGTCGAAATAGCCATACTTGCGCATCGCCAGGATCTGCGCGACCTTGACGTCGCTGAAGCGGCGCCGCTGTTCCGACAGGGCCGAGAGCAAGGCCGGCGGCTCGCCTACGCCGGTGGGCACGATGATCATGTCGCCGTCGCGCACGAATTGCAAAGTATCGGCCGCGCTCGCGCGTTTGCCGGCGTACTGCGCCTGGATGGACTGCATGCTGGTCTCCTCTATTCTTTGCAGCTATCGTAACGCTACAAGCTGACCACAGCCTTACTCGACTTTCGCGTGGGCACTTGTGCCCACCCTACCTGCCTCCTAATATGAATGGAGGAGGTGCATCATGGACTATGTGAAAGCGATCCTCGTTGGTGCGCTCGCGCTGACCGCCTTGGTGTGCGCCGATGCCTATGCCGTCGCGCCGCCCGACGATTCCCAGGGCTGCCCGGCCAAAAAGCCGCCGCCCAAACGGCGCGCCGTGGCGCAGGTCATCGTCCCGACGCCGCGCATCGCCATGCCGCTGCCCCAGCGCCCGGTGTTGCCGCTGGCCGTGCAGCCGGTGCCGCCCGGGCCTGTCCCCCTCAACCATTGCGACGCCGGCGGCTGCACCGATACGGCCGGCCAGCGCTACGGCCCTGGCCCGGTCACCGTCACGCCCCAGGGCAAGACCTGCCTGCGCAACGGCGCCTGGGTCCAATGCAATTAATGTTGGCAATGTGGCGGCAAAATTCGCTACAATCGCATGGTTGACGTTTACGTAAACGTTAAAAAGAATTCTTCTCGAGGACACCATGCAAATTCAAGACAATGTATTCATCGTGACCGGCGGTGCGTCCGGCCTGGGCGCCGCGACCGCGCGCATGATCACCGCTGCCGGCGGCAAAGTCGTGCTGGCCGACGTGCAAGTCGAAGCCGGCACCGCGCTGGCCGCGGAGCTGAAGGGCGCCTTCGTCAAGTGCGACGTCACCTCCGAAGCCGATGGCCTGGCCGTTGTCGCCGCCGCCACCGCCATGGGCACCTTGCGTGGCCTGGTCAACTGCGCCGGCGTCGCGCCGGCCATCAAGACCGTCGGCAAGGATGGCCCGCATGCGCTGGACGCCTTCCAGCGTGCCATCAACATCAACCTGGTGGGCACCTTCAATATGTGCCGCCTGGCCGCTGACGCGATGGGCAAGACCGACGCTGCCGAATACGGCGAGCGTGGCGTGATCATCAACACCGCCTCCGTCGCCGCCTACGACGGCCAGATCGGCCAGGCCGCCTACGGTTCGTCCAAGGCCGCCGTGGTGGGCCTGACCCTGCCCATGGCGCGCGACCTGGCCCGCAGCGGCGTGCGCGTGATGACCATCGCTCCCGGCATTTTCGAAACCCCGATGCTGATGGGGATGCCGCAGGAAGTGCGCGATTCGCTGGGCAAGATGGTGCCGTTCCCACCGCGCCTTGGCATGCCGTCCGAGTACGCCCACCTGGCCAAGGCCATCATCGAAAACGTCATGCTCAACGGCGAAACGATCCGCCTCGACGGCGCGATCCGCATGCAGCCGAAGTAAGTACAGCCGCAGTGCCCAGCCCCACGGCTGGCCCTTTTCGGGTAGGATGAGCGCGCGGCTTCGGTCGCGCGTTTTCTATTTCGGAGAGTCCATGGTCAAGTTCAAGTCGCTCGCGCTGTCACTGGCGCTGATTGGCGCGTTTGTCGCGCCCCCCGTCTTCGCGCAGGATGCGGCGCAAAAGGCTCCGGAAATCAGTACCGGCTACGCCGACAAGGTGGGCTGGAGCGCGAAAAAATTCATGGTCGCCGCGGCCAATCCGCACGCCGTCGATGCCGGCTACGAGATGCTGAAAAAGGGCGGTTCCGCCGTCGACGCGGCCATCGCCACCCAGTTGGTACTGACCCTGGTCGAGCCGCAATCGTCGGGCATCGGCGGCGGCGCCTTCATGATGTACTTCGACGGCAAGGGCGTGCAAGCCTGGGACGGGCGCGAAACGGCGCCCGCCGCCGCCAACGAACACCTGTTCCAGCACGCCGACGGCACGCCGCTCTCGCGCACCGAAGGCGTCGTCGGCGGGCGCTCGACCGGCGCACCGGGCGTGCTGCGCATGCTGGAAATGGCGCACAAGCAGCACGGCAAGCTGCCGTGGAAGACCTTGTTTGAACCGGCCATCCGCCTGTCCGAAAACGGTTTCGCCGTCAGCAAGCGCCTCAACGGCCTGCTCAACTGGGACCCGTATATCCGCAAGGACGCCGACGGCGGCGCCTACTTCTACGACGCCAAGGGCCAGCCCTGGCCGGTCGGGCATATCCTGAAAAACCCGAAGCTGGCCAGGACCTTGCACGAAATCGCCGACGGCGGCGCCGATGCCTTCTACCAGGGCCACATCGCCAAGGACATCGCGGCCAAGGTGCATGCGCACCCGACCAATCCGGGCCTGCTGACGGCGCAGGACATCGAGGGCTATCGCCCCAAGCTGCGCACGCCGGTCTGCACCGACTACAAGGAATACACGGTGTGCGGCATGCCGCCGCCTTCGTCGGGCGGCATCGCCGTGGCGCAGATGCTGGGCATGCTCGAAGCGAAGGACATCCGTCCCTTCAAGCCGGTCAACGGCGAACTGAGCGCCGACGCCGTGCACCTGTTTACCGAAGCGGGGCGCCTGGCCTACGCGGACCGCAACCGCTACGCCGCCGACACCGACTTCGTGCCGCTGCCCGGCCGCGGCGTGGCCAGCCTGGTCGACAAGACCTACCTGCACGGACGCGCCCAGCTCATCACCGCCAAGTCGATGGGCGTGGCACCGGCCGGCAAGCCGCCCGGCATGGACGTCGCCTGGGGCACGGACAACGCCATCGAAACGCCATCGACCTCGCACTTCTCCATCGTCGATGGCAACGGCAATGGCCTTGCCATGACGACGACGGTGGAAGACGCTTTCGGCTCGCGCCAGATGGTCGACGGCTTCATCCTCAATAACCAGCTCACCGACTTCTCCTTCGATTCGGTCGACGCCGGCGGCCCGGTGGCCAACCGCGTCCAGGCCGGCAAGCGCCCGCGCAGCGCCATGTCGCCGACCATCGTGTTCGAAAAATCGACCCACAAGCTGCTGCTGGCGGTCGGCTCGCCCGGCGGCCCGGCCATCATCAACTATGTGGCCAAGGTGCTGGTGGGGACCATGGACTGGGGCCTGAACGTGCAGCAGGCGATCAACCTGCCCAACTTCGGCAGCCGCAACGGGCCGACCGAACTGGAAGCGGGGCGCGTGCAGCCCGGCCTGGTGGAGGCGCTCAAGGCGCGCGGCCATACGGTGCGCATCGTCGAACAGAACTCCGGCCTGCACGGTATTTCGCGCGTGACCGTGGGTGGCGTCGACACCTGGTTCGGCGGCGCCGACCCGCGCCGCGAAGGCGTGGCCCGGGGCGATTAGGAATTTGCAGCTACGCGTGGGCGCTCGCACCCACCCTACGGCAGACTTATTCACGCGAACGTAGGGTGGGCGCACGCGCCCACGCGAAGAAGCAATAATTTCCTGATTAAGAGTGTAGTTTCAGCAACTTTTTTCCCCGCAAGGGGCGTAGACCCTGCTAATCTTGCCGTATGGGATTTCAACAGAAAACAGGCTTGATTTTGACCGGGGGCGGGGCGCGGGCCGCTTACCAGGTCGGGGTACTGCAAGCGATATCGCAGATCCTGTGGGAAGCCGGTTGGCCGCCAGCGCGCAATCCCTTTGACATCATCTGCGGCACGTCGGCTGGCGCCATGAACGCCACCGCGCTGGCCTGTCGCGCCGATAATTTCGGCGAAGGCGTGCAAAAACTGCTCGACGTGTGGGAGAACATCGCCGTCGAACAGGTCTACCGCGCCGATTCGCTTGGCGTGCTGCGTTCGGGCGCGCGCTGGCTGTCCTTGCTGTCCTTCGGCTGGCTGCTGCGCAAATGGCGCGCCTCGCCGCCCAATTCCCTGCTCGATAACACACCCCTGGTGGGCCTGTTGCACCGCATGCTGGATTTGCCGCGCCTGGACGCCGTGCTCTCCGATGGTTTGCTGCATGCGCTGGCCGTCACCGCCTCGTCCTACACGGCCGGGCACCACATCACGTTCTACCAGACCGTGGCCGAAATCGCGCCCTGGGTGCGCATGCAGCGTATCGCCTTGCAGGACCAGATCGGCGTCGAGCATTTGCTGGCCTCGTCGGCGATCCCCTTCATTTTTCCGGCCGTGCCGCTCTACCTGGGCGGGCACCGCGAATACTGCGGCGACGGCTCGATGCGCCAGCTCGCGCCGATCTCGCCGGCCATCCATCTTGGCGCGACCAAGGTGCTGGTGGTCGGGGCCGGGCGCCTGACCGAGCCGGCGCGCGACGCTGCCGATTCGGCGCGCTACCCTTCGCTGGCGCAGATCGCCGGCCACGCCATGTCGTCGATCTTCCTCGACAGCCTGGCCGTGGACATCGAACGGCTTGAGCGCATCAACAAGACGCTCTCGCTGCTGCCGGCCGAACACCTCGAGCACACGCCGCTCAAGCCGGTCGACCTGCTGGTCATTGCGCCCTCCGAGCGCCTCGACGACATCGCCAGCCGCCATATTTCCAGCTTGCCGGCGCCGATCCGCACCATGCTCTCCGGGATCGGCGCGACCGAAACGCGCGGCGCGGCGCTGGCGTCCTACCTGCTGTTTGAACCCAGCTATACCTGCGAACTGATCGCCCTGGGCCAGCGCGACACCCAGGCCCGCAAGGCCGACGTGCTGGCCTTTTTCGGTTCGTGAACAGACTTTGAAGATCGGAGAATAAGATGAAAGCACTGGTTGTTGACGACGATATCGTGTCGCGCATGGCGTTGATGGACCTGCTGTCGGTGTACGGCTTGTTCGACCTGGTCGAGGCCGAAGACGGCGAAGCGGCCTGGGCGCTGCTCGAAGGCGGCCTGCGCCCGGTCATCGTGTTCTGCGACGTGCGCATGCCGCGCATGTCCGGCATCGACCTGCTGCAGCGCATGAAGAGCACGCCGACCCTGGGCGATGTGCCGTTCGTGCTGGTGTCGTCAGCCTCCGACCGCGAAACGGTGCTGCAGGCCGTCAAGCTGGGCGCCGTCGGCTACATCCTCAAGCCGCTGCAGCAGGCCGATGCGCGGGCCCACCTTGAAAAAATCTTCAAGGTGACCCTCGACAAGCTGGCCGAAAATCCGGCCTCCACGCTCAAGCGCCTCAATATCGGGCCGGACCGCCTCGCTGCCTACCTCGGCGCCTTCCAGGACCAGCTGTCGAATGCCCCGGCCGAAGTGGGGCGCATGCTCGACGCCGGCGCCGCAGCCGACGCCAAGGCACGCCTCGATTCCATCCACACCGGCTGCATGACGCTGGGCCTGTGGCATGTGGCTGCCCTGCTCGACACGGTGCGCAACGGCGTGATCGATGCCGAGCGTGTCCTCGACGTGCTGGCCGAAGTGGTCGATGCGGTCAGCCGCCAGGCCAACCGCGTCAAGGCCGCGACGGCGCCGTCCGGCACCACCGTCCAGGCATGATCCTCCACTGAAAAAGGGCGTGATGTCCGCTCACCGATTCCGGGCCTGGTGCCTTTGGGTTTTCCTGTGTTGCCTCGGGCTTGATGGCGCCGTGGCCGCGCCGGCGCGCACGCTGCGTTTCGAGCAGCTGTCGGTGGAACAGGGCCTGGCCCAGGAATCGGTGCTGGCCGTGGCCCAGGACAACGATGGCTTCATGTGGTTCGGCAGCCAGGCCGGCCTGTCGCGCTTTGACGGCAACCGCGTCACCGTCTACAAGAACGCCGTCAGCGACATGCACTCGATTGCCGACAACTGGGTGCGCGTGCTCTTCCTGGACCGCGCCGGTCGCCTGTGGATCGGCACCGACGGTGGCCTGGACCGCTATGAGCCGGACAGCCAGAGCTTCACCCACTTCCTGCCCAACGAAGCGGCCAAGCGCGGCAACGGCAACCGCCACGTGCGCGCCATCATCGACGACGGCAAGCGCGGCTTGTGGCTGGCCACCGGCGACGGCCTGCAGCATTTCGACCCGGTCAGCGGCAAGTTCACGATCTGGCACCACATGCCGGGTGACGCCACCAGCCTGGGCGACGACCAGGTCAATTCCCTCGTCGTCGACGGGCGCGGGCGCTTGTGGATCGGCACCGGCTCGGGCCTCGACAGCATGGACGCCGGTTCCAACACCTTCGTCCACCACCAGCTGATGGCGTCCAGCGGCAAGGTCACCGCCGTCCAGGCGCTGCTGGTCGACAAGCAGCAGAACCTGTGGATCGGCAGCCTGGCTGGCCTGGAGATGTGGACCGGCGACACCCACCGCATGATGGGGCAAGCGGAGGGCCTGAAACCGGGTGGCATCACGGTGCTGTACCAGGATGCCGACGCCAACCTGTGGCTGGGCAGCTACTCCGATGGGCTGTACCGCTGGCAGCCGCAGGCGAACCGCTTTGCCCATTACCCGCATGCGCCGACCGATAACCACAGCGTGGCGGACAACCAGATTTCTTCGCTCTACCGCGACCGCGTCGGCACCTTCTGGGTCGGCACCTGGTACGCGGGGGTGAGCCGGGTGGACCTGGCCAGCGGCGGCTTTGCGCGCATCGTCAAGCAGGCCGACGCGCCCAATACCCTGGCCGACAACAAGGTGCGCGCCATTGCCGGCGACGGCAAGGGCAAGCTCTGGCTCGGCACGAATGTGGGCCTGAACCACCACGACCCCACGACCGGCGACACCACCGTCTTCCAGCACAGCGCCAGCTTCCCGGTCCTGCCTGAGGGGATGGTATCGGCCATCGCACGCGACCGGCGCGGCATGCTGTGGCTGGGCAGCCATGCCGGCGTCACCAGCTTCGACGAGGCCAGCGGCAAATTCGTCCACCAGTCCATGGCCGGCGGCGATCCCGACGCCGACACCATCCGCGGCCTGATGGAAGACCGGGCCGGCGCCATCTGGGCCGCTTCGCGTGGTGGCCTGCACCGGATCGACCCGCACTCGCGCGCCGTCACGACCTTCCGCCACGACCCCGCCAACAGCGCCAGCCTGGCCGACAATGTGGTGCGGCCGATGCTGGAAGACCGGCGCGGCCAGTTCTGGATCGGCACCTTCAATGGCCTGGACCTGATGGACCGCGCCACCGGAAAATTCCGCCACTTCCGCCACGATCCCAAGGACCAGGGCTCCATCAGCCACGATGAGGTGCACTACCTGCTGGAAGACCGGCGCGGCACGCTGTGGGTGGGCACGGCCGGCGGCTTGAACCGCATGGTCGTCGGCAGCAACGGCAGCATCCGCTTCCACCGCTACCGCGTCAAGGACGGCCTGGCCGACGACGCCGTCGCGGCCATGCTGGAAGACGATATGGGCGCGATCTGGATCAGCACCAATACCGGCATTTCGCGCCTCGACCCGGCCACCGGCCACTGGCGCAACTACAGCGCCGCCGACGGCACCATCGAAGGCGCCTATTTCGACGGCTCGGCCTTGCGCGCGCCCGACGGCACCCTGTATTTCGGGGGCTTTAACGGCATCACCGCCTTCCAGCCGCGCGCCATCAGCGACAACCTGATTGCGCCGCGCGCCGTCATCACCGGCTTCCAGATCTTTAACAAGCCGGTCGAGCTGACCCGGCCCGGCCTCTTGAAAGGCCCCATCGAAACGGCCAGGGAAATCGTGCTCGAATCGGGCGACTCGGTGTTTTCGCTCGAATTCTCGGCCCTGCATTACGCTGCGCCGCTACGCAACCGCTACAGCTACCAGCTCGAAGGCTTCGACGAGAACTGGGTCAGCACCGACGCCGGCAAGCGCTTTGCCACCTACACCAACCTCGATCCGGGCACCTATGTGTTCCGCGTGAAGGCGGCCAACAAGGATGGCATCTGGGGCGCCACCGGTGCTTCGCTGCAGATCATTATCCTGCCGCCGTTCTGGAAGACCTGGTGGTTCCGCACCTTGGCGGTGCTGCTTACGCTCAGCGTGGTGTACGGCATGTACCAGGTGCGCATGAGCGGCCTGCGCCGCCAGAAGGCCTTGTTAGAACAGCAGGTGAGGGCGCGCACGCTGGAGATCGAAGAACAGAACCACCTGCTGGAACGACAGAAGGAAGAACTGCAGCAGCGCCGCCTCGAGGCCGAAGAACAGCGCTCGGCGGCCGAGCAGCGCCGCTCCGACGCCGAACGCCAGAAGGAAGAAGTCGAGCTGCAAAAGGAGAACGTCGAACTGGCGCACCGGAACATCTCGACCCTGTCCGAAATCGGCCGCGAGATGACGGCGACGCTGGACATGGAAACCATCATGAGCACGGTGTACCGCCACGTGCACCACCTGATGGACGCGCGCATCTTCGGCATCGGCTTCGTCAACGAAGAGCGCGGCGTGATCGACTTCCCCTTCTCGATCGACCAGGGCGTGCGCACCGAAACCTACCACCGCAACCTGCTCAACCCGAACCAGTTCGCCGTCTGGTGCGTCACCCACGGGCGCGAGGTCTTCATCAATAACCTGGACGCCGAATACGACAGCTATATCAACCGCGAAGGCTTCGACGACCTCTACCCGGTGGTGCGCGTCGACGGCACCGCCGCCTCGCGCGCCGTCTCGATGATGTATGTGCCACTGATGGTCAAGGACCGCGTCATGGGCCTGCTGTGCGTGCAAAGCGTCGAATACAACGCCTACCGCCGCGTGCACCTGGACATGCTGCAAACCCTGGCCGCGCACGCCGCCGTGGCGCTCGATAATGCGCGCGCCTACCGCCAGCTGGAACAGACCCAGGCCCAGTTGCTGGAACAGGAAAAGCAGGTACGCCTGCACACGGAGGAGCTGGCGCTGGCCAACCGCGCCTTGCAGGAAAACGACGAGCGCCTGCGCCTGGCCAAGCAGAAGGCCGAAGACGCCACGCGCCAGAAGTCCGAATTCCTGGCCAACATGAGCCACGAGATGCGCACCCCGCTGGCCGGCGTGATCGGCATGCTTGGCTTCGCGCTGCGCGACACGCTGCTGCAGGACAGCACGCGCGAGCAGATCCTGCGCGGCCAGGCCAATGCCCAGGCCCTGCTGTCGATCATCAATGACCTGCTCGACTTCTCCAAGATCGAGGCGGGCAAGCTCAGTATCGAGAATATCGACTTTGGCCTGAGCAGCGCCATCGAAAACGTGGTCAGCCTGTTCGAAGAGCAGGCCGCGGCGCACAGCGTGGAATTCGACATCGAACTCGATAGCAAGCTGCCGCGCTATGTGGTTGGCGATCCGACCCGCCTGCGCCAGGTGTTGGTCAACCTGGTGGGCAACGCCTTCAAGTTCACCAACGCCGGCCACGTCAAGGTCAGCGTCGAGCGGCGCGAGTCCGACCAGCGCGCCGACAGCGCGGCCAGCATGATCCGCTTCTCGGTCCAGGACACCGGCATCGGCATTCCGGCAGAAGCGCGCGAGCGCCTGTTCCAGAAGTTCGAACAGGCCGACAGCACCACCACGCGGCGCTATGGTGGCACCGGCCTGGGCTTGGCGATCTGCCGCCAACTGGTCGAGCTGATGAACGGCGAGATTGGTGTCGATAGCGTCGAGGGCAAGGGCAGCACCTTCCACTTCGTGCTGCCGCTGCCGGACGGCGTGGCGCCGCCGATCGTGCACCATGTGCCGCGCGCGCCGCACAGCCACCAGTTGCGCGTGCTGTGCGCCGAAGACTTCCCGACCAACCAGATCATCATCCGCATGATGCTCGAAGAGCTGGGCCACAAGGTCGAAATTGTGGAAAACGGCTTGCTGGCCGTCGCCGCCTGCGCCGTCAACCGCTACGACCTGATCCTGATGGACGGGCGCATGCCCGAAATGGACGGCGCCACCGCCACGCGCCTGATCCGTGCTGGCGGGCCGGAGGCCGCGCCGGTGCGCGACCAGGAGCTGATGATCATCGCGCTCACGGCCAACGCGAGCGAAGAAGACCGCAGCCGCTACCTCGCCTGCGGCATGGACGATTTCCTGACCAAGCCGATCGACGAAGCGGCCCTGCACCTGCAACTGAGCCGCGCCATCGAACGCCAGCTGCAGCGCGGCGTAGCCTTGCCGCTGATGGCCGACAGCCTGCGCGAGCACCCCAGCACTTCGGAGCTCGATGCCATGTTCGGCGTCGTCACCGGCCCGACCCCGCTGTCGGCCGCCGCCGCACAAAACGCCGGGCGCCGCGCTTCGGACCTGCGTGCGCGCATGCGCGCCGCCTTCGCCGGCGACGTGCCTTCGCGCCTGGCCGACCTGGATGGTGCCATCGGCAAGGAAGACCACGAAACGGCGGCACGCCTGCTGCACGGGATCAAGGGCAGCGCCGCCTATCTCGATGCGACCGAACTGCACCTGCTGTGCGGCGAACTGGAACTGGCCGCCGACGCCAGCGAATGGGCTGTGATCGAAGCGGCCATGCCGCGCCTGCGCCGCCTGCTCGGTGAATTTGAGGCTTCCTCGGCTTAAGGTTGAGGTAATATTGGCGCATTTGCCATTGCCAGGACAGGAAATCCCATGAAAGTGCTGGTCGTCGATGACGACGTCGTTTCGCGCATGGTGCTCATGCACCTGATAGACAGCAGCGGCAAGTTCGATATTCAAGAAGCTGAAGACGGCGAAGACGCCTGGCAGCAGCTGGCGGCGGGCCTGCGCCCGGCCATCATCTTCTGCGACCTGCGCATGCCGCGCCTGTCCGGCCTGGCCCTGCTGGGGCGCGTGCGCACCGATTCCGGCCTGAAGAACATCCCCTTCGTGCTCGTCTCTTCGGCCAACGACACCGATACCGTGGACGCGGCCAATGCGACCGGCGTGTCCGGCTATATCGTCAAGCCCTTCCAGGCCGAGCAGGTGCGCGTGCACCTGGCGCCCTTCATGGCGGGGCAGGGCGGCGGCCTGAAGGCCGAAGAGCCGCGTGCGACGATGCAGCGCCTGGGCATCAACGCCGAGCGGCTGCAGCTTTACCTGGGCGGCTTCCAGAACCAGCTGACGGCGGCCGGCGGCGAAATCGACGTGCTGCTCTCGCGCGGCGAACAGGCCGGTGCGCGCGCGCGCATCGACCGCCTGCAAGCGGGCTGCCTGACCCTGGGGCTCGATGGCGCGGCCGACGCCTTGCGCGCGATTCCT
The DNA here is from genome assembly GCA_040390345.1 of Pseudomonadota bacterium. GTDB lineage: Bacteria > Pseudomonadota > Gammaproteobacteria > Burkholderiales > Burkholderiaceae_D > Telluria_A. The sequence goes on along the minus strand of JAZJYP010000261.1, from coordinate 6,711 downwards.
GGCGAGTCCCTGCAATCGGACGCCGTGCACCAGGTGCTGGCCGACGTGGTGCGCGCCGTGATGGTCCAGAGCGAAACCCTGAAACGCAGCGCTGCATAATGGTGGGCACCCGTGCCCACCCTACGCAATGGCGCGTAGGGTGGGCCCGTGGGCCCACGCATACACCGGGCGCGTAGGGTGGGCCCGTGGCCCCACGCATACACCGGGCGCGTAGGGTGGGCCCATGGGCCCACGCGTACACCAGGCGCAGTAGGGCAGGCCCGTGGGCCCACGCATGCACCGTTGCAGCGGAATTGCTTGATGTCACGATAGTTTAGGATTAAAGTATCTACGGATCTTCTGAAGATACTTTGCCAGGGCAGCCATGACACGTGTGACCGCAGCAGAACTCAATCCCACCTCCTACGAGGATCACTTCGCGCGCGCGCATTTGCCACCGCGCGGACAATGGCCGGACTTCCTGTTCGACCTGCCCGAACTTCAATATCCCGCGCGCCTGAACTGCGTGGCCGAACTGCTCGACGCCCAGGTGGCCAAGGGCGGTGGCGCACGCGTGGCCGTGTATGGCGAGCACGAACAGTGGAGTTACCGCGACCTGCAACACCAGGTCGACCGCATCGCCCACGTGCTGCGCGAAGACATGGGTCTCGTCACCGGCAACCGTGTGCTGGTGCGCGGCGCAAACAATCCGCGCATGGCCGCCTGCGTGCTTGCCGTGCTCAAGGCCGGCCTGGTCGCCGTGCCCACCATGCCGCTGCTGCGTGCGCGCGAACTGGGCGTCATCATCGACAAGGCCAAGGTGGACGCCGTCCTGTGTTCGGCCAGCCTGCGCGCCGAAATGGAAGCGGTGCCGCAGCGGCCGCACAACATCGTCTACTTCAACGACGCGGACGACCTGCTCTCGCTCGAAGCGCGCATGTCGCACCACGGCGCGCCCTTCACCGCGCACGACACCTCGGCCGATGACGTCTGCTTGATCAGCTTCACCTCGGGCACGACCGGTATCCCCAAAGGCACGATGCACTTCCACCGCGACGTGCTGGCCATTTGCGACTGCTTCCCGCGCTACACCTTGCAGGCCCAGGCCGACGACATTTTTATTGGCACGCCGCCGCTGGCCTTTACCTTCGGCCTTGGCGGTTTGCTGCTGTTCCCGATGCGCGTGGGCGCCGCCGGCGTGTTGCTGGAAAAGCTCACCCCCGAGACCCTGCTCGCAAATATCGAAAAATTCAAGGCCACGGTGTGCTTCACGGCGCCGACCTTCTACCGCCAGATGGCGCCGCTGGCCGCGAAGTACCAGCTTGGCTCCCTGAAGAAGACGGTGTCGGCCGGCGAAGCGCTGCCCCTGGCCACGCGTGAGAGCTGGCAGGCCGCCACCGGCCTGGCGATGATCGACGGGATCGGTGCGACCGAGATCCTGCACATCTTCATTTCCGCCGCCGGCGACGACGTGCGCGCAGGCGCGACCGGCAAGCCCGTGCCGGGCTACCAGGCCTGCCTGCTCGACGCCGACGGCAAGCCCGTGGGCCCTGGCGTGATTGGGCGCCTGGCCGTCAAAGGCCCCACGGGCTGTCGCTACCTGGCCGACGAGCGCCAGAAGGAATACGTCCTCGATGGCTGGAACCTGACCGGTGACGCCTATGAAATGGACGCCGACGGCTACTTTTACTATCGCTCGCGCACCGACGACATGATCATCTCGGCCGGCTACAACATCGCCGGTGCTGAAGTCGAGGACGTGTTGCTGCGCCACCCAAGCGTCGCCGAATGCGGCGTTGTCGGCCGCCCCGACGAAGAGCGCGGGCAGATCGTCGAAGCCCACATCGTCCTCAAGCCGGGTTTCGAGCCGTCACCCGAGACCGTGCAGGCGCTGCAGAACTTCGTCAAGGAGACCATCGCGCCGTACAAATATCCACGTTCGGTCACCTTCCTCGACAAGCTGCCACGCACCGAAACGGGCAAGCTGCAACGCTTTAAACTGCGCAATCCATGAAAATAGCCTGCATTGGCGGCGGTCCCGCCGGCCTGTATTTCGCGCTGCTGATGAAAAAGCAGGACGCCTCGCACGACATCACCGTCTACGAGCGCAACCGCCCCTACGACACCTTCGGCTGGGGTGTCGTGTTCTCCGACCAGACCCTGGGCAACCTGGTGGGTTCGGACGAGCCGACCGCGCGCGCAATCCTGCAAGCCTTCAACCACTGGGACGATATCGACATCTTCTTCAAGGGCGAGAAGGTCACCAGCGGCGGGCATGGCTTCTGCGGTATTGGACGCAAGCGCCTGCTCAATATCCTGCAGCAGCGCTGCGAGGAACTGGGTGTCAAGCTGGTCTTCGAAACCGATGTGCAGGACGAGGCGAGCATCGACGCCGACCTCGTCATCGCCTCCGATGGCCTCAACAGCCGCATCCGCACGCGCTACGCCGTCACCTACCAGCCGCAGGTCGAAGCGCGCCGCTGCCGTTTTGTGTGGCTCGGCACGAAGAAGAAGTTCGACGCTTTCACCTTCGCCTTCAAACAAACCGAGCATGGCTGGTTCCAGGCCCACATCTACCAGTACGACGGCGACACCTCGACCTTCATCGTCGAGACACCCGAGGACGTCTGGCGCAACAGCGGCCTGGAGGCCATGAGCCAGGCAGAGGGCATCGCCTTCTGCGAAGCGCTGTTCGCCGACCAGCTCGACGGCCACGCCCTGATGTCGAACGCCTCGCACCTGCGCGGCTCGGCCATGTGGATCGCCTTCCCGCGTATCGTCTGCAACGAATGGGTGCACTGGAACGGCGACGTGCCGGTCGTGCTGATGGGCGACGCCGCCCACACCGCCCACTTCTCGATCGGCTCCGGCACCAAGCTGGCGCTGGAAGACGCGATCGAACTGGCGCGCTGCTTCGGCCAGCACGCCAACGCCCGCGACGCCCTCGAGGCCTACCAGGCCGCGCGATCGGTGGAAGTGCTCAAGATCCAGAGCGCGGCCCGCAATTCGATGGAATGGTTCGAAAACGTCGAGCGTTACAGCGCCATGGAAGCGCCGCAGTTTGCCTACTCCATGCTCACGCGCAGCCAGCGCCTGTCGCACGAAAACCTGCGCCTGCGCGACCCTGGCTACGTGGCCGGCTTCGAACAATGGATTGCGCAGCGCGCCTGCGAGCAGGCCGGCCTGCCCGTCCCCATGAATAAGAAACTCTTACCCATGTTAACGCCGTCCCGCGTGCGTGGACTGACGCTGAAAAACCGCATCGTCGTCTCGCCGATGGCGCAGTATTCGGCCGTCGATGGCGCGCCCGGCGACTATCACCTGGTGCACCTGGGCGCCCGCGCCCTCGGTGGCGCCGCGATGGTGTTTGCCGAGATGACCTGCGTCTCGGCCGACGCGCGCATCACTCCCGCTTGCCCGGGCCTGTACGCGCCCGCGCACACGCTGGCGTGGAAGCGCATCGTCGACTTCGTGCACGCCAGCTCCGACGCGAAGATCGCCATCCAGCTGGGCCACGCCGGCGCCAAGGGCTCGACCAAAGTGATGTGGGAGGGGATCGACCAGCCGCTGCCCGAACATAACTGGCCGCTGGTGGCCGCCTCGGAAGGACAGTACCTGGACGGCGTCTCGCAAGTGGCGCGCGCCGCCACGCCAGCGGACATGGACCGCATCGAAGCGGACTTCGTGCGCGCCACGCGCGCCGCCGATGAAGCGGGCTTCGACTGGATTGAGCTGCACTGCGCCCACGGCTACCTGCTCTCGTCCTTCATTTCCCCGCTGACCAACCGGCGCAGCGACGACTTTGGCGGCAGCCTGGAAAACCGCTGCCGCTATCCTCTGCGCGTGTTCCGCGCGATGCGCGCCGCCTGGCCGGCCGACAAACCAATGAGCGTGCGCATTTCCGCCCACGACTGGGTCGACGGCGGCATCACGCCCGACGACGCGGTGCAGATCGCGCGCCTGTTCAAGGAAGCCGGCGCCGACATGATCGACTGCTCCTCAGGCCAGGTCAGCAAGAAGGAGCGCCCCATTTACGGACGCATGTTCCAGACCCCGTTCGCCGATCGCGTGCGCAACGAAGCACAGATTCCCACGATTGCCGTCGGTTCGATCTTCGAAGCCGACCACGCCAACAGCATCATCGCCGCCGGCCGTGCCGACCTGTGCGCCGTGGGCCGCCCGCACCTGGCCAACCCCGCCTGGACGCTGGCCGAAACGGCGCGCATCGGCTTCTCCGCCATCGAGTGGCCCAAGCAGTACCGCCCGGCCAAGCAGCAGCTCGAACGCAACCTCGAACGCGAACGCCAGTTGGCCGCCGCCAACACCGGCCTGACCCCGCAGCAGGTCGCCGCCAAACTGCTGGAGGGCTGATGAAACTGGCCGGAAAACACGCGGTGGTGACGGGAGGAGGGCGCGGCATCGGCGCGGCCATCGCCCAGGCGTTGGTCGATGAAGGCGCGCGCGTCACCATCACAGGGCGCACGCCCATCGCCATCGAAGGCATGGTGTTCGAAACGATGGACGTGGCCGACCTGGAATCCGTACGGGCCGCCTTTGCGCGCATGGGCCAGGTCGACATCCTCGTCAACAACGCCGGCCAGGCCGGTTCCGCACCGTTTGCCAAGACCGACGCCGAACTGTGGCAGCGCATGCTCGACGTGAACCTGTCAGGCAGCTTCCACTGCATCCAGGCCGCGCTGCCCGGCATGCTCGATGCCGGCTGGGGGCGCATCGTCAACGTCGCCTCGACTGCCGCGCTGACCGGCTACCGCTACGTGGCCGCCTACTGCGCCGCCAAACACGGCGTGATCGGACTCACGCGTGCGCTGGCGCTGGAAGTGGCGACGAAAGGCGTGACCGTCAACGCCGTCTGCCCTGGCTACACCGAAACCGATATCGTCAAGGACGCCGTCGCCAACATCATCGCCAAGACCGGCCGCAGCGAAGAGCAGGCCCGCGCCGACCTCGCGGCCGGCAACCCGCAAAAGCGCCTGGTGCAGCCGGAAGAAGTCGCCAACGCCGTGCTGTGGCTTTGCCTGCCGCAGTCCGGCGCCATGAATGGAAAAGCAGTCACCGTCGATGGCGGAGAGCTCACATGAAGGACATCATGATTGAAACCGGGGACACGGTACTGGACCTCGCCAGCCGCCTGACGCAGGACGACAACCAGTCACTCAAACTGTGGCTGCGCATGCTCTCGTGCACGGTGCGGATCGAGAACGAAATCCGCAGCCGCCTGCGCACCACCTTCGACATCACCTTGCCGCGCTTTGACCTGATGGCCCAGCTGGAACGCCATCCCGATGGCCTGCGCATGGGCGAACTTTCCAAGCGCATGATGGTCACGGGTGGGAACATCACCGGCATCACCGACCAGCTGGAGCAGGAGAAGCTGGTCGTGCGCGTGCCCGACCCGAAAGACCGCCGCGCCTATTCCGTCAAGCTCACCCAGGCGGGGCGGCGCGCCTTTGCCGACATGGCAGCCGTGCACGAAGGCTGGATCGCCGAACTGCTCAAGGACATCAGCCCCGACGAAAAGGCGACCCTGATTGGCCTGCTCTCGAAAATGAAACAGCATTTGAACGAAGATTCGTAACCGCGTGGGCCCATGTGCCCACCCAACAGTAGACGTAGGGTGGGCACATGTGCCCACGCGGCCAACAGAAAGGACCGACCATGAACTACCTCCCAGGCCAGCCCCAGCAACTGCCCGGTAACCGCACCGCCTTGGGCGGCTACCAAGCCAACCACTTCAGCTTCGCCGTGGACGACAAGGTCGCCACAATCACGCTCAACCGCCCCGAGCGCAAGAACCCGCTCACCTTCGACTCCTACGCCGAGCTGCGCGACCTGTTCCGCGAATTGGCCTATGCCGACGACGTCAAAGCCATCGTCATCACCGGCGCCGGCGAAAACTTCTGCTCCGGCGGCGACGTCCACGACATCATCGGCCCCCTCACCAAGCTCGATATGCCTGGCCTGCTGGCCTTCACCCGCATGACGGGCGACCTCGTCAAAGCGATGCGCACCTGCCCGCAACCGATCATCGCCGCCATCGACGGCATCTGCGCCGGCGCCGGCGCCATCCTCGCACTGTCGTCGGACATCCGCATCGGCACCGAGCGCGGCCAGGCTGTACCGGCGCGTGTTCTCGTCCCACAGGTGGTTGACCAGTAGGACGTCGATCACGCGCTCGGGGAGCGGGATCCCGTCGACGTGGAACATCTGGATATCATACTTGAAGTTGGCCCCGCCGACGATGCACCGCTCGAACACCGGGATCACCGCCCGCAACTCCGCGAGCGGGATGACTTCCTGAGTCTCTTTGTATCCGGGGCACTGCCCGCGGGCGCAGGCCGGGCACTTGGCCATGCGCTTGAGGAGCATGCTCTTCGCTTTTAATCCGCACTGCGTAGCGACTTTTAGATCAGCGGCCTCGACCTCAGCCATCTCATTGGCATGGTCGCGACACCACGGATGCGGCGCGTGCCCGCGGTGCCGGAAGTTGGCGTAGATGGCCTGTATGCTCTTCCCGTCGTAGAACGCTGCTGACACGCCTACGATCCGGTCGCCGTGGTGGGGCCGCAACCCGGTGGTCTCCGAGTCGACTGACACGAGCGGGCACTTCACCGCCTCCTTCCAGAACTTGCGCCAGTTGGCGAGCGTCGGCTCCCACGTCACGACGGGGGCTTCACGCACGCCCGCCAGGTCTGGCCACATCGCCGCCGGGAT
>JAZJYP010000260.1:0-5198 GCA_040390345.1 Pseudomonadota bacterium | reverse complement strand
AGTTCATTGCGGATGATGTCGAGGCATTTCGTCACGCCCGCCTGCCCGCCCGCGCCCAGGCCGTAGAGGAAGGGGCGGCCGATGTAGACGCCCTTGGCGCCCAGCGCGAGCGCGCGGATCACGTCCTGCCCCGAGCGCACGCCGCCGTCCATGTGCACTTCGATGCGCGAGCCGACCGCGTCGACGATGGCCGGCAAGGCGCCGATGCTCGACTGCGCGCCATCGAGCTGGCGGCCGCCGTGGTTCGATACGATGAGCGCGTCGGCGCCGCTGTCGGCGGCCAGCTTGGCGTCTTCCACATCCATGATGCCCTTGATGATCAGCTTGCCGCCCCAGAGCTTCTTGACCCATTCGACGTCGGCCCACGAAAGCGCCGGATCGAACTGCTGCGAGGTCCACGACGACAGCGAGGACATGTCCGACACATCGCTCGCGTGGCCGACGATATTGCCGAAGCCGCGCCGCGGCGTGCCCGCCATGCCCAGGCACCAGCGCGGCTTGGTCATCAGGTTGAAGATGTTGGCGATGGTGAGCTTGGGTGGCGCCGTCATGCCGTTGCGCAGGTCCTTGTGACGCTGGCCCAGCACCTGCAGGTCGAGCGTGAGCACCAGCGCCGAGCACTTGGCGGCGCGTGCGCGTTCGATCAGGCGTTCGATGAAGGCGCGGTCCTTCATCACATACAGCTGGAACCAGAACGGCTTGGTCGTGTTGGCCGCCACATCCTCGATCGAGCAGATGCTCATCGTCGAGAGCGTGAACGGCACACCGAATTTCTCGGCCGCGCGCGCGGCAAGGATCTCGCCGTCGGCATGCTGCATGCCCGTCAGGCCGGTCGGCGCCAGCGCCACCGGCATGGCCACGTCCTGGCCGATCATGGTCGCGCGCGTGCTGCGATCAAGCAGGTTCACCGCCACGCGCTGGCGGAATTTGATCCTGCCAAACTCCTCGCTGTTGGCGCGGTAGGTCGATTCGGTCCAGGAACCGGCATCGGCATAGTCGTAGAACATGCGCGGCACGCGCCGCTGGGCCAGCACGCGCAAATCTTCGACGCAGGTGATGATGGTCATTCTAAATCCTTTTCTTGTGCGGCCCCTGCCACCACGGTGGGCAGGTCCATGATGAAAGTCGTTCCTTCGCCGGGCGCACTGGTGACGCGGATATGCCCCTTGAGCAGCGAGGTGACGATGTTATAGGTGATGTTCAAGCCCAGGCCGGAGCCGCCCTGCCCCATCTTGGTGGTGAAGAAGGGATCGAAGATGCGTGCCAGGTGCTCCGGTGCGATGCCCACGCCGTTGTCGTGGAATTCAACCTGCACGCGGTCGTCCGGCAGGCGCGTTGCCGACAGCAGCATGCGCCCGGCCTGGCCCTTTTCGAACGCATGCAGCAAGGCGTTGTTGATGAAGTTGATGATCACCTGGCCAAAGGGCCCGGGGAAGCTGTCCATGGCGATGTCCGATGGGATATCCAGTTCCAGCACATGGCCGGCCTTGCGCACCTGGTTCATCATCGTGGCGACGATCTCCTGGCTGGCCTGTTCGAGGTTGAAGCGGCGCCGCTGCGCGCTGGCCTGGTCCACCGCCACCTGCTTGAAGCTGTTGACCAGGTCGGCCGCGCTCATCAGGCTGCGCATGATCAGGCCCGATGCCTCCTGGGCCGAGCCGATGAAGGCGGCCAGGTCGGAGCGGCGGATCGCCGTGCCGTCGAATTTGGCCGCCACTTCCTCGGTGCGCTGCTGCAGGGCGCTGGCCATCAGCAGGCTGTTACCGATCGGCGTGTTCAGTTCGTGCGCCACGCCGGCCACCAGCGAACCGAGGGCGGCGAGCTTTTCCTGCGCCACCAGCTGCTGCTGGGTGTCCTTCAGCTGGCGGTAGGCGTTGGCATTGTCGAAGGCCACGCCGACGTAGGCGGCCAGCGTGCGCAACATGTCAAGGTCGATGCGCTCGTAGGCGTGGGCGCGGTAGCTGTGCACCGTCACCACGCCGAGCATGCGGCCGTTGACGGAGATCGGCACATACAGCAGCGAACGCGGCGCCTGCGGCTTGGAGCCGTCGTCGAGCGTGCCCATATGTTCGTCGCTGGAGGTCAGGTCGAGGTTGTCGATGTACTGGCGGTACTCGGCATCGAGGTCGTTGATGAACACTTCCTGCTCGTGCACGATGCACCACACGGCCAGCTGGTTCGGTTCGTCCATGCTGCGCGAGTACGGTGCATAGCGCTTGCCGCGCTCGATTGCGAACGGATAGTCGATCATGCCACGCTCGGGCGCATAGACGCCGATGCCGAACACGCTCGCGTCCATCAGCTCATTGACGCGCCCATACAGCATCTGCATGATCGATTCGCTATCGAGCTTGGCGGTGATCTCGCGCCCGATGTCGGACAGCTTGGAGATGTTCCGGTGCGCCAGTTCGACCGACTCCTTCTGCCGTTCGACCGCCTCCTTTTCCAGCACCAGTTCGGCCGTGCGCGCGCCCACCTGCTCGGCCAGCAGCTGCTTCTGCTGCACCAGGGCGCGGATGCGCACGCGGAACAGGCCGTAGGCGCTGCCGCCGGCCAGCGCCAGCGCCAGCAGGCGGAACCACCAGGTTTTCCAGAACGGCGGCAGGATCGTGATCTCCAGCGTCGCGCCGCTGTCGTTCCACACGCCGTCCTTGTTGCTGGCCTTGACGCGGAACACGTAGTGCCCCGGATCGAGGTTGGTATAGGTCGCATAGCGCTTGCTCGCGTCGGTCTCGACCCAGGCCTGGTCGAAGCCTTCGAGCTGGTAGGCGAAGCGGTTGCGCGCCGGGTCGGCGTAATGCAGTGCCGAGAATTCCAGCGCGAACACCGAATCGTGGTGCGACAGCGTCAATGTCTTCGCGTCCTGGATCGGCACCGTCAAGGGCGCGCCATCGGCGGCACTGCCGGGCCGCACCGGCTGGTTGAAAATCAGGAAATCGGTAATGAGCACCGGCGGCGGATGGGGATTGTCGTGGATCGCTTCGGGGCGGAAGGCAGTCATGCCGTTCAAGCCGCCAAAGTACAAGCGCCCATCCGGCGCGTGATAGGCCGAGGCGACGAAATAGGAACCGTCGATGAGGCCATCGCGCGAGGTATAGGGCTTGATCTGGCCGGTGGCCGGGTCGAGCCGGGTGATGCCAGCGGTGGTACTGACCCACAGCATGCCGGCCTTGTCTTCGAGGATCGCGCCAACCGGATCGGCCACCCGCGCATGGGTGAGCGCGTAATAGCGAAAGCGCACCTGGCCATCGGCACCGCGTTCCATCCGGTTCAGGCCACCGGCGGTGCCCACCCACAGGTCGCCGCGCTGCGACTGGTAAATGTAGTGCACGCGGTTGTGGCGCAGGCTGGCCGGGTTGTTCGGGTCGTGCCGGAAGTGGGTGAAGCTGTCGCTGGCGCGGTCGTAGCGGTCCAGGCCATTGTCGGTGCCGATCCAGATGGCCTTGTCGCGGTCCTCCAGCATGTGGAAGGTCCAGTTGTCGGCCAGGCTGGCCGGATTGCGCCCGTCGTGGCGCCAGTTGCGCGGCGCGGCGCCGTCGCTGTCGAAGCGGAACACGCCGCCGCGCGTGAGCACCCACAGGGCGCCGCCGGAATCGCGCAGGAAGCCCTGGATGTAATTGCCGGCCGGGTCGGCCCCCATCGACACATTGGTAAAGCGGCCCGTGGCCGTGTCCATCCAGGCCAGGCCCGACACTGCGCCCACCCACAGGCGCGCGCCCGCGTCCTGCAGGGCCGTGATGGCGTCGTCGCGCAAGGTGCCTGCGCGGGCCGCGTCGTGGCGCCACACTTCGACCTTGCCGCTGACGGGGTCGAGCCGGTCCAGGCCGCCGCCCGTGGTGCCCAGCCACAGCTGGCCGTGGCCATTGCCCTGGATCACGCGCACCCGCCCGCTCGAGAGACTGTCCGGATTGCCCGGCGTTTCGGCATAGCGCTCGAAGCCGCCGCTGGCCAGGTCGACGCGGCTCAAGCCGCCATACCAGCTGCCCACCCACAGCGTGCCGGCATGGTCGACATGGATCGCGTTGATCTGGTTGTCCGACAGGCTGTGCTGGTCGAGCAGCTGGTGGCGAAAGCCGACAAAGCGCCCGCTGCCGGTGTCGCGCCACTTGACGCCATCGACGTCGGTGCCCACCCACAGGTTGGCATCGCGGTCCTGGTAGAGCGCGAGGATGCGCGCCGGCGCCATGCCCTCGGCCGCGCCGTAGCGGCGCCGCTGCGGTTCCGGCCCCTCCACGTGCCAGCCTTCGAGGCCGGCACTGGTGCCGACCCACAGCGTATTGTCGGGGCCGAAGGAGAGCGCGAGCACGCTGGCCTTCTTGGCATCGAGCGGCGCTTGCGGGTCGAGCGGGAAGTGCATGAAGCTGCTGCCGCCCGCGGCCAGGCGCTCCATGCCGCTATTGGTGCCCACCCACAGGTTGCCGTGCGCATCGCGCGCCAGCGCGTTGACCCGGTCGTCGCCCAGGCTGGCCGGGTCTTGCGCATCGTGGCGCAGCGCCGTGAAGTGCCCGCTGGCCGGGTCGAACAGGCGCAAGCCATCGCTGGTGGCCAGCCACAGCTTGCCGTTGCCGTCGCGCAGGATGGCATTGATGGCGCGGTTGCCGGCGCTCGGGCCGCGCGTGGCGATTTCCGGATAGCTGATGAATTTCTGGCTGGCGCGCTCGAGCTGCACCAGGCCGCCGCGGGTGCCGAACCACAGGCGGCCCTGTTCATCCTCGCAGGACGAGATCACATAATTGTCGACGATGCTGCCCGGCTCGGCCGGGTCGTTCTTGTAGACCGTCATCTTGTAGCCGTCAAAGCGCGACAGGCCGGCCTGGGTGCCGAACCACATGAAGCCCTGGCGGTCCTGCAAGATGGTGAGCACCGATTCCTGGGCCAGGCCCTGCTCCACGCCCAGGTGTTCGAAACGCAGGCTGCGCGGCGGACTGGCCAGCGCGCTGGCGCAGGCCAGCGCCAGCAGCAAGCACGGCCATAGCCTTCGCCATTTCCGGTGCGCCAGCGTGGTCGGAAGCCGCATATTTCCCCATCCTCGAAGCAGATAGTTCTAATCTACCAGAAGCGCGCCCGTCCTTGAAAAATACTTGCCCGATAACATTCTATTGGGCCGGCCTAGACAAAGGCCGGCACAGCCCCTATAATGCTTGCTTTCGCGGCTGTAGCTCAGCTGGATAGAGTACTTGGCTACGAACCAAGGGGTC
>JAZJYP010000259.1:0-3440 GCA_040390345.1 Pseudomonadota bacterium | reverse complement strand
ACTTCTCGTCGGCGAACTTCTTGTGCGCTTCGTCGGCGGCCTGCTGGTGCTCCATGGGCCGGTCGCGTGGGTCCTGTACCGACAAGGCCGAAGCGATGACGAGCATCTCGGTCAGGCAGGCGTTTTCCTGCGCGGCCATGATCATGCGGCCTACGCGCGGGTCCAGCGGCAGTTTCGCCAGTTGCTGGCCCAGTTTGGTCAGTTCGTTGCTGTCGTCGACGGCGCCCACTTCCTGCAGCAGCTGGTAGCCGTCGGCAATGGCGCGCGCCAGCGGCGGCTCGATGAAGGGGAAAGTCTCCACGTCCGTCAGGTGCAGGGACTTCATGCGCAGGATGACGGCAGCCAGCGAGGAACGCAAAATCTCCGGTTCAGTGAACTTGGGGCGGGCGATGAAGTCCTGCTCGTCGTACAAACGAATGCAGACGCCATCGGCCACGCGGCCGCAACGGCCGGCGCGCTGGTTGGCGGCTGACTGGGCAATCGGCTCGATCTGCAGCTGTTCGACCTTGTTGCGGAAGCTGTAGCGCTTCACGCGCGCCAGGCCGGCGTCGACTACGTAGCGGATGCCGGGCACGGTCAGCGAGGTTTCGGCCACGTTGGTGGCCAGGACGATGCGGCGCGCATTGCTGGTCTTGAAGACGCGGTCCTGCTCTTCCACCGACAGGCGGGCGAACAGCGGCAGGATTTCCACGTGCGGGGGATGGTGCTTGCGCAGCGCCTCGGCGCAGTCGCGGATCTCGCGCTCGCCGGGCAGGAACACCAGCACGTCGCCGGAACCGAGGCGGCACAGTTCCTCGACACCGTCGACGACGGCATCCATCAGGTCGCGCTTTTCGCGCGCTGCGGCGGCCTTGGGCAGCGGCGCACCGGGCACGATCACCTGATCGCGTTCGACCGGCCGGTAGCGCACTTCCACCTTGTACAGTCGGCCCGATACTTCGATCACTGGGGCGAGCTTGTCGCCGCGCGCGAAATGGCGGGCGAAGCGCTCGGCGTCGATGGTCGCCGAGGTGATGATGACCTTCAGGTCCGGGCGGCGCGGCAGCAGCTGCTTCAGGTAGCCAAGCAGGAAGTCAATGTTCAGGCTGCGTTCGTGCGCCTCGTCGATGATGATGGTGTCGTAGTTCTTTAGCAGCGGGTCGGTCTGGGTTTCGGCGAGCAGGATCCCGTCCGTCATCAGCTTGACCGAGGCGCCCTTTTGCAGCGTATCCGTGAAGCGCACCTTGAAGCCCACGTGTTCGCCCAGCGGCGAGCCCAGTTCCTGCGCGATGCGCTTGGCGGTGGACGAGGCGGCGATGCGGCGCGGCTGCGTGTGGCCGATCAGGCCCTTCTGGCCACGCCCCAGTTCGAGGCAGATCTTGGGCAGCTGGGTAGTTTTTCCGGAACCGGTTTCGCCGCACACGATGATGACCTGGTTGTCCGTCAGCGCCTTGGCAATGTCTACGCGGCGGCCCGAAACGGGCAAATCTTCCGGGAACGTGATCGGGGGCAGTGGGTTGCGCACGCGTTCGCGCGCCGGCGCAGGCTCGCGCGGCGGCTTGGCGACGCGGGGCTGGCTTGGTGCGGGTTTGGCCGGTGCCGGAGCTTTTTTGACCTTGCTTAGCTGTTCAGCAAGGCGCGATTGTTGTTGTGGCGGCGTGGAAGACGGCTTCTTACTCGGTTCGGGCATTGTTTTTAACGGTTTTGGGGACGCAAGTCGCGCAGCGAATTATAATGCGCCAAATGGAAAACCCTACCCAATTCGTCCAGTGGCTGCGTTCCGTCGCGCCGTATATCCACGCCTTCCGGGGCAAGACCTTCGTGGTGGCCTTCCCCGGTGAACTCGTCACCGCCGGCGCGCTGCCCGTGCTGGCCCAGGATTTGTCGCTGCTCGTCGCCCTTGGCATCAAGGTCGTCATCGTGCACGGTTCGCGCCCGCAGGTGGCCGAACAACTGGCCCTGCGTAACGTCGAAGGGCGCTTCCACGACAACGGCCTGCGCATCACCGACACGGCGGCGCTCGAATGCGCCAAGGAAGCAGCGGGCGAGCTGCGCCTCGATATCGAAGCCGCTTTCAGCCAGGGTTTGCCCAATACGCCGATGGCGCACGCCGCCATCCGCATCATTTCCGGTAACTTCGTCACGGCGCGCCCGCTGGGCGTGATCGATGGCGTCGACCTGGAACTGACCGGCATCGTGCGCAAGATCGCCGCCGAGACGATCCACCGCATCCTCGCCGCCGACTCGCTGGTGCTGCTCTCGCCGCTGGGCTTCTCGCCCACCGGGGAAGCGTTCAACCTGACGATGGAAGAAGTGGCTGTATCGGCCGCGATGGCCCTGCATGCGGACAAGCTGGTCTTCATCAGCGAAACGCCGATGATGACCGACGCTGCCGGCGAAGAAATCCGCGAACTGTCCTCGCACCAGGCCGAAGCGGTGCTGCAGGCCGGTTTCCTGCCGCCCGACGCCGCCTTCTACCTGCAGCACGCCATCAAGGCCTGCAACAGCGGCGTGCCGCGCGCCCATATTGTGCCATTCGAGATGGATGGCTCGGCCCTGCTCGAACTGTTCACCCACGATGGCGTGGGCACCATGATCTCGCACGAAAACCTCGAAAGCTTGCGCCAGGCCTCGATTGAAGACGTGGGCGGCATCATCAAGCTGATCGAACCGCTCGAGGCCGACGGCACCCTGGTCTATCGTGGCCGCGAACTGATCGAACGCGAAATCGAACAATTCTCCGTCATCGAGCACGATGGCGTGATCTTCGGCTGCGCCGCCCTCTACCCCTTCCCGGAAGAGAAGATGGCGGAAATGGCCTGCCTGACCGTCAACCCCGAAGTGCAAGCCCAGGGCGACGGCGAGCGTATCCTCAAGCACATGGAAAACCGCGCCCGCGCGGCCGGCCTGACCAAGCTGTTCGTGCTCACCACGCGCACCGCGCACTGGTTCTTGAAGCGCGGCTTCCAGCATGCCAGCGTGGACGCCCTGCCGGAAGACCGCCAGCATATGTACAACTGGCAGCGCAAGTCCCAGGTCTTGATCAAACCTTTATAATCAAGCCTTTCCCCAATTCGCATTCAGGAGCATCAGATGGCCCGCATGGTTCATTGCATCAAACTCAACAAAGAAGCCGAAGGGCTGGATTTCCCCCCTTACCCGGGCGAACTGGGCAAGAAGATCTGGGAATCGGTCTCGAAAGAAGCCTGGGCCGCCTGGCTCAAGCACCAGACCATGCTGGTCAACGAAAACCGCCTGAACCTGGCCGACCAGCGCGCGCGCAAATACCTGGCCGCGCAGATGGAAAAGCACTTCTTCGGCGACGGCGCCGATGCTGCCGTCGGCTACGTGCCGCCGGCAGAGTAAGTCCCTGAGAACACCGGGGTCAAGTCTGTCATTCGGACCGGCAACTTCGGGGTCACATCTGACATTCGGACACGGGTGTAATCGGGGACAGACCC
>JAZJYP010000258.1:0-33786 GCA_040390345.1 Pseudomonadota bacterium | reverse complement strand
GCCTCGCTGGGCCGCAACATCAATTTCGACCTGGGCCGCTGCGAAGGCTACCGCAACTTCTGCAACAAGATGTGGAATGCGACGCGCTTCGTGATGATGAACACCGAAGGCAAGGACTGCACGGCCAGCGAAGCCGACCTGTCCCAGGCCGACAAATGGATCATCTCGATGCTGCAGCGCGCCGAGATCGAAGTGGGCAAAGGCTTCGCCGACTACCGCTTCGACAATATCGCTGCCGCCATCTACAAGTTCGTGTGGGATGAATACTGCGACTGGTACCTGGAAGTGGCCAAGGTCCAGGTCCAGCAAGGCACCGAAGGCCAGCAGCGCGCCACCCGCCACACCTTGCTGCGCGTGCTCGAAGTGATTCTGCGCCTGGCCCACCCGATCATCCCCTTCGTCACCGAAGCGCTGTGGCAGGCGATTGCGCCACTGGCCGGCAAGACGGGCGACACGATCATGCTGCAGCCCTACCCGCTGCCGAACGAAGCGCTGATCGACGCCGGCGCCGAAGAATGGATGGCCCAGTTCAAGGCCCTCACCGATGCGACGCGCAACCTGCGCGGCGAGATGCAGATTTCGCCGTCCGTGCGCGTGCCGCTGATCGTGGAAGCGGCCAACGCCGCCGACAAGGCCCGCCTGCAAGGCTTCGCCGCCTATATCCAGATGCTGGGCAAGCTGTCCGAAGTGCAGATCGTCGACGCCCTGCCCGAGTCCCCGGCCGCCGTGTCGATCGTCGGCACGACCAAGCTGATGCTGAAGGTGGAAATCGACGTGGCCGCCGAGCGCGAGCGCCTGGCCAAGGAGATCACCCGCATCGAAGGCGAGATCGCCAAGGTCAACGGCAAGCTGGGCAACGAGAGCTTCGTCGCCCGTGCCCCGGCCGCCGTGGTCGCACAGGAGAACGAACGCCTGGTCAACTTCTCTGCCACGATTGCCAAGCTGCGCGAGCAGTTTGCTAAACTACCTGTCGCCTAAACCCACCCACGGAGACTGATCGATGATGCGCACGTTTGTACAAGCTGGCTTGATGGCTGCACTGTTTGCCCTCCCTTCCGCCTGGGCGGACGACGCATCGCCGGTGGGACTGTGGAAGAATATCGACGACGTGACCGGCAAGCCCAAGGCCCTGATCCGCATCAGCGAGAACAAGGGCGAGCTGTCCGGCCGCATCGAAAAGCTGTTCCGCCCGGCCGACCAGGACCAGAACCCCAAGTGCGACAAGTGCGACGGCGCCAACAAGGACCAGCCGGTGCTGGGCATGGTATTCATGTCCGGCCTGAAGAAAAGCGGTGACGAATACACCGGTGGTGAAATCCTCGACCCCGACAACGGCAAGGTCTATCGCAGCAAGATGACCCTGATTGACGGCGGCAAGAAACTCAACGTGCGCGGCTACGTGGGCATGCCGATGTTTGGCCGCTCGCAAGTCTGGGTACGCCAGGAATAATTCAATACCGGCACCGCGCAACCTGCTCGTAGGGTGGGCACACGTGCCCACGCGGCCCCCCAGCAAGAATCGGAGAACCAGATGTCCCTCAAGATGACCATGACCCCGGCAGATGCAACGCCGGTCAATATTGAAGATTTCCCCAAGGCCTGGCTGCTGGCCCTGGAAGAAAAGTTTGGTGTAGCCAGCGCGATCCGCGAAGTCACGCCCCCTGGCAAACCGCGCGTCTACGTCTACTACTTTGAAAACTGGCCCGAAAAAGGCCACCTCACCGCCGTGACCTGCGGCCTGTCCGTCTCTGGCCACAAGGACTGGAAGCACGGCACGCCCGAGCTGATGGTTTCCATGCGCAGCAACAGCCACGGCTGGGGCGCATCGGCAGGCTACTTCGTCTCCAGCTTCTTTGGCGAAGAGAGCTTCTCCTACGGCCAGACCTTCAAGCTCGACCGCCCCTTGGCCGACGACTGCTCGATGAACTGCTACCTGCTGGCGCCGCCGCCCTACTTCGTGCCCGGCACCGCAACCTTCGACGTGGCCGGCAAAACCGTCCACCTGGTGGGTGCCTATCCGCTGTATGACGACGAACTGGCCACCTACGAGCGCGTGGGCTTCGAACCCTTCTTCCTGGCCGAAGGCTTCGACCGCTTCAATCCCAAGCGCGCGCGCGTCTACCTGCGCTGAACGCCGGCCGCCATGGAAACGAGGATGGCATCTTGTTCCTGCGGCCAGCTGCGCATTGAAGTGCATGGTGTGCCACGCGGCGTGGGTGTCTGCCACTGCCTGGCGTGACGGTGCACGCATACGATCCGACCAGGCGTCAATGCGCTGACAGTGCCGTTGTGTGTTTTGGAAAAGCCCGCAGCAGCTTCTTATCCATGGTGCACAGCTTAGTGTTCAATGTCATGGCTAAAGCGACGAATTCGCAATCGTATGCGGAGCAATCGCTGTCACGCACAAGTTCAAGCACGGAATGAGACTCGACTTCAAACTCTGCGCCGTCAAGCAGGCTTTCCGCCTCGCGTTGAAGACTATCGGCTTGCGCGAAATTGAGCGCCTTTCGGCGCATGCATCCCGCCAAAATATTACGGAACTCGCTACGCCAGAGAATAGGCGCCACCCAGTTGTGATTTTTCCCCAGCAACGCTTCCGCTGCCGCAGTGTATTCGCAAGGCAGATATAGGTAGGCGATCACATTGGTATCGACCACGATCATGGCCGTTCTTCTCGCTTGGCGCAGTCAATCTCACGTGCGTGAAATTTGTCTGCCGGTAAAGTCGCGCGCAATTCGCGTGCGCGGGCTATCCGTTCGCTTGGCCGAACACGCGTTGGAAGCAGCACCGCCTCAAGGCAAACGATGGCCTCGGAATTCAAACTACGCCTATGCGTTTCGGCGGCGAGCTTTAGGCGATCATAAAGAACATCCGGAATATTCTTCAAGGTGAGGCTTGTGGCCATGGCGCACTCCATTCGCAAGGAACCATTATGGTTCCATTTTGGTGCTCGATTTTGGAAAATGCAAGGCGTACCACAACCCGACCGATGCGAACGCAGCGTTGCCGCTACACGCGATCAAGCGGGCTAAGCACGCCGCGGCCGCCGCGATTGAGCACATGGGTGTAAATCATCGTCGTCTGCACGTCCTTGTGCCCGAGCAGCTCCTGCACGGTGCGGATATCGTATCCCGAGCTCAGCAAGTGCGTTGCAAAACTATGGCGCAGGGTATGCGGCGTGGCCGGCTTGGCGATGCCCGCGTCGCGCATGGCCTGGCGCATGGCCCGTTGAATTGTCTTTTCGTCGGCGTGGTGGCGGCGCACCAGGCCTGAGCGCGGATCGGTGGAACGCCCTCGCGCCGGAAAAACATACTGCCACGCCCACTCCCGATTCGCATTCGGATATTTGCGCTCGAGCGCATACGGCAAGTAGACATCGCCGTGACCGTCGACCAGGTCGTCCTGATGCAACTGCTTCACCCGCACAAGGTGCTCCTGCAGCGGCGTCACAAGCGCAGTGGGCAGCATCGTGATCCGATCCTTTGCGCCCTTGCCCTCGCGGATCACGATCTCGTGCCGGGAGAACTCCACGTCCTTCACGCGCAAGCGCACACACTCCATGATGCGCATGCCGGTGCCGTAGATCAGGCGCAGCATCAAGCCCGGAGTGCCTTCGGTTCGTGCGAGCACCAGCCGCACCTCTTCCTCGGTCAACACGACGGGCATGCGTTTGGCGTTCTTGGCGCTTTCGATATCGTCGAGCCAGGGCAGTTCGGTTCCCAGTACTTCCTTGTAAAGAAACAACAAAGCGCTCTTGGCCTGGTTCTGCGTCGAAGCCGAGACTTTGCCTTCGACCGCCAGATGCGACAGGAAGGCACTGACGTGCTCGGCCCCCATTTCCTGGGGATGACGCTTGTGATGAAAAAGGATAAAGCGGCGAATCCAGCCCACGTAGCTGATCTCAGTGCGGATGCTGTAGTGCTTGGTGCGGATACGGTCACGCACCTGGACCAGCAGTTTCGGCTTTGCTTCCGGCATCGCGTCCCCCAAGGTGGGTTTGTCAGCGGCACGTGGGTGTGATAAATTGATGTAACTTATTGATAATATTGTTTAAATCCCGCCCCGGAATGAGGTATCTCAAGCTTTGGTCGGAAAATTTTGCGCCTTTTAGGGCGTCTACTTAACGTTCGGGATCACATGGATAAGGAAGCCGAACTGAATAATGGTGGTTTCGATCAATTCTTTCTTAATTCCGCTGGGGACCGAACCGCGGCGACAATTGCGGCTTTGAAAGCTATCGGCGCAAATCACACTGCAGTAATTGTCGCGAAGGCGGCTGCGAAATTTCCGGGCGGATCACCTAGTGTCTTGCGCGACGCGCGACAAGCTGAACTCGAAGTGATTTCACCGGACTGCGACGGATTTGAGAAAGAAGACGCTGACTTCCTGGCGTATGTCGATGACCTGAGTTCCCTAGTCAACGCTTATGCATAGTTGTCCGAACAATTCAGTCAACTGGACTGCCTCCACGCTGCGCGTTCCGGCAGCCAGTTACTTCGCACGTTGGGCCGCTCTATGAAAACTGTCTATCTGTATCTCGGCACCGGAAAATATGTGGGGACTGGTTCCTTCGAGTGGCATTCCCCGCGTGTCGGCGATACCCACAAATTCATTTTGTTCGCTGCTCAGGATGTGGATGAGCGATGCGACGGTGTTCCAGTTCATCAATGAGTATGCGTACTGCTTGCTCTTTCAGAATTGGGGGAATACGGCTTCGCGGACATTGTCATCGCTGAAAGCAAACCAATTGCTGTCGAATCGTTGAACGAACCGCAAATGAGAGTGTTCCAGTCACACTACGAAGGGGCACTCGCGGATGGGTTTGCCTTGGCATGGTATCCGTAATGCAGTGCGTTACTTTGCCCAACCATTTCTTCCAGCGGACGCCTGCCGGCGCCGCTGAACCTGCACGTTAGCCACCTTATGATCTTTCAACGCGAAGGTTGCAAACCCATTGCAACGCCGTCAGTGAAGCGTCTGGAGCTTGAACTGGCACGAACGAAATCATCATTCGCGAGCGTCACGTGTGAGGATGGATCTTATGTTCAAGTGGCTGGTGGCCCCGGGTTGTTCTTACTGGAATACCGCAACCCTGACGGCCAACACTTTCGGGCACATCAAGCGAAGGCAGTCGTTGTCTTTCCTGACGGGACCTTGCTTTTGTCGAGTGCCGGCGAAATAGCGATGTCCAGCGTAGATTGGTTTCTCCTCCCCCAAGTCGTGGAATCCTGCACAAATTTCATAAATGGTAAGCTCTGGCCTACGTTCATTCAGTGGAAGAAGCTCGACGCCAATTTTGTTAAATATGGCTAACAAATAGGTCGAGTTGGACTGGCCGAATGCGGCGCAGGTCATTGTTAAATTTACGGGCGGCCAGCCGCTCACCATCACGTTGGGCCGCGCTTTGGCCTCGTGTGGTGGCGTCGTGGCTACGCACGGCGCCTGGGCCGCTGGCGGCATGAAGTGCGCGGCTCCGCTTGGCGTTTGGGCCGGTGGTTAAGTGGCCGCAAGGTTTCGTTTTAATTTTCGCCCACCGCTGCATCGTGGGCAGTGGCAAGCGCAGGCGTTGGTGCCGTTGGTTGTCTTGCCGGTCAGCGTAAACATCAACTACCTCATTTACCAAATGAACAAACGCCTCCTGCAAATCTTGACTGCCATCCTCGCAGCTGTGCCAATTTTGACCGGCATCGTTGGCTTGTCTGGACTTAGCGATCCGATCTATGCGAGTGCGAGTCTTCCTGCCAACGTTCTGCTCGACAGCAATCTGCGCTTCTTGAGTGGCGTTTGGCTTGGCTTGGGGCTGACGGTCATTTGGCTCATTCCACGCATAGAGACGCAAACGGTCTTGTTCCGCGTACTTTGGGGAATGATATTTCTGGGTGGGGTTGGGCGCGTGCTCTCGATGCATTTTCTAGGATGGCCGCCGATTCCGTTCATCGCTTTTACCGTGCTTGAAATTGTTGGCGCTCCAATTTTTGTCGTATGGCAGGCGCGATTAAGCAAATGATGTCCACCGAGACGCCGAACGCGCCTGCGAACGCCGCTCACCAATCATTCTCAGAAAGCGCACCATGGCCAAATACCTGATCTCTTTTCCAAGCGCGGCGATGGTCGTGTCCGATGGCGAATTGGAAGCGGTCGGCCGCGACGCGCACGCGGTGATTGATGAAGCGAAAGCTGCCGGCGTCTATGTCTTCGCCGGCGGCATCAACGAAAGTGTTCCGCCCGCGCGCGTGTCTGCTGACGGCACGGTTACCCAAGGCGGCTATCCGTGGGCGCCCGTACTCGATGGCGGCTTTACCGTGCTGGAACTGCCTTCGCGCGACGAGGCCATCGCGTGGGCGGCGCGGATTGCCGAGGCCTGTCGCTGTGACCAGGAACTGCGCGTCTTCGCGTTTGACCCGCAGTCTTGAGGGCGAGACTGTTGGTACTTGACGGCGATATTGGCCTGGCGATGTAAGCTTGAGTATCGACTGATGATTTCATTTTCCTGGAGGAGAGTTCCCATGCGATTCGGACGATTTGCCGCTGCCATTTTGCTGACCATCTTGCCGGCACTGGCCAGCGCAGATTCAAGCAGCCCCTCATCCCACTGCCGGCACCACCGCCTGGATGGTTGGAGATGGAAAGAACTTTGCTCCAAGCACGTCGTCATTCATGGTCAATTACCGGGTGGCCGACCTGCATGGGCTGCTCGCCGCGTTGCGTGCCGAAGGCTGTGAGGTCCTGGAGAAAGCCGAGGAATCGGCGTTCGGCAAGTTTGGTTGGGTCATGGACCCTGAGGGAAACAAGATCGAGCTCTGGCAGCCGCCGGAAGGCAGGTAATCGTTCGGGTCGCCGCTGTCCGGTGTCAGAAGATGCGCATTCTCGCTCTCGTTCAAGCCGTCATCGCCGCAGCCTTCCTGCTCCTGGGGCTGGTGGCGCTGTTTGGCATTGGGATCACCGGCCTGATTTTCCTCGTGCCGGGCGCGGTCTTCGCGGCCATTGCCGGCGTCGTGCAAGGCGAATCGCGCGCAGCCGTCGTGTTGGCCCTGGCAGCGGATGCCTTGCTGGCATTCATAGCCGCCAACAAGCTTCAGGCATTGCTCAAACCGGCGCTGGGCGTCTTGCCGAAGCCGGGTTGGCTTGATTTCATGCCGCCCTGCGCAACGCTGCTGCTGTTCTCCCTGGCTGTCGTCGCCGTGCTGCTGGACTGGCGCGCCGTCCGCGCATCCCCCTGGTTCTAAGATGCTGAAAACATGTTGTTAACATCATCATATTTAGTGTTATAGTTACCTACATCACCACCACATCAACTCACAATCCTCATGAACAAACCCTTCTTGTCAGCTCTGGTCGCCTTCTTCCTGGCCCTGCCGGCTTGCCACGCAGAGGACGCCAACCTACCCACGCCGCAATCCATTCAGGAACTCGACCAGGCGCTCGCCAGGATCTTCAGGGAACAGGGCATTCCCGGCGCATCGCTGGCAATTGTCGAAGGCGGCCAGGTGGTCTTCACCAAGGGTTACGGCGTTTCCGACACGGCGGCCAAGACCCCCGTCACACCGGCGACTGTGTTTCGCGCGGGCTCCATTTCCAAAAGCCTGACGGGGATTGCCATCATGACGGCGGTCGAAGCCGGCCACCTCACGCTCAACGGCAAAGTAGCGGACCTCGCGCCCGATGTGAAATTCAACAACCCCTGGGAGGCGACCGACCCGCTGCGCCTCGTGCACCTGATCGAACACACCACTGGCTGGCCTGATATTTCCTTCCGCGTGCTGACGCAAGAAGGCAAGGATTGGTCGTTGGCCCGCGGCGTCGGATTCGCGAGTCCCGAGTTCGTGAGCCGCTGGCAACCGGGCCGTTTTTCGGTCTACAACAATGCCGGCCCGGCAGTGGCGGGCCTCATTCTCGAAAAGGCCACGGGCCAGGAATTCAACGCCTATCTGCGCGAGCATGTCTTGCGTCCGATGGGTATGGCCAGCGGCGATTTCGACCTGAACCCGGCATTGGCCCAGCGCCTGTCCAAAAGCTATTTGTCCGACGGCCGCGAAGCGCCTTTCCAGAACATCATCCTGGGGCCATCCGGATCCCTCGATGCCAGCGCCAGCGAGCTCGCACAGCTGGTGCGCTTCTACCTCGGCCACGGCACGGTCGACGGGCACAAGATCCTCAGCGCCGAATCGGTCGAGCGCATCGAACGGGGCGAGTCGTCATTGGCGGCGCGCGCAGGGCTCAGCGCCGGCAGCTACGGCCTTGGCAACACCCAATCGTTCGACAAGAAGACGGCGTTTCGCGGGCACAACGGCTCCATCGATTCGTTCACCTCGGTGTATGGCTACGCGCGCCAGAACAATTCCGGCTACGTGCTCATGGCCAACGGTGGCGAAGGCGTGGACTTTGCCGATCCGGCTTCGCGCTTGATTCGCAGCTACCTCATGCGCGCTTACACGCCGGCTATTGCGGCAAGCGCGGCCATCGCGCCGAAAGAGCTGGAAAAATACGCGGGCCTGTACCGCAGAATTACGCCCGACAATGCCTTTACCCGTCCATTCCAAACCGTGCTGGGCCTGTCGCGCGTCTCCACGGAAAACGGCAGCATCAAGATCGGTGGCAAAGCCTACCTCCCGGCCGGTGAACATTTGCTGCGCCGAAGCGATCGCGACACGCCGAATCTCGCCATGCTGGAAGAGGACGGAAACAACTACATCATCTCGTCGAGCGGCGCCACTGCGAAAGAGCCCATGTGGCGCGCGGCGATCATCGTGCTTGTGCTGGCGACGATGGCGCTCGGTGCCGTCATCGCCGTCTTGATGGCGCCAGTGTGGCTGGTTGCATGGGGCCGGGGACGCTTGAAAGACAAGGGCGGAGCTGCCATGCGATTCTTGCCTCTGCTCGCATTCGCCGCTTTTGGCATGACCTTCGCGTTTCCGTTTTCCATCATGGCCTCAGGCGATGTCACGGCAACGCGCGCCCTGGCAGCACCGGGACTCTACTCGATCGCGGTCTTCCTGTGCAGCCTGCTCTTCCCGCTGCTCAGCGCGATCGGCCTTTGGTGCGCGCTGCGTGGCACCGATGCCGGCCGCATGGTGCGCGTCTATGTGGGGCTGACTTCCCTGGCGCTGTTGGCCTTCTCCGCTTACGCCGCGTCCATCGGCTGGATCGGCGCGTGCACCTGGACCATGTAAACGGTAGAATTGCTGCGAACAACCCGGGGGAAGCAATGACGGAAGCAGGCACCAGCGGGGCACTTACCCCGGCAGCGCAACTCGACTCCTATATCGACAGGCTCGATCCGAAAAACCAGAAGCTCATTCGGGCAATCCGGACTGCTTTGCGCAAGCGTTTCCCGACCGCCAACGAACTGGCATACGACTACACCACCTTCCTGGTGATCGGCTATTCGCCGTCGGAGCGCGGTATCGAATCCATCGTTGCGGTTGCCGCCCGTCCCACGGGTGTGTTCCTGTACTTCAACCAGGGGCCGCAGCTGCCGGACCCGACCAAGATCTTGCAGGGCAAGGGCAAGCAGACCCGCTTCATCCAGTTGGAAACGGCCAGCCGCCTTTTGGCCCCTGAAGTGGAAGCGCTGGTGCGCGCGACAATAGAGCAGGCGAAAATTCCGTTCCCGTCCGAGGGCAAGGGCAACCTCATCATGATGTCGGAGACATCGAGGAAACGCCCGCGTCGCGCTTGATCATTGGACAGGTCTTCGACAAATATTCTGAGAGGTCCCCCACATGAAAGAACCCGTTCCAACGCTATACGAATGGCTCGGTGGAATCGACGCCCTGAATCGCCTGACCACGCGTTTTTATGAACGCGTGCGTGACAACGCCATCCTGGCGCCGGTCTTCGCCCACATGAGCGCCGAGCACCCGCAACATGTCGCCGCATTCCTGGCCGAAGTCCTCGGTGGTCCGGCCGACTATTCCGCCAGCCATGGCGGCCATCCGCATATGATCCAGCAGCACCTGAACCGGCACCTTAATCAGACGCAGCGGCGCGAATGGGTCGGCCTGCTGCTCAATACGGCCGATGAACTGAACATGCCGGATGATCCGGAGTTCAGGTCAGCCCTGGTGGGCTATCTCGAATGGGGCTCGCGCCTTGCCGTCATCAACTCGCAGGACGGTGCCACGGTCGACGCGCAAACACCAATGCCAAAATGGGGCTGGGGTGAAGTCAAGGGCCCCTACTCGCCATCATGAGCGGCGGGTGAGCCGCCGCTTGCGCCCATGCGCGGCTGGTCCAGCGCGTTGGCGAACTGTGCTTGTTAGGTAGCCTGGTCCTGGCCTGGTTGGTTCAATGACGCCCGCTGGCCCAAGGTCGAGGTGAAACCCATTTGTTGATTTTCTTGTTTTAATTGCAATGTGCATTTATGATTTGTCGCCGGCTCATGCAATCAATACACACCTCAGGAAAACGCAATGGAACAAACAGACTTGGCAGGACAAATCCAGAAACTTCAAAAGTCGCAGCGGCGCCTGACCATGTATTGCGCCGGCTCCACCGTGCTGATCCTGTCGGGTCTGCTCATGGGCCTGGCTCCGATCAAGAATGCCAAATTCGATGTGCTCGACGTCCAGCGCATCAACATCAAGGAACCGGACGGCACCATCCGCCTGACGATCGCCAACCGCGCCCTCTTCCCAGGCGCCTTCATCAAGAACAAAGAGGTCAAGCACCCACGGCCGATGGCCGGCATGTTGTTCTTCAATGACGAGGGCACGGAAAACGGCGGATTGATTTTCAACGGCTCGCTTGGCAAGGACGGCAAGCCCTCCAGCGGCTTGAGCCTGACCTTCGATCGCTATCAGCAGGACCAGCAACTGCAGCTGCTCGGCGTGGACGATGGCGGCGCGCACTTCGCCGGACTCACCTTCAACGATGTCGCCGATGGCCTGGAGCGTCCGGTCTTTTCGGACACCGACAATCGCCTCTCCGAGCAAGGAAACTACGCCATCACGAAGCGTGTTTTCCTCGGCAAGACAGCCTCCAAAAATTCGGCCCTCCAGCTCCTCGATGCCCACGGCAAAGCGCGGCTCGAACTGAAAGTGACGGCAGAAGGCCAAGCCGAAATCGTCTTCCTCGACGAGAACGGCAAACCGGCAAAGACGATTTCGGCGGTACGCTAATAATTCAAACGCCGTGATGCCATCCAAACTGCTCTTCTTGCCAGGCGCCTTGGGACGCACGCAATTCTGGGAGCCCGTCGCCGGCCTGCTCGCGACGCCAGCGGCCAAGGTCCATGTGGGGTGGCCGGGCTTAGGCGCCACGCCGCCCGATCCAGCCGTCCATGGCATCGACGACCTCGTGGCCCGCGTGGCCGACCAGCTCGACCAGCCGACCGCGCTGATCGCGCAATCGATGGGTGGCGTCATTGCCATGCGCGTGGCACTGGAAAAGCCCGAGCTTGTTACCCACCTGGTGCTGGCCGCCACGTCGGCCGGGGTCGATGTTACGGACCTCGGCGGGCAGGACTGGCGCCCCGCATTTCACGCGGCCAACCCCTTGCTGCCACGCTGGTTTTCCACCTATCAGGAAGACTTGTCGTCACGGCTGGCTTCCATGAACATACCAACGCTGCTTTTATGGGGCGATGCCGACGCCATCAGCCCGGTGGGCGTTGGTGAACGCCTGGCGGCCTTGTTGCCGTCGGCTGAACTGCACATCGTCCGGGGAGGCGGCCATGGTTTTGCCGAAACACACGCGCGACTGATTGCGCCACTCATCGAAAAGCATCTCGGTCCGCATTGCCTGGAAACAAACACCCCACCAATGAGCAAAGGAGAAACGCGATCATGACAACCCGCCCCATCCTCGAAGACATCAAGGTCCCCATCAAGATCCAGCTCGCAGCCGTGTGGACATCCGTTATGTTTTGCTATATCTATTGCGATTATTTCGAACTCTACGTCCCGGGAAAACTGCAAGGTATGCTCGATGGGAACATGATGCCGCTGGGCCATGTCACGCAGGGGATGTTGCTTGGCACGGCCATCATGCTGGCCGTGCCGAGCTTGATGATTTTTCTCTCGATCATGCTGGCCGCGCCGATCAGCCGCTGGTGCAATATCGTGCTGGGCGTGGTGTACACGCTCATCGAGTTGATGGTCGTTAGCAAGAGCGGCTGGCAGTTTTATATCGCCATGGGCTTGCTGGAAGCGGCCCTGACAGCCTACATCGCCTGGCTCGCCTGGCGCTGGCCACGGCAACCCTGAACCATCTGAAAATAATGTACCCTAGTCATTAATATGAATACCACCATTCGCCCCATCGAACGCCAGGACTATGCACAGTGGCGCGTGCTGTGGGACGGCTACAATGCCTTCTATGGCCGCAGCGGGCCGACCAGCCTGGACGAGGCAATCACCGAGGCGACCTGGGAGCGCTTCTTCAGCGCACAAGAACCGGTGCACGCGCTGGTGGCCATCGAACAGGGCCAGGTCGTCGGCCTGGCGCATTTCCTGTATCACCGCAGCACAACGCGCCTGCATGACGTATGCTATCTGCAGGACCTGTTTACCGTTGAGCACTTGCGCGGACGCGGCGTCGGCAGGCGCTTGATCGAGGGCGTGTATGCGGTGGCGCACGAAGCCGGCAGCAGCCGCGTCTACTGGAGCACGCAAACCAGCAACGCCGCCGGGCGCGCGCTGTACGACAAGGTCGCACGCCACCTTGGCTTCATCATCTATACGCACGAGCTATGACCTTTTAGGAGAGTCGACATGGAACTCGGGAATTTCTCAGTGAGCCTGGCCGTCAAGGACATCGCCCTCTCGCGCGCTTTTTACGAGAAGCTCGGTTTCACCGTCTGGGGTGGCGACCAGGAAAAGAAATGGCTGATCGTCAAAAACGGCACGACCGTCATCGGCCTGTTCCAGGGCATGTTCGAGCACAACGTCATGACCTTCAATCCCGGCTGGGATAGTGACGCGCAAACGCTGCCCGCATATACCGACATCTGCGAGCTGCAGCATTCGCTCAAGGCCCAAGGCGTCACCCTGCTCAGCGAAGTCGACGAAGGCACCAGCGGCCCGGCCAGCCTGATGCTGGAAGACCCTGACGGCAACCAGATCCTTCTCGACCAGCATGTCTGAGCTGCGCCGCCTGGTCCCCTCTGATGCGGCGGCGCTGCAAGCGCTGCGCCTGGCGGCGCTGCGCGAATGCCCGGCCGCGTTCAGCTCCAGCTTTGAAGAGGAATGCGGCTTGCCACTGTCCGTCATAGCGACGCACCTGGCGCCCGACTCAGGCCGCTACAGCTTCGGCGCCTTTGCCGGATCCGAACTGGCCGGCATCGTCGGCGTCGGACGGGAGGCACCCAACAAGCTGCGGCACAATGGGTTCATCCGCGGCATGTACGTGGGGCCGGCGCATCGTGGCCAAGGCCTTGGCCGGGCGCTCATGCAGCATGCGCTGGACTTCGCCGCGACCATGGAGGGCGTGCGCCAGGTCACGCTGGCGGCGACCATCGGCAATGATGCGGCGATCGGCTTGTATCAATCGCTCGGTTTCAAATCCTATGGCCACGAGCCAGGCGCCCTCTTGATCGACGGGGTGCTGTACGACGAAGTGCAAATGGTGCGCGAACTGGGCCCGGTGGCGCAGCAAGCCGCACCACGAAAACCGGTCGTGCTGGCGCCCGGCCAGGGGCGCGCCTATCCAATGGGGCAGCTGTCGGCGGTATTCAAGGCCGACGAAGCAGAAACGCTGTCGCAGTATTCGGTATCGGAATGGTGGCTCAAGCCGTACACCGAGGGTCCCGGCGCCCACATGCATCCCGAAGACGACCTGTTCTACGTCATCGAAGGCGTCATGAGCATCAGTGTAGGAGACACGTGGTTCGAGTGTGAGCCAGGCGCTTTCGTGCTGGCGCCGGGCGGTGTCGCGCACGACTTTGCCAATCGCAGCGCGGCGCGCGCCGGCTTCCTGAATTTCTCGGCGCCCGGCCCCTTCGAACCAGCGATGCCCGGCATCGCCGAATGGTTCATCCAGAATCGCAGGCCAGCGGCAAGGTAAGCGTCACGCGCACGCCGGTGCCAAGTGCGCTTTCCAAGCCGAGCTGGCCCCCAAGGATGCCGAGGGCGAGGTTCTGGACGATGAACATGCCCAGGCCGGAGCCGCCCTGCCCCAGCCGCGTCGTGTAGAACGGTTCGAACACGCGGTGCTGCAATTCGGGCGCAATGCCGGCGCCGTTATCCTCGTAGACAATTTCCACCTGCCCGCCCAGTTGGCGCGCGCTAAGCGCAACAACGCCGTCGCTGCGCCCCTCAAAACCGTGCAGGATGGAATTGAGCACGAGGTTGTTGATCACCTGCTCGAGGTGGCCGGGATAACTGTCCATGATGATCCCGTCGGGGATGGCGATACGCGTCGCCACCCGGGCGCGCCGCAGGATGCTGGCCAGGGTCGTGAAGATATCGCCCACGCATTCCAGCAGGTCGAACCTGCGGCGCCGCTGGCTGGTCTGGTCGACGGCGACATTCTTGAAGCTTTCAATCAGTTCGCAGGCGCGCGTGCCACTGTGGCTCAGCACCTCGCTGGCATGGCTGCACTGCTCCACGGCGTCGGCCAGCATCGAGCGGGTCAGGCGCCCCGCAGCTGCTGCCTTGGACAGCTCGACCATGCGGTCGCGGATGGTCGTCGCCATCAGGCCCATATTGCCCACCGGCGTATTGAGTTCGTGGGCCACGCTGGCGACCAGGCTGCCCAGGGCGGCCAGCTTTTCGGTCTCGACGATCTGGTCCATCGCCTGGCGCAGCTGGCAGGAACGCGCCTCGTCGAGCTGCCTGCGCTCGCTGATATCGCGCATCAGCGCGCCAAACAGGGGCGGCACCGATTGCGGCACCTGCCACCAGCTCAATTCGATCGGCACGATGTGGCCATTGCGGTGGCGCGCCTCCAGTTCCAGCAGCTCGCTCGTGCCGGTGCACATCGCCGGCACGCCCAACACTTGCGCCAGCGGCTGGCCCAGCACCTCGCCGCGCGCGTATCCGGTCAACACTTCGGCCTGGCGGTTCCATTCGCTGACGATGCCGGCACCGTCGATCGAGGCGAAGGCGTCGCGCGCGCTGTCGATCAGGCTATGCAGGCGCGCTTCGCTGTCGCGCAGCGCCGCGGTGCGCTCACGCACCTGTTCTTCGAGCGTGGCCTTGCTCGCTTCCAGTTCGCGGCATTTGGCGAACAGTTCGCAAAACACGGCCACTTTGCTGCGCAAGAACAGCGGTTCGATGGGTTTGTTGAGGAAGTCGACCGCCCCGCTTTCATAACCTTTGAACTGGCGCACATTGTCGTGCATGCCGGCCGTGACGAAGATGATGGGCAGGTGGCGCGTCTTGGGATTGGCACGCAGGAGCATGGCTGTTTCCAGGCCATCCATGTCGGGCATCTGCACGTCGAGCAGCACCACGGCGAAGCCCTGCTTGAGGGACAGGCGCAGCGCCTCCTGGCCCGAGCCAGCCTTCACCAGGTCCAGCGGCAGCGGAAGTTCCCCCAGCAGCGCTTCGAGCGCGACCAGGTTTTCCGGGCGGTCGTCGACCATCAGCACGGGAATGCGCGCGGGGCTATTCATAGCATTTGCGGTAGATGCCGGTGCGCGGCGCGAGCAGTTGGTAGCGCCGGCCGTGCAGCTTGCCGTCCAGGGTTTCCTTGATGCCGACGCAGAGCGCGGCGCCAGGGCGCAGGCAGCTGTCGAACAGGGCGATGCAGTGCTCTTTCCAGGGCATCTTGAAATAGATCATCACGTTGCGGCAGAGCACCATGTCCATCTGGCCGAAGGCGGCGTCGGTGAGCAGGTTGTGGGGCGCGAAGACGATATGCTCGCGCAGCGTGGCAGCCATGATCGCGTGTTCGTAATTGGCCGTGTAATAGTCGCCAAACGAAGCGCTGCCGCCGGCGAGCTGGTAATTGCGCGTCGCCGCCTGCATGGCCTTGGACGGGAAGATGCCATCCCTCGCTTGCGCCAGCACCGTTTCGTTGACGTCGGTGGCGTACAGGCGGTAGCGTCCGGCCAGCCCCGCCTCGTGCAGCAGGATGGCCATCGAATACGCTTCCTCGCCGCTGGAACAGCCGGCATGCCAGATGCGGGCGAAGGGCACGGTGCGCAGGTAGGGCACCACGTGCTCGCGCAAGGCCGCAAAAAAGGGCGGATCGCGGAACATCTCGGTGACGTTGACGGTGATGCCCTGGATGAGCGAATCGAACAGCTTGGGTTCGCGCAGGACGCGCCCCTGGGCCTGCGAGAACGAGGCAAAGCCGCTGGCGCCCAGCCAGTGCAGCAGGCGGCGCCGCAGCGACGGTTCGGCATAGCGCAGCAGGTCGTAGCCGTAGGCCTGGCGCACGGCCTGGATCAGCATGTGCATTTCCAGTTCTTCGACGGCGCCCTTGTCCATGTCCGCCTCCACTAGCTGCACCAGACGCGCAGCATCGAGAGCAGCTTTTCCGAATCGAGCGGCTTGGCCAGGTAGTCGCTGGCGCCGGCATCGAGACACTTCTGCTGGTCGCCCTGCATGGCCTTGGCCGTCATCGCGATCATCGGCACCTGGGCCGACTGGGCGCCGGCACGGATGGCGCGCATGGCCGCGTAGCCGTCCATCTGCGGCATCATGATATCCATCAGCACGACGCTCACGTCGG
This sequence comes from Pseudomonadota bacterium, assembly GCA_040390345.1. GTDB lineage: Bacteria > Pseudomonadota > Gammaproteobacteria > Burkholderiales > Burkholderiaceae_D > Telluria_A. Next base: position 17,166 of record JAZJYP010000258.1, on the reverse strand, counting down.
GATGTTCCGCCAGGCGGGCCAGCGCTTCGACGCCGTTTTCCGCTTCCACCACGACCATGCCCCATTCGGTGAGCAGGCTGGTGAGCGAAAAGATATTGCGCATGTCGTCGTCAGCGATGAGGATCTTGCGCCCGCCCAGGGACACGTCGTCGCGCACCGGCGCAGCGCTCTGCGGCGGGCGCCGCGTTTCTACCATGTGCAGGAAGAGCGTGACTTCGTTGAGCAGGCGCTCGGGGCTCATGGGGCCTTTGACGATGATGCTTTCGGCGTAGCGATTGAGTTCCTTGAGCTGTTCGCGTTCGAGGTCCTGGCCGGAGTGGATGATGACCGGCATCGAGCGCAGCGACTCGGTGCACTGGATGTGGGCCAGCACGTCGTAGCCGGGCATGTCCGGCAGGCCCAGGTCGAGCACCATGCAGTCGAAACGTTCGCCGCCCAGCAGTTCGAGCGCCTGGGCGCCCGTGGAGGCCAGTGTAACCAGGGCGCCGCGCTCGGACATCAGCGCCGCCAGGCTCTTGGCCGCGTCCGGGCTGTCTTCCACGATGAGCAAGCGCTTGACCGCTTGCGCCAGGGCCTGCTCGATGGTATCGAACACGCCGCCCAACTGGTCGGCGTTGACCGGTTTGGTCACGAAGCCCACCGCGCCCATGTCCATGGCACGCTGCCAGGCTTCGAGGCAGGAGATGAAATGCACCGGGATGTCGCGCGTGCGCGGGTCGTGCTTGAGGCGGTGCATCGCCTCCCAGCCGTCGGTGCGCGGCAGCATCACGTCGAGCAGCACGGCGCTGGGCATGTATTCGCGCGCCAGGGCGCAGCCGCTGTCGCCGTCGTGCGCGACCAGGGCCGCGTAGCCGCGGGCCCGCACGAAGTCGACCAGGATGCGGGCAAAGGCGATGTCGTCTTCCACGATGAGGATGCTCTTGCCTCCCGCTGCCAGGCGGGCGCGGTCGTCCGGCAGCTGCGGCGCGGACAGCCCTTCCGGCGCTTTCTGCCTTGGCTCGGGCATGGTCGCGGCGCCCAGCGGCAGGTAGAGCGTGAAGGTGCTGCCTTCGCCCTCGACGCTGCGAATGCGCAGCTCGCCATCCATCTTGCGCGCCAGCTGCAGCGAAATCGACAAGCCCAGGCCGGTGCCGCCGTAGCTGCGGCTGATGCCGCCGTCGGCCTGCTTGAACGCTTCGAAAATCAGGGCTTGCTTGTCCGCCGCGACGCCGATCCCGGTGTCGTTGACGGCGCAGGCGAAGGCCGGCCCCGGCAAGGGGTTCTCCTCCGTCGACGGCAGGTAGACGTGCAGGCCGACGGTGCCGCGCTCGGTGAACTTGATCGCATTCGACAGCAGGTTCTTGAGGATCTGCTGGATGCGCTGGACGTCCGTGTGCAGCACCTGCGGCACGTCCGGCGCCACCGAGACGCGCCACTGCAGGCCTTTTTGTTCGGCCGCCGCGCCGAACAGGCTGTCGAGCGCGTCGCACACTTCGCTGACGATGGTCGCTTCGTAATGGAAGTCGACCTGTCCCGCTTCGACCTTGGACAGGTCGAGGATATCGTTGATCAGGTTGAGCAGATCCTTGCCGGCGTTGTGGATGGTGGTCGCATACTCGACCTGCTTGGGACTGAGGTTGCGCGTCTTGTCATCCTTGAGCATGCCCGACAGGATCAGCATGCTGTTGAGGGGCGTACGCAGTTCGTGCGACATATTGGCCATGAACTCGCTCTTGTAGGCGCTCACGCGCTGCAGCTCCTCGGCCTTGCGCCAGATATTGCGGCTCGCTTCTTCCACTTCGAGGTTCTTGATGCGGATCTGCTCGCGCTGGCGCTCGAGCAGTTCGGCGCGCTCTTCGAGTTCCTCGTTGCTTTGCTGGAGTTCTTCCTGCTGCACGCGCAGTTCCTCGGCCTGCTGCTCCGTCTCGACCAGCAGGCTGCGCGTGCGCAGGCGCGACATATTGACTTCGAAACCGATCGCAATGCCTTCGCGGGCCTGTTCGACAAAGGCCAGGGCCTGCGCGCCGAAGGGACGGAAGGCGCCAATTTCGAGCGCCCCCACCAGGGTCGCGCCATGGGTGAGCGGAATGACCAGCAGGTGTGCCGCATCGGCCGCGCCGAGCGAGGAACCGAGCGGCAGGTAGCCGGGGGGCGCATCGTCGACCGCCATGGTCTTGCGCGTGACCACGGCGCGCCCCAGCAAGCCTTCGCCGGGCAGCACCGTCGCGGCCAGCTTGCTGTCGGGCGCGACGGCGTGGGCCGCTTCCAGTTTCAGCACGCCGCTCGCATCGTCGAGCACGTAGCAGGTGCCCACGTGGGCGCCGAGGCGTTCGACCAGGAAGGCCAGGATCGCTTCGGCCAGCGGCCCCACTTCCTGCTCGCCGCGCAGCAGCACATCGAGGGTGTTCTGGCCCGACTTGAGCCAGTCGCTGGCCTGTTCGGTGGCGCGGCTGGCGCGCAGCGCGGCCGACATCTTGCCGAAGGCGCCGTCGAGGGACAGCTGGACCCGGCCCATCGTCGCCACCGAGCCGAGCAGCTCGCCGATTTCGTCGCGCGACACATCGCGCATATCGATCTGCGGAATCGGGGTCGGCGCCAGTTCGCGATCGAGGTTGCCGTCGGCGATGGCTTCGACCACCTTGACCTGTTCGGCGCTCGAGGCCGTCAAGGCGCGCGCCGCCGCCCGTGCCGCATCGAGCGGTTGGGCGATGCTGCGCTGGTAGAACAGGCGCAGCATCACTGCCAGCGACAGCAGCATCGCGCCCAGGCCGGCCAGGACGGGCATGACGATGCGCGCCCCGCTGTCGAGTTCGCGGCTCGAATCGACTTCCAGCACGCCGCGCACATCGCCCATCTTCCAGTCCTTTTTCGGACTCGCGGCCAGCGAATTGTGGCAGCCGATGCAGGCCTGGCTGCTCATGCGGTCGGCCAGGGCGACGCGCACCACGGTCTTGCCGTTGACCATTTCGGTGCGGAAGAATTTTCCGTCCGGATTGGCCTGGAGATAGCGCCACGCCTCCTTGCCAAACTCGTCGTTGACGCGTTCGCGCCGGTTCGGGAAGGGATAGGGACTGTACAGCTTGAGCGCCGTGCCCGAGTCCTGCATCAGCAGGCTCAGGTCGTGGATCATGGTCGCCGGCAAGGGCACCATGCGCGCATCGTCGTGATGTTCGGCGCCGACCTTGAGGATACCGTTGGACAAGATCTTGGTCGCCACATTGTCGGTATAGTATTTGCGCAGGATGACGAACTGGCGCACCGTCGCCTCGGCGGAGTCGACCGCCTCCTGCTCGGCATTGTGCTGGATGAAGGCGGGCAGCAGGATCGCCGCGACCACGCCGCTCAGTACCAGCACCAGGCCGATCGGAATGAATAATTTCCAGAACAGGCTGCGGGTTGATGCAAATGACATGGTCGACGTGCCCCCTTCGCGCCGGGTAACGGCATGCCCCATTCTTGCGCGGAATGTTACGTCAGGCAAGGCAATTTTTTGCACCGAACAAACTGTTGCGGGCACGACTTTTGGTTCTACGCATTGAAAAACCGGGCGCCAAACCGTGCGCGCCTGCCGGCTTGTCGTTTGCGCTAACATGACACTTTAGCCAACGACACCAGGAAAGGAAGACCCCGATGAATTACTCAGGCAGCTGCCATTGCGGCAGGGTGGCATTCGACGTTGAAGGCGAGATCAAGGGGGCGGTGGCCTGCAATTGCTCGATCTGCCAGCGCAAGGGTTCGCTGCTGTGGTTTGTGCCGCGCGAGCAATTGCGCCTGCTCACGCCCGACGACGCCGCCAGTACCTATCTGTTCAACAAACACCATATCAAGCACCGCTTCTGCCCCGTCTGCGGCATGCATCCCTACGGCGAGGGCACGGACCCGAAAGGCAATGCCATCGCCGCCATCAATATCCGCTGCCTCGAAGGGATCGACCTCGAGGCCATCCCGGTACAGCACTACGACGGGCGGTCCCTGTAGGGCAGCGCCGCCATGCCCTGCTTTGAGGTCGTGCTCTCGGGCACCGGCATCGCCGACGGCGTCGGCCTCGATACCGATGCGCTGCGCGGCTTCATCGCGCGCCGGCGCGTGCGGGCCGGCGACCATGACGAGGCCATCGCGCTGGCGCGCGAAGCCGTGCTGGCCGACTGGCGCGCTGGCGGCGTCGATGGACGCAGCCATGTCAGGGACGGGCCCACCGTTACCGTCCAGAGCTGGCGCCGGCTGGGCTGGCTCACTGCCGTGCTGGGGCGCACACCGTCAGGCTATACCTTGTTCCGCCTCTAGCGCGCGTGCTGGCGCAGGTGCCGGTCCAAGGCATTGGCAAAAGCACGGCTGTCGCCCTGGCCAAAGGGCGCCGGGCCGCCCGTATCGACGCCGCCGGCACGCAACTCATCCATGAATTTGCGCATCGTCAGCTGCTGGGCGATATTGTCCGGCGTATAGAACTCGCCGCGCGGATTGAGCGCGAAGCCACCCTTGGCCAGCACGTCGGCAGCGAGCGGGATGTCGCCGGTGACAACGAGGTCGCCCGGGGCAAGCAGGCGCACGATTTCGGCGTCGGCCACGTCGAAGCCGGACGGCACTTGCAGCGCGCGCACGAAACGCGAGGGCGGCACGCGCAGCAACTGGTTGGCCACCAGCGTGACAGTCATCTGCAGGCGCTCGGCCACGCGGAACAGGATGTCCTTGATCACGCCAGGGCAGGCGTCGGCATCGACCCAGATCTGCATCGCCTACCTCAGGCTTTGCAAGGAGGCCAGCACGGCGCGGCGCGCCAGCAGCACGTCTTCGGACAGGGCGCCGGCCGCCTCGGCACTGGTGGCGAGCTGATCGCTGTTCCTGACCCAGCTCGCCAGCAGCTTCTCCGACACCTCGTCCACCGGCTGCGGCGTGAGCGTGCCGAGGTCGCGAATGAGCAGCACGCGCGCCAGGCCCATGGTGGCATCGCCGCGCTGGGCGTCCTTGCGCAAGTGCGCGTAGTCGATGATTTGCTGGACTTCGCCCAGGTGTTTGAGCATCTCGAATTCGGCGGCGCGGACATTGCGGTTGCGCTCGGTCGACTCATTGCGCCAGCTGTTGTAGCCCAGCGCCGACAGGGCCACCGCCAGGCTGCACAGGGCCAGGCTGTTGCGGCGCCATTGCTGGAGCAGCGTGCTTGCCTCACTCATGGTCCTCGTCCTTTCAAGATGTTGCACACTGGCGCCAATATACCGCGCCGCGCTGCGCAGCACTATGGCAAAATTGGCAGCCCACCCATGAAAGGCCACGCCATGACGACCAATACTGTCCACCTGCACCGCGTTCTGCGTGCCCCGCCTGAACGCATCTACCGCGCCTTCCTCGACGCCGACGCCATGGCCAAATGGCTGCCTCCGCATGGCTTCACCGGCAAGGTCCACCAGCTCGACGCCAAGGTCGGGGGCAGCTACAAGATGTCGTTTACCAATTTCTCGAGCGGCAGCAGCCACTCCTTCGGCGGCGACTACCTCGAACTGGTGCCCAACGAGCGTATCGTCCACACCGACCAATTCGACGACCCCAATTTGTCCGGCACAATGCGCACCACCATCGTGCTCAAGGCGGTGTTCTGCGGCACCGATGTGAGCATCGTGCAGGAAGGCATCCCGGCCATGATTCCCGCCCAAGCCTGCTACCTGGGCTGGCAGGAATCGCTGCTCCTGCTGGCCCAGCTGGTGGAGCCCGAGATTCCGGGCTGAACACGATACGCAACAAAATGGTTGCATTTAACCGGGAGACGCCTATAATGGATTCATGCAACCAATCGGTTGCTCATCCAAGGAGCTTTCCATGAAACGAGATACCATGCCTACCGAAACCGACCGCATCGAACGCAGCATCGTCATCCAGGCCCCGCGCGAACGCGTGTGGCAGGCGCTGACGGACACGAGCAAATTCAGCACCTGGTTCAAGGCCGACATCGCCGGCCAAACCTTCACGCCCGGCCAGCGCGTGCGCGGACCCGTGCATGCCTGCGGCCACGAGAACGTCTTCTTCGACATCATCGTCGACCGGGTCGAAGCGCCCAAGGTGTTCTCCTACCGCTGGCACCCGGCCGCGATGGACCCGGCCGTCGACTACACGAGCGAAGAACCGACCCTGGTGACTTTCACACTGGCCGATGCGCCCGACAACGCCACCCTGCTCACGCTGGTCGAATCGGGCTTTGACAAGGTGCCGCCGCAGCGCCGCCTTGACGCCTTCCGCATGAACGGCAACGGCTGGGACGCGCAACTGGGCAATCTGGTCAACTATGTCAACGCCTAGTCCCGGACTGCCCGCGATATTCCAGGCCAGCGACGCGCTGGCCCACGTGTTCGCGGCACTGGGCGACCCGACGCGCCTGAAGCTGGTGGCGGTGCTGTGCGCCGGCGGCGCCCTGTCGATCGCCCAGCTCACGGCCACCACCGAGATGAGCCGCCAGGGCGTGACCAAGCACCTGCAGGTGCTGGCCGAAGCGGGCGTGGTGCGCGACGTGAAGATCGGGCGCGAGCGGCACTGGCAGCTCGACCCGGCCCAGATCGATGAAGCGCGGCGCACGCTGGAAGTCATCGGCCGCGAATGGGAAACGGCACTGGGCAGCCTCAAGGCCTTCGCCGAATCGTTCTGAAGCGCGCCTATTCGGGGTCGCAGGAGTCGCAGTACTTGTGGCGGATCGCCTTGAGCGCACCGCGCGCTTCCAGGCGCGCGATGGCCGCGTCGATGCGCTGCAAGTCCTGTTCGCTGGTGCTGGCGCGGCTGAGCATCAGGTGCACCGGCGCACGCAGCACCACATAGGCCAGCGGCGCGATGCGCATGCCGGCCTTGGCGGCGGCCTTGTTCACGCCAAGGAAGTCGCCCATGATCAGGCCAGCGCGCCCGGCTTCGAGCATCTTCAGGCCCTGGTCGAAATTCTTGTAGGTGCTGAGCTGGCCATGCGCCTGCAGCTTCGCCTCGGCCGCCGCATAGTCGGCGCCGTACCAGCCGCCGCTGGGCACGAGCAGGCGCTCGCCCAGGCGCAGGATGTCGTCGAAACTCTTGACGCCGTCGTAGCGGGCCAGGTTTTCCGGTGTCGCAAACAGGCGCACCACTTCCATCCGGTAGGCGCTGGAAAAGCGCGCGATGGCCTGGCGCTCCGGCGTGTTGCTCGCCGCGAGCATCAAGTCGACCTGGCCCTGGCTGAACATCAGGTCGCGGCGCAGGCGCGAGACGCCGTCGCTGAGCACCAGGTCGCATTTGGCCTCGGCGAAGATGGCGTCGGCCAGTTCCAGGTCCATGCCCTTGCGTTCGGTGCCCGGGGCCGGGGCGCTCAGGTTAATGAGCGGCAGGCGCATGCTGCAAACGGCCGCGCTTGGCCCGCACAGGCCAGCACATACACAGGCAGCGATCCATTTTCCGAACACGGTCATTCTCCGGCGCGACGACGGCACGAGAATAGCATGCCACCATGTTACGCTTATGTATTGACCAGCCAAACCGACCAGGACCATGATCGAGATTCGCCCCTTCCGCCCCGCCGACGCCAGCGCCGTCAATGCGCTGGGCCTGGCCGCGTTTGAACAATACCGCGACGCCTATGACGACTGGCCCGCCTTCCAGGCGCGCATTGCCAACACCGCCGGCCTGGCCGAGGCCGGTGAACTGATCGTCGCCGAGCGTGATGGCCGCCTTGCTGGTGCTGTCGCCTATTTCGGCCCGGGCGCGCCCAAGCCCGATTTTTTCCGGCCCGAGTGGCCCATCATGCGCATGCTGGTAGTCGCCCCGCAAGCGCGCGGCCACGGCATCGGCCGCGCCCTCGCGCAAGCGTGCCTGGAACGCGCACGGCGCGACGGCGCGCCCGTGTTCGCATTGCACACCAGCGCCATGATGCAAGTGGCCCTGCCCATGTACCTGCGCATGGGCTTCGCCTGGCACGCCGCCACGCCGCTCATCCACGGCGTGCGCTACGACATTTACCTCAAACACGTCGGGGTCACATCTGACATTCGGACACGAGCTCAGCCGGCAACCGGCTGAGCTCGTGTCCGAATGTCAGATGTGACCCCGACGTTGGACATGGCGAAAGGGAGCATCATGGCGGAAAATAAAACCAAGGCAACGGCGGCCAGTGTCGACGCTTACCTCGCCGCCATCGAGGACGAGGCGCGGCGCAGCGACTGCGTTGCCCTGTCCAGGCTGATGGCCAAGGCCAGCGGTGAAAAGCCTGTGATGTGGGGCACCGGCATCGTTGGCTTCGGCAGCTATCACTACGTCTATGACAGCGGGCGCGAAGGCGACTCGTGCCTGGTCGGCTTTGCCTCGCGCAAGGGCGACATCAGCATCTACCTCACCGCCGATTTCCCCGGCATCGAAGACGTGCTCGCCCGGCTGGGCAAGCACAAACGCGCCAAGGCCTGCCTGTATGTGCGCCGCCTGGCCGACGTCGACTTGCAGGTGCTTGAACAACTGGTGGCCGGCAGCGTGGCTGAACGCCGGCGCCGCCACGCTTGAAGCTTCGTACCCGCTGGCGGGCAATCGAGCCCCCTGCCAGGCCGTTTCGTCTGTTGCGGCGCCATGCCGGCAGGCGGATTTCCTATGCTGGACCCATTCCAATTCTTGAACGGAGACCCGAATGAACCAGCATTTGAAACCCGGCGCATTGATCGCCGCCGCAGCGGCCGCCCTGGCCCTGTCGGGCACCGCCCTGGCCGCACCAACAAGCCAGGAACACTGCGCGGGCCAGCCCTGCCGCGACCTCAATGGCTGCGGCGGCGGGGGCGGTGGCAGCATGGACATGGCGGGCGGCGGCCACGGCGACGCCAAGGATCCGCGCATCGAAGAGGCACTGGTGCGCGAAGCCAAAAAGGGCGATGTCAAGAAGCAGCTTCAATTGGGCATCCGCTACGAACAGGGCGCCGACGTCGAACAAAGCTACACCGAAGCGGCCGCCTGGTATGCCAAGGCCGCAGCGCAAGGCTCGGCCGACGCGCAACTGCGCCTGGGGCGCCTGTATTACGCAGGTCTGGGCAAAAAGCGCGACCTGGCGCAAGCGGTCGCCTGGTTCGAGAAGGCGGCGCTGCAGAATGAAGTGAAGGCAGCCGCCCTGCTCGGCGTGCTGTACGCCAGTGGCGACCAGTTGCCCAAGGATGAAGCCAAGGCGGCGCAATGGGCCACCCGCGCTGCGGCGCTGGGCCACGCCGGCTCGCAAAGCAACCTGGGTGTGATGTACCTGAATGGCCAGGGTGTGGCCCAGGACCGGGTCGCGGCCTACAAATGGTTCGCCATCGCCGAAGCCAATGGCGACAAGAAGGCCGCCGAATACCGCGCCATCGTCATGCAGTCCATGACGCCGGAACAGGTCGCCGCGGCCCAGGCCGAGGCGAAAGCCTGGCAGGCAGCGCCACTCGCACAGAACGGCGGCGCAATATGATGAAGCGCATCGCACACTTGCTCTGCGCGCTGCTCGCGCTGGGCGGCACCCACGCCGCGTGGGCGCAGGTCGACGTGAGCGCCGCTTTCGACCATGCCAGGCTGCTCGAAAGCGGTCAAGCCCAGTTGGCCGCCAACAAGCGCCTGGTCTATGATTTTTGGCGCGAAGTTCTCGAAGGCGGGCACCTGGAACTGGCCGACAAATACCTGGCCGAGTCCTACATCCAGCACAACCCGGGCGTGCCCACCGGCCGCGCAGGCTTCGTGAAGCTGTTCTCGCAGTTCAGCAAGCCACACGCCATCGCCGAGCGCGTGCAGGCACCGCTGGTCGACGTCGTCGCCGAAGGCAACCTGGTCGTGCTAAGCTTCGTCGCCCGCATGCCCGAGCCAAACGCGCAGGGCAAAACCTATACGACCACCTGGTTCGACATGTTCCGCGTCGAAGACGGCAAGATCGCCGAGCATTGGGATCCGACACTGAAACATTGATGGACTATGCCACCCGCCACCACTCCCCCTTGACCCGGCCGCACACGCTGCCGGGATGGTGGCTGCTGGCCGGACTGGTTCTCTATGCCAGCAACACCTTCCTGTTCGTGGAGTACCACGCCAGCCTGCCCTTCTGGCTGGGCCAGGGCGAACGCCTGCTGGTCTACTTGCTGCTGGCGGCGGCGATGGGCGCGGCCTTGCTGGCGGCGCTGACAAGCGGCCAGGCCTGGCCGCTGTGGCGGCGCATGCTCGCCGGCGCACTGGGCATCGGCGCGGCCAACGGCGCCGCACTGGTGTGGCTGGCCTTGCCGTTTTATCGCTGGCTGCACGGCGCAGCCTGGACCAATTCCCTGTCGCTGTGGCTGCAAACGAGCATGCTGGGCATGAACCTGTTCGCCTGCCTGCTGGTCTACCGCGCCCTGCGCAGCCAGGCCGCGCACGGCCACAGCGTGCAAGGCCGGAACGAGGAACTGGCGCTGACACTCGAGCGCGCCGAAATGGCCATCCTCGACGCGCAGATCGAACCGCACTTCCTGTTCAACACCCTGGCCCATATCAGGCGCGAATACCGCCACGACAAGGCCGGTGCCGACCGCCTGGTCGACGCCCTGGCCAGCTACCTCGATGGCGCCTTGCCCGCCCTGCGCCGCAGCGACTGGACCGTGGGCCAGGAGCTGGACCTGCTCGATACCTACCTGTCGATCCTGGCCCAGCGCTTCGGCGCGCGCCTGCGCTTCGACATCAGCGCCTGCGCCGCCAGCCGCGCCGTGCCCTTGCCGGCGCTGACCATCGCCACGCTGGTGGAAAACGCCGTGCGCCACGGCCTCGCGCCGAAACAGGAGGCCGGCCTTCTCGCCATCCGCACCTATATCGACGGCGCGACCCTGCACGCCGAAGTGTGCGACGACGGGGTCGGCTTGCAGGCCAGTTCCGGCACCGGCCTCGCGCTGGTGACGGTGCGGGCGCGCCTGCGCAACTGGTATGGCAATGGCGCGCGCCTGCTGGTGGAACCTGGGACCATTGCCGGCGTGCGGGCTGCCATCGCCGTGCCCGTGGGAGGCCGCCTTGTTTAAGCGCCTGCGCCATCTGAAGCTCTCCTTGTTCCTGTTCCAGCTGGCCAGCCTGCTGACCTACCTGCTGTGGACCTTGCCGGACAGCCTGCCCTATCTGCAGCAAATGGGCATGGGCCAGGCCTTGCTACGCCTGCTGCCGGCCTTTGTCTCGCCGGTGATCATGACGTTGGCCCACCAATTGAGCGTCGACAGCGTCTCGGACATGGTGCGCCGCCCGCGCTGGTTCCTGCTGGTGCACACGCTCGGTTGCGCCGCCGCGCAAATCGGCATGTGGCTGGCAATGATCGCGCTGGGCTTGGCGCCGCCACCCACGCCGGCCACCATCCCGTTTGCCAGCCTGTTGATGGGCACATTGCACATCCTGCTCCTGGGCGGCACCTTGAGCTGGCTGTCCTTCCTCTACGTGAAAAGCCGCGAAGACCAGGCCCACCTGATTTCACTACAGGCCAGGCAGCGCCTGCTGACGCAGCAGATCGAACGGGCCAGCCTGATGGCCGCGCGCGCCCGCATCGACCCGCACATGGTGGCGCGCGTGCTGCGCGCCGTACGCGAGCGCCACCATGTCGACGCCGGCGCGGCGGCGGACCTGTTGCACGCCCTGGTCGACTACCTGCGCCTGGCCATGCAGCGCGGGCTGGCCCAATCCGAACACGAATTGACCCGTGCCCGCCTGGCCCTTCAGGCATTGGAAGAACAAACAGGAGCAGCCATCGATGTGGCCCAAGCCATCCCCGCCTGACACGCCCGTCACGGCGATCCTCGTTGAAGATGAAGTGGCCATGCGCGATGAATTGCGCGAGTCGCTGCGCGCGCTGTGGCCCGAACTGGCCATCGTCGCCGAAGCTGGCGATGGCGTCTCGGCGCTGCGCCTGATCGAACAGCACCGGCCCACCATCGCCTTCTTCGATATCCAGATTCCGCCACCGTCCGGCCTGGAACTGGCGCGCCTGGTGGGCGAGCATTGCCACATCGTGTTCGTGACCGCCTACGACGCCCACGCCATCGAAGCCTTCGAGCACGGCGCCGCCGACTACCTGCTCAAGCCGATCAAGCCCTCGCGCCTGGCCGCCACCGTGCTGCGCCTGAAGAAGAAGCTCGCCGCCGCACCGCAGGACATGTCGGCGATGCTGGCGAGCCTGGTGGACAAGCTGCCCGCCAGCGCCGCCCCGCCGCGCTACCTGCGCTGGCTGACGGCGACGGTGGGCAACACGCTGCGCCTGATCACGGTCGACGAAATCGTCTTCATCCAGGCCGAGTGCAAATACCTGCGCGTGGTGCTGGCCGACTCGGAAGTGCTGATCAAGAAAACGCTCAAGGAGCTGCTCGACGAACTCGACCCCGAGCAGTTCTGGCAGCTGCACCGCTCCACCGTCGCCAACGCCCTCGAAATCGTCAACATCGCGCCGAACATGGCCGGTCGCCTGAGCGCACAATTGAAAAGCCGGCGCGAGCAGCTGCCCGTATCGGAGACCTTCCTGCGCAAATTCCGCGACATGTAGGCCCGTTGAAACGGCTGCGCTTTGGGCGCATAATGGCTTTAACTATATGTCAATGTTGACATGAATTTGAAAGGCCAGCAATGCTTACCGTCGTCAAACGCCTCCTCGTCCTGCTCGCCGCCGGCGCGGCAATCGTCTTCGTCGTGTCGAACTTCTTCCTGAACTGGAAAATCATCCCGCCTGGCTTTACCGGCATCAAGGTCAACCGCCTGGTCGACAAGGGCATCAGCCACGAAGACACGGTCACCGGCTTCGTGTTCTACAACCCGATCCAGACCCAGCTCATTGTCTACCCCACTTTCATCCAGCGCGTCGTGTGGACCCATGATGTGCGTGAAGGTAACGCCGTCAACGAAGAACTGACCTTCAACACCAAGGACAGCGTGCCGGTGAACCTGGACGTGGCGGTCAGCTACGGCCTCGATCCGAAACAGGTGCCGACCTTCTACACCAAGTTCCGCGCCGACCGCCTCGAAAGCTTCACCCACGGCTACCTGCGCGACACCGCCCGCAATGTGGTGGTGGCCGTCGGCAGCGAGTACTCCTTCGACGACATCAACGGCAGCCGCAAGGAGGAATTCCTCGACCGCATCGCCAAGGAATTGAACAACCGTGTCGGTGGACTCGGTGTCAGCATCCAGCAGTTTGGCCTGATCGGCGCGCTGCGCCCGCCGCAAGCGCTGCTCGACGCCGTCGCCGCCAAGACGCGCGCCATCCAGGACTCGATCCGCACTGAAAACGAAGTGCGCTCGGCCCAGGCCGAGGCGAAGAAGCGCGTGGCCATCGCCGAAGGCGAGGCCGCCGCCAACCGCGCCCTGCTGCTCTCGCTCGACCCCAAGCTGTTTGAGTGGGAAAAACTCAAGCTGCAGCACGAAGCGATCCAGAAGTGGAACGGCACCGCACCCAGTGTCATGAGCGGCAATGGCGGTGGTATGCTGTTTAATATTCCCGTGCAGGCCAAACCCTAAACGCAGGAGCCGCGATGCCGCCGACCTACAACAACGGCAAGATCTGCTATCTCGAGATTCCCGCCCAGGACCCGGCCCGCTCGTGCGCGTTCTACCAGGCCGTCTTTGGCTGGGCGGTGCGCACGCGCGGCGACGGCCGCATCGCCTTTGACGACGGCGTCGGCGAAGTAAGCGGCGCCTGGGTGACCGGCCGCGCGCCGACGGGCGCGGCGGGACTGCTCGTCTACATGATGGTCAACGACATCGACGCGGCCGTCGCCAAGGTCCTCGCCAACGGCGGCACACTGGTGCAGCCCGTCGGCGTGGACGCGCCGGAAATCACGGCGCGCTTCCTCGACCCCGCCGGCAACCTGTTCGGGCTGTACCAGGAGCCTACGCTGGCCCGTCCTCAGGGATAAATCTGCGTCGCCAGTTCGTAAGGCGCATAGAACCACTTCCCGACTTCATTCCACAGCGTGCGGTCCGTGTTGTAAAGCCTGGTCTGATCACAGGTCGGCGTATTGGTGCAGCTGCCCGCATTGAACCAGCCCTGCACGCCCTCGGCCCAGTATTCGCGCGATGCCGTGCCCGCATAGGTCGTGCCGAGGAAGCCGCGCTGCTTGGCCGCGTTGAATGCCGCGTCCAGGCGCGCCTGGGCAGTCGCATCGCGGAACACCACGCCCGCTTCCCACACCGCGTGGCCGAATTCGTGGATGCAGATCGATTCGTTGGTGTAGCGGTCGTCCGGCGCACCGCTATGGAGCAGGTTCGCTTCGCTGCAGCTCACATAGGGAATGGTCGCCGTCCAGCCAATGCCTTGCGCACGGTCGTTCCAGGTCTGGCCGCCACCGAGCGGGAACAGCTGGTCGAGGTTGACGTATTCCGGCAAGGTCGTCATGCCCTGGCCGCGCGGGATGATCAGCACGCGCTGCAGGCGCGCGACCAGCTGCGTGCGCGTGGCCGCATCCTTCATCAGCATGGTGTCGACAATCAGCTTCATCTTCAACAGCGCCGCGTCACTTACCGTTGCTGCCGCGACGATGGGCACGCCGCTGGCGTTGATGTATTTGCGGTAGTAGGTGTAGTTGAAGTTGGCCAGGCCGGCCGGTGGCGCCGTGACCTGCGCGGTGGCCGCACCGCCGCCATGGCCCTCCACGCTGGTCGTGCCAGGAGATGTTCCGCCGCAAGCGGCAACAGCGAGTGCGAGTGCGAGGGTGGCGGCGACATGCAGTTTCATACGGGTCTCCTGAATTAAGCGAGAGCCCAGTTTGCCCAAGTCGGCACCGCATCGTCTAGAGCGCATCCGCCGGCCTTGCCGCGCCATTTCGGCATAGCCCCCTGCTGCGCTGCGGCGAAGATGCTACTATCATTCTTCCATTGTTGACAGAAGCGCCAGCGGTCCATGAAGGTTCTTTCCCTGTGCGGCAGCCTGCGCCGCGACTCCATCAATGCGGCCTTGCTGCGCGCCGCGCAGCGCGTGGCCCCGGACGGTATCACGCTCACCTGTTGCGAGGCCGTCGCAGTGCTGCCCCTGTTCAATCCGGACCTGGAAGCGCCCGCCGCCGTGCGAGCCCTGTATGCCGATGTGCACGACGCCGATGCGCTACTGATCGCCAGTCCCGAGTATGCGCACGGCGTCAGCGGCACGATCAAGAATGCGCTGGACTGGCTGGTCAGCTTCGAGCCTTTTGTACACATTCCGGTGGCTGTCTTCAATGCCTCGCCGCGCGCGCACCACGCCGACGACGCATTGCGCGAGACGCTGCGGACGATGTCGGCCCATGTGGCCGAGCGAGCCTGCCTCAGCGTGCCCCTGCTTGGGTCCTCGCTCGACGAAGACGGCATGGTCAGTGATGCCGCCGTGGTGCAGGGCTTGCGCACTGCCCTGCAGGAGCTGCACCACGCATTCCACCAATCGCCGCTGGCGCGGCTACGCTAAGCAAGGAGCCTGCATGAAAGCCTACCTCGTCACCAGCGGCATCGTGTTTGCGCTGGTCTTGCTCGCCCATATTGCCCGCGTGGCCGTCGAAGGCCTGCAGGTCGCGCTGCAGCCCGGGTTCGCGGTCGGCACGCTTGTTGCGCTCGGTATGTGCGCGTGGTCGACAATCTTATTCAAACGACTATACTGACGACATCGTCCGAACATTCAAGGAGCGTCATCATGGCTTTACTCGTCGTCGGTGCCCTGCTGCTGGTCCTGGGTCTGTTTTCCGGTGCGACGCTCGCACTCGTTCCCCTGGGCCTGGTGCCCTGGTCGGCCGATTTGATCATGTGGGTCCTGTTCCCTGTCTTTAGCATCGGCGGCTACCTGCTGTTTGCCATGGGCGCGCGCATCGGCAATATCCGCGCGCTCACCAATGCCGTCTCGTGGCTGCTGCTGGCCATGGCGATGCTGTGCGCCGTCGCGCTCGTGCTCGATGCCGCCGCCATCATCGGCCCGGTCGGCAGCCTGCTCTCGCTGTGGTATGTCATGATCGTCGCCGGCGTGCTCGGTGCCTTCGGTGCCGGCGCCCATGGCAAATCTGACGACATCAAGGCAGCACCTTCGACCCCGTGAGGCCGCCATGGCTATCGAACTCGATCACGTGATTGTCTCCTCGCACAGCGCCGCCGCGTCCGCGCGGCGCCTGGCCGAACTGCTCGACGTGCCCTGGGGTCCGGCCCCGGTGGGCCCGTTCACGGCGGTGTACCTCAACGACGGCATGACGCTCGACTTCATGAATACGGAAGAAGCGTTCCCGGTCGAGCACTTCTGCTTTCGCGTCAGCCAGGCCGACTTCGACACCATCCTCGCGCGATTGCAAACGCGCGGCATTCCCTACCGCGGCATCGTGCAGGGGCCGATGGACAACAAGGTCAATCACCAGTTCGGCGGCATGAACGTCTACTGGAACGAACCTGACGGCCACCAATGGGAAATGCTCACGGTGAGCTACGCCCGCCAGCCCGATTAAGGCGAGGACAAAGGAAAGAAGAAGCCATGAATGCAACGATGCAGAGCGCAACGCCAATCCTGGCCTCACTCGATATTGAGCGCACCGTCGCCTTTTGCTGTTCAACACTGGGTTTCAAGCAGGTCTATGCGGTACAGGGTGAATATGCCGTGCTCTGCCACGGCGCTGTTTCGCTGCATTACTGGGCGTGTAAAGAGGCACATATTGCGGCCAATACCGCCTGCCGCATCCAGGTGAGCGGCGTCGACAGCCTGTATGCGCATTGCCGGCTTTTGGGCATCGTGCATCCCAATGCGCCGCTGGCCGAAAAACCCTGGGGCTCGCGCGAATTTGGCGTGCTCGACCCGGACAAGAACCTCATCACCTTTTACGAGCCCACCGCATGCAATTGAACGACATCCCGTTTGGCACTACCGACTGGTCCACGATCGCCACGACCGAACACCAGGGCGCAACCGGCACGGCCACCTGGCGCACGCGGCATTTTGGCGGCGTGCGCGTACGCATGGTCGACTACTCGCCGCACTACCTGGCCGACCACTGGTGCGAGAAGGGCCACATCCTGCTCTGCCTGGCCGGCGAACTGCATACCGAACTGGCAGACGGGCGCACTTTTGTGCTCAAACCAGGCATGAGTTACCAGGTGGCCGACAACGCCGAGCCGCATCGCTCGTCCACGGCAGGTGGCGCCAGCCTGTTTATCGTTGATTGAGAATAAAAACGTCGGGGTCACATCTGACATTCGGACATTTCGCGCGTGCCAGGGGGTCAAACCCGGCAACTTGACAACCGGGGTCAGACCACGATTCGGCGGCAACTT